>DAIMYJ010000099.1:0-10326 GCA_036734545.1 Chitinophagales bacterium
ACCACGGTCGCCAAAGCGTAATACATGGTCACCTTTTGCCGACCGGTCATATTCAGTAATACCGTTACGGGACCGGTTAGCACGTTGGCCACCTGACCCAGGGTAACAATAATGAATACCGTTACTGCTTCAGCATCGGTAAAACCTCTGCCAAAGGTAGACAAGCCCACCTTGGGCAGAATGAGGAAGAATAACAGGATAGGCACACATGACCAGAAGATCATTCGGGTAGCCTGCCGCACACTATTGCGCAACCCCTTGTTATCCTGATTCCCGTAGGCCTCCGCAAACTTGGGGCCCGCAATGGAATTAATAGAGATCAACGGAATGGTAGCCAGCGAGGTCAATCGGGTAGCTACACGGTAGATAGCCACTTTAGACTCCGGTGCATACCAGGCTAAAATAAGAATGTCCAGCCAGGTATAGATCATCGTCAGGTACTTGGCCGACATCATAGGGGCTGATATACGCAGCATTTCACCTGTGGTGAGTGGTTGGTCGGTCTGCACCTGAAAGGCGGGAGCGGCCTTACCGGGTTTTGCCTTGGCGGGATTCCTGCGCACCTGAAACTCACGCCCACCCTCCTCCGGGTTCCGCAAATAATACACCCAATAAAACTGTGCGATCGCAAAGGCAACAAAAATGCCGAGACAATAGCTCAGGTTGACCCACAATTCATCGCGGGAAAACAGGCCGAATAACAACAAGAAAACGATAGCTGCCACCTGATTCACCACTTGGCTGATCCAACTGTATTGTTTGGTCTTCTTTAACCCCTTGATACATTCCTCACTCAAACCGCCTAATACATAAAACAATATCGAAACGGCGAATAACTGCATGAAAAAGGTATACCGGTCATAATTTGCTGCCGTAGGGTCAAAAAGATTATCGGTATAATAGGGAACAATGAAATACGTAGCCACCGACAACACCACACCTAATACAAATACGATCCTAAAAGCGATACCATACACATTGCGGATAAGATCCCACCTGCCGGCGCCGCCATACTGGGCAACGAACCTTGACATCGCCATGTCTACGCCAAAACGGCCGAAAATGCCGACGATACTTAAAATACTCAACCCTACGGTGTATACCCCCATGGCCTCCTGGCCATAGAGCCAGCCGATCACCATCAGTAACAAATAACCGGAAAAACGACCGATCAAACTGATGATAGTACCGGAAAAGCCCTTCTTGAGGATCTCGCTAAAGTCCTGATCCGTAAGTTTGCGCTTAAATTTTTTGGTGATTTTCCTGATCATAGCGAGTCACCATCGGTGGAAGTTTGTTCTGGTGAAAGATCAGGTGCAGGCACAGGAAGCGGTTCGATCAGGCCCTGCATACTCAATCGCTTCAACCATTCCTGTGCAAAGATCACGGTGAATATTTCCGAACCCGGCTCATTTAAATGCGCCAGGTCAAATAAATGATCTCTTTCATTCAGCATCGGATAAGCGGAAGGATCCTGAAACCCGATACGGTTCTTTTCCGGGATACGGTTATACAGCGGGATCAAATACTCATAGCGGTCGCCCAAACGCTGCGACAGCATGATCACCACACTAATGTCGCGCTTCTCACAGGTGCGGATGATATCGAGCAATTGATGCTCCATCTCCTTGTTGGGATTCTTGCTCGCATCCTTGTACTTGTCAAATAGGAACTGACATCGCTTCGTACGATAAGCGATCGTATCCGGCGTACGCAGTTCATTATATCGTGTGGCCAGATCACCCTGCGGGTCATCATGCATTTCCTGATCAAGTGAATAAAACCCATTACCGTCAGGCCCAACCGAAAGCGGCTCTGTATTCAAACCGGCATGCTGCTGCACCACTGTAGGTCCCATGCCTACCAAAAAAGACTTTTCGGCAAAGGAGAACGCATGCAGCACGGGAACACCGAATTTGTTGCTCATTCCCTTCTCTGATTCATACGAAGCTTTCATTACGCCACCGATATTGTCCCATGTATACCAATACAGCATCTCCTTCTTGTGGAGATTATCCGCTCCCATTTTGGTCAGCTCCGACAGGTCGATGACCACATATCGGATGGCATCGCCATGCTGATCCAACAGGTTTTCCAGCATATAAATGGTTTGCGGCGTACGGTTGGCAGGGATGCCGAAATTATAGCTGCGAATGTTCAACTCCGGATACTGGGCGTTCACGGCAGAATCAAACAGTTTGGGATTGATGTGCCGGTATGTTGTACTGGCACCGATCAATAAGGTATTGTACTGATCAGGTGTCCGGTTATAGGCCTCATACTTCGTGTTCAAACGTGTGTTACCCCAGGAGAAAGGCATGGAATACAATATCACCTGGCAGATCGCATACACGATCACCAACAGGATACCGAATCGTATGAACAACTTTCTTACCATATCAGAAGGCAAAATAGATGAACACTGAACTTGTTGTTACCGCAAAACAGGCCACGATCAATAAGAATACAATATAATAACCCCAACGTATGTACCAGGGTCGCTTAGCTACCTGATCCTCTATAGTGGCGCTCTTGCGGATATACAGATTGTAATCAATGAAAATCAAGATCGCGATCAACACGATGCTCACCCAAAACTCCACAACACTCGGCACGGCGCCTTTCATGGCGCTGTTATGAATGAAGGCATGGGTAGTGCTCGGCTCGAACATTGCCCCTATCGTCGCCCAGGCATCGGTCACCGTATTCGAACGGAAGAAGATATCCGGGATACAGGTCAGGTTGAAGATCCAGAACATGAGTAAAAAATTGGTAAGCCATACCATGTTCGGCAACCACCTAGTAAGGACCATTTTGGGCATGAATTTATCCCTGACCCTGCTGACGACAATATAGAACCCGTGTATGACCCCAAACATGATATAGGTCCAGTTGGCGCCGTGCCAAAAGCCCATGATCGTGAGGGTAAACCAGTTATTGAACAGCATTCTGCCGAAAGAGACGCGGCTTCCACCCAACGGGATGTATAAATAGTCGCGCACCCATACGGTAAGTGTAATGTGCCAGCGCTCCCAGAACTCCCGTATGGATTTGGAAAAATAGGGCGTACGGAAGTTATCGGTCAGATTATGCCCCATGATCTTGGCACTGCCGATGGCGATGTCGCAATATCCGCTAAAGTCACAGTATACCTGAATGGCAAAGAACCAGGTAGCTAAAACCACCGGAAATCCGCCGTGGTCAAAATCTGGATAGATCCAGCCACCCATGCCATCACTCTGGCCATATACCTGCTGAACAAATATGCCCAGACGATCGGCGATGACAGATTTTTTGAAGAATCCGTACAGGATACGTATCAACCCCTTTTTGGTTCGTTCGTAATCGAAATCGAAATTACTTTTCAGCTGCGGCTGGAGATCCCCGGGGCGCTCAATTGGCCCGGCCACCAGCTGCGGCCAATAGGAAATGAACAGGGCAAAATAACCGAAGTGTTTCTCCGCCTTCACATCACCGCGATACACATCCAGTGTATAGCTCAGCGCCTGAAATGTATAAAAGGAGATACCCACAGGCAGGAAGAGGTTGAACTCCGGCACATTGTAAAAAATGTCAAAGGAGTCAAAGACCGCCCTCGTCGTATCATTGAAGAAGTTAAAATACTTGAATGCAAACAGCAGGCCCAGATTGGAGAACAAACTGATCAACATAAAGGGCTTGCGCTCTTTCTTGGTCGACCGCCTGGCCATCTGATTGGCCGTGATGTAATCAACGGTAGTGGAAAATACGATCAGGAAAGCATACTCAGCCTTCCAGCTCATATAAAAATAATAGCTGGAGAACAATAATAACAGCCATCGCCATTTATACGGAATGGCAAAATAGCAGAAGATCGCTACCGGAAGAAAAATGAGAAAATGTAATGAGTTAAAGATCATCGACGATCAGTCCTCCGGTTTATTCAGCAATTGGGTTATATCTTGTTACTGTCTTTGTCGATCAGCGATTGTTCAGCCTGCTCCTTGTGATAATTCTCGATCACCAGCTGCTTCTGCCGTGCCTCTTCAACACTATCCCGGATGTACTTCCGGAAACTCAAAACGATAGAGGATAAAATAGTGCCGAGAATGAACCCGATGATCATCATCATGGTGGTTTGCTCCTTCTCCTTGATGGTGGCAAACTTCGGCCTGTCGATCATATCCACCAACGGTGTCTTGTTTTGCAGGTCGAACAACGCAAGCTGCAACTGCGCGTAAGTAGTAGAATATTCTGTTGTGATCAGCCCGATCTCACGTATCAATCGGTTCTGACTGAGATAACCCGAAAACTTCACCTGAAAGGCGCTTCCGTCCTGGATACGCGCCAAAAGCTCCTCTTTCTGGTCGAGCAATGCACGTAATGAATCTGCCTTGCCCTGCATGAGGTTTACCGTCTTCTGCTCGTTGGTCACCTGATTATTGATATAATACTCAGAGCCCGCAAACGCAAGATAATCGGCCAGGTAATAGGAAAAATCATAGCTGAGCGACGACACCTCCATCTGGTTCATACCCAGATCGTCACTAAATTCGGTTGAGATGTCATTCTCTACGATCTCATCATAGATCACGGTCAAACAGCTATCCTCGTATCGCGTAATGGAATCCAGAGAGCCGTGTTCCAAACGGAAGTTCTTCACCTTCTTTTTCTTAGCCCAGCGCGGATACATTTCAACATAGAAATTCGCCAGATAGTCCTCCCTCGGCGGCTCACCTTTCTTCAAGGTTAGTGTTCTGCGCTGCATTAACGCCTCCTTCACCAAGGTCCTGGATTGCAAAATACCCAGGAACAACTCGTTGGTAAATTCCGTACCCGTGGTGATACCAATACCGAAAGAACTGGCGAGTGATGCCAGCGACGAGGTGGAAGAACCTTCCGTACCTTTTACGGCAAAGTCGGCATGTGCGACATACTTTTCTTTCTTCCAAACGGCATAGAACCGAAGTCCAATGGCCAGCGCAATGGCAACGATCAGGATCACCCACCATTTTTTGATCAGGTGACGACGATACTCGCCAAACTTGGTGAACAGGTCACCAATATTTATTTCATCATTATACGGACGATCGTATTGCATAAGGTAATGAGCTATCCGGTTCTTTCAATTGTTTACTCAGGCACTCGCAGTACCAGAACATATATGGTGGCGAAACTCAAAATACCGGCACTCAACGTGCTCATAAAGGTATTCCAGTCAAATGGCTCGGCCGGTGCTGTCGGTGTCTCCGGTGCCTCCTTGTCCTCAGGCTTCTCGGGCACAACGATCTGACAGCCTTTCACTTTTACACGCGGATAGAAATGAATGAACAGGAAATTATGCGTTCTGCGCACGTAACCGTTGGGTTCAACGATGTAGGTCTCACTGCGCTTGGCATCTTCACCGAAGTTCTTACCATACTTCTTCACGAAATAACGGGCAGAACGTCCCTTTTCAAAAGGAACTACCACTGTTCCCGGATCTCCAACGAACGGATAACGGATCTCACCCTTCAACGCCACCAGGTCACCCTGCTTCGGCACCGTGATCACATCACCTTCGCGCAACACATAGTTATACTTTGACTCAGGGTTCTCAAGAGCCTTGTGGAGGAATACCAATGTGGAGGTCGCATCCTGACGATTCATGGTAGCGCCTTCGGCATACGCCCACTGCGACAAACCGCCGGCACGCTCAATGATATCTGCCAGTGTTTCAGTACGAGAGGTCAGGGTATATACGCCCGGGAATTTCACCTCACCTAAAACCGTAATATTCTTCTGATATTCGAACTCAGGTGTGTTGCGCACAAACACCTGATCGTAGGGCTGAAGCTGGAAAGTGTTGGCTGCATCATCCAGTTCCAGCTGCTTGCCGATGCTGATCGACTGGATAACTACACGCGTTGGCTCATTATCTGAGCTGGCCTCATTGAAGTTCACGATACGGGCAACTTCTATCCTGCTGTTGGCGGCTTCCACCTTTAAACCTCCTGAATAATAAAGCAGGTCCTTCAGGGTCATTTTCTCAAAGTAAGGGAAAGAACCGGGTTGTTTTACGGAACCGTCAATAGACACGGTAAAGGTCTCACGGAACTCCTGCTTGCTGAAGATATCGATGACATCAAACTTGGCCAGTTCAAAGTTGAAAGGAGAAGCAGGATTTTCCAGCACCTCTGACAGATCGAACGGCACATAGATGTCATTCATCTTGTCATTCTTACGGATCAGGTATGCCCTGTCAGTATAAGCATCATAATTCAGCCCTTTTGCCTTCTGGATCAGGTCATAGATGCGCATACCTTCGATGAGCTGGTAATTGCCGGGGAAACGGCATGAACCCTGAATGGTAACGATATTCTCCACTACCTCCGGGATGCGGGCAAAGGTGATCTTGTCACCATCCAGCAGCGGGAAGTTCACACGCTCGCGCTCCAGACTGTCGAGGTTGATATCCAGCACAATGTTCTCGTTGTTGAAATAACGATATATGGTCACATTGCGCTTGTATGCTGTCGAACGAAGTCCACCTGCATAAGCGATCACTTCATTCAGGTTCTCACCTTTGATCAATTCATATTTGAGCGGACGGTTGATCTCGCCCTGCACATCCACCACACGACCGATACCGTTCACAATGATGTAATCATTCGGCTCCAGATAAGTATCATCCGTTGAACCCGGATTCATCAGGAACTGGTAAACATCCAGCGTTTTGATCACCTTGCCGTTGCGCTTCACCTGAATGCTGCGCACCGAACCGATATCGGTAACTCCGCCGGCAGCAACCAGTGCATTGAACGCCGTGTTCAAAGAAGAAATATTGTAAGAACCCGGATTCACTACTTCTCCCACGATATTGACCTTGATGGTCTTGGAATAGGTAAGTGAAACGTCGAATTTCGAGTTCACGAGGTCAAATGCAGAAGCAAAACGCTGACGCAGTAACTGACGGGCAGCGCTGTAGGTAAGCCCTTTCACATAAATGCGGCCTACCTCTACTGTGGTGATATAGCCTTCATCATTTACGGTGAAGTTGGAGTTGTAATACGCATACCCCCAAATAGATACGGTCAGCTGGTCGCCCTCGCCGATGATATAATTATCGCTCACCTTGGCATTGGGAACCTTGTCAAACAGATCTACCGAACCATTGCGGAAAAAATCCTGCCCCCACACGCCGGCAGCGGCAGCTGCAGGCGCACCTCCGTCTCCGATCACTTCTGCCACTACAGCAGGTGATACCGGAGCGGCAGCAGGCATATTATTCAATTGCTCAGTGGCCTGCTCTACGGCAGACTGCTGTGCATCCTGGATCTGGGCAGCAGCATCGATCGAGGTCGAAGCTCCGCTGGTACTCATGATCGCATCGATCTCACCGGTATCAAAACCCAGAGATTCCAGTGTCGAAGTTGAAACACCAGGAATAACAGGCGTTTGTGCATGCAGGGTAAGAGAACAGGTCGCCATCAGGATAAGCAGACCCACTGAAGAAAAACTCTTCATATGATTTTCAAAATTTCGTGCAAAGATAAGGGTATTCCCCCAATGAAACCGTATACGGCCGTAAACAAATTTGGCTGACATATAGGCTGTTTTTACAAGTGTACAGCCAACCCAAGACGGCGCTCAACGCCCGTTCGTTGCTTTCAAAAAACCGTAAACTGTAATTTAACTTATGGTATCTCCGGGCGCAGCGTTACCCTCCGGTGATGCAAACAACAGCTGCCCATCGGCAGCCTCTGCCATCAGGATCATGCCGTTGCTCTCCACGCCGCGCATCTTTCTGGGGGCGAGGTTGACCAACACCAGAACTTTTCTGCCACGCACCTGGTCCGGTGTAAAATGCTGCGCTATGCCCGATACGATGGTGCGCACCTCAAAACCCAGGTCCACTGTGAGTTTCAGCAGCTTGTCTGCCCCTTTCACCGGCTCTGCTTCCAGCACCAGCCCCGTCCGGATATCCAGTTTGGCAAAATCATCATACTGGATTTGTGCCTTCACAGGCGCAAACCCTTTGTCAGAGGGGGTCACAGGCGCATCAGCAGCACCCGTACGGGCCTGCCGTATGGCTTCCAGGGCATCCAGTTTAACCTGAATGACCGGGTCCTCGATCTTTTCGAACAGATAGAACGGCTGACCCAGCTTCGCCCCGCCGGCAAGTCTACGGCCGCCGGAAGTGATACCCCCGGGGTCTACCATGCCCAGATAATCAAACAACCTCCGGGAACTGAATGGCAGGAAAGGCTCACCCAGACAGGCGATATCGGCCAGACTCTCCAGGCAGATGCGCATTACCCCAAGGGTGCGGTCTGCGTCTGTCTTGATGAGCTTCCAGGGCTCATAATCGGTCAATAGCTTATTACCGAGCCGTATCACATCCATAAAGGCCATCAGGGCATCCCTGAAACGATATGACTCGATACTCCGTGCATACTGATCGGCCAGAGCACGCACCGCTGACCCGTATTCCTGCACATAGGGTTCGGCATCCAGCGCCGCAGACGCAGCAGGCACCTCGCCATTGGCATATTTCTGCGTGAGTACCATTACGCGGTTGGCAAAGTTGCCATAGATCGCCACAAGCTCATTGTTATTGCGCGCCTGAAAATCCTTCCAGGTGAACTCGCTATCCTTGGTTTCCGGCATATTGGCGCACAGAACGTAGCGCAGCACATCCTCCTTGCCGGGGAACTCCTCCATATAGGTATGCACCTGCACACTCCAGTTACGGGAGGTCGACATCTTATCGCCCTCCAGATTCATGAACTCATTCGCCGGAACATTCGTGGGAAGGATATAGTCGCCGTGACTTTTCAGGATACACGGGAAGATCAGACAGTGAAAGACGATATTGTCCTTGCCGATAAAATGCACCAGCTTGGTCTCCGCATCCTGCCAATAAGGCTCCCATGCTTTACCGCGGTCCAATGCCCATTGCTTGGTAGCACTGATGTATCCGATAGGTGCATCCAGCCACACATACAACACTTTACCCTCTGCACCCTGAATTGGCACTTTAACACCCCAGTCGAGATCGCGTGTGATCGCACGGGGATGCAATCCTTCCTTCAGCCAGCTGGCACACTGACCTAATACATTTTTCTTCCACTCCTCTTTCCTGCCCTCGCCCTGTATGATCCAGGCATCCAGCCAGGTCTGAAATTTATTCAACGGCAAATACCAGTGCTTGGTCGACCGCTTTACGGGCGGCTGATTACTCAATGTACTCACCGGGTCGATCAGATCGGTGGGTGATAATGATGTACCACACTTTTCACACTGGTCGCCATAAGCCGACGGATTGCTGCACACAGGACAGGTGCCCATGATGTATCGGTCGGCAAGAAATTGCTGATAGGCCTCATCGAAGTATTGCTCACTCTCCCGTTCTTCAAAAACACCCTGATCATACAATCGGCGGAAGAACTCCTGAGAAGTGGCATGATGGATCTCAGAAGAAGTGCGATGATAAATATCAAAACTGACCCCCAGATCCCGGAAAGCCTTTTCAATGATGGTGTGATATTTATCTATGATGGCCTTTGGCGTGGTTTGTTCCTTCTTAGCCTGGATGGTAATGGCAGCGCCATGTTCATCAGAACCACAGATAAAAACCACATCCTTACCCATTCTGCGCAGATACCGCACATAGATGTCGGCCGGCAGGTAAGCACCCGCAATATGTCCGATATGCAGCGGCCCGTTGGCATAAGGCAACGCGGATGTGATCAAATATCTTTTCGGTTCTTGCAAGATTTGTCCAATTTTGGAGGCAAAATTACACATATTATGCGCAATGGGATGCACATAAACGCAGGAGACAAAATAGGACTGGTGGCTACCGCCCGATGGGTGGATCAGGAAACCATCAACGATGCGATGCGTGTGATTCAGGCCTGGGGATGCATACCCGTTCCCGGCAACGCACTCACTGCGCGCTGGCATCAATTTGCCGGAACAGACCGCGAAAGGGCCAACGACCTGCAACATATGATGGACAACCCCGACATCAGGGCTATTCTCTGTATGCGGGGCGGTTATGGCACCATCCGCATTCTGGATATGCTCGACTTTACGGCTTTTATGGAGCAACCAAAATACCTGTGCGGATTCAGTGACGTAACCGTATTACATGCACACATCAACGATAAACTGGGCCTCCCTACCCTGCACTGTGCCATGCCATTCACCTTTCACCATAATACAGATGCCGCCATCCACTCCATTCGCAACGCCCTGATGCATACCGCGGAACCGGTGCAGGCTCCTGCCCATCCGCTGAATATACAGGGCTCGGCAAAAGGGATACTGATCGGTGGCAACCTGTCCATTTTATACGCCCTC
>DAIMYJ010000100.1:0-2731 GCA_036734545.1 Chitinophagales bacterium
AACCTTCAACTCTTAACCTTCAACCTTACTGCTTCTTCTCTGCTTTGGTTTCTTTTACCACATCACCTTCCTTGAGTACGTTGGTGATGGTGTTATACGGACCGCTGATCACTTTGGCGCCCTGAGAGAGGCCTTCTTTGATCTCAATGTATGCATCGTCCTGTAAGCCGGTCTTTACCTGTACCTCTTTGGCTTTATCGCCTTCAAGCAGGAACACGATCTCTTTCACCGGTTTATCCTTTGCAGTTGACGTGGTATCCTCTCGTGCAGCCACAGCCTGTATCGGCACGGTGAGCACATCTCTTGCTACTTCTGTTTTGATCTCCACGGTAGCACTCATGCCGGGATAAAAGGGATATTTATCGCCACTGGCAGTCATCAGGTCCTGATAACTTTCGGGCAGGATATAGATCTTCACCTTGAAGTTCGTGGCCTGATCGGTAACGGCAGACAACACACTGCCGCTGCTGCCTGCGGAATTGGCGATCTGGAATACCACGCCTTTGAATTTGCGGTTGAGGTATGCGTCCACTTCCACTTCTGCGGTATCACCCACATCAATGCGCAACACGTCATTCTCGCTCACATCCACCTGTATCTCCATGTTCGTGAGATCGGCAATGGTCATGAGCTGGTCGCCCGTCATCTGGATAGTACCGAGGACCTTCTCCCCTTTCTTTTTATTCAGTCCCACGACCGTGCCTGAAGCAGGTGCATAGATGGCGGTGCGTTTGAAATTGTTACGCATCTCCTTGAGCATGGCCTCACTGCTTTTTACGGTATACTCCATGGCCGTAACGCCTTCCTTGGCGATCTCATATTCTGCCTGTGCGGTTTGGTATGCCAGTTGCGACTGTTCATACTCCGACTGTGCTATCACCTTATCCTTCAGCAGTTGTGATGAGCGGTCGAAAGCGATCTTGGCATTGTCGAGCTGCATCTTAGCCTGTAGTACACGTCCGCGTGCGGTCGATAATTGCGCTTTGGTATTATCAAGAGCGGCCTGTGCCTGCTCCACCTGACTTTCGTAGAGGTCGGGATTGATGCGCATCAGGAGTGCACCTTCTTTCACTTTATCGCCTTCCTTCACTGCCAGTTCCACGATCTCTCCGCTGATCTCTGCAGCGATGGCCACCTGACTAACGGGATAAATCTTTCCGCTGGCCGTAACTGTTTCCACCACGGTGCGCTTTTCCACAGTATCGGAGGTCACTTCAATACCGGCGCCGCTGCCGAACCAGCCCTGTTTATTACCGATGATCACGACAATGATCAGCACCACTACAATAGCTCCGAGGATTTTCACTATGCGCATAACGGGAATTTAAAAGTCAAGAGGTTTATCCAGATAATAGTCGATGATCTTGGTTTTGAAGATCAGATCATACTTCGCCTGCACGAGCAGGGATTCTGCCTGTGCTTTGGCATTGAGTGCATTGGTATAATCAAATGCGCTGGTGGTGCCGGCTTTGAATCTCTTTTCAGCAAAATCGAAAGCGTTCACCGCTGCATTGAAACTTTTCTCCGCAGCCGCATACGACGCTTTGGCAGCGCGTACATCATTCACCGCCTGGGTGATGGTCTTGCGCAAATTATTGATCGCTATTTCGCGATTCAGTTGGGTGTTGATGAGCGACAGGTCGGCATTTTGTTTGGCCATCAATACCTGTCCGTTGTTGAACAGTGGTATCTGCAGTGAAATACCCACCACTTCACTTCGGTTGTTATTGATCTGTTCGTTGAAAGGCAGTGCTTCGATACCGAATTGCGGATACTCGGCATTTGAAAAGTTGGTGCTGATCTGTCCGAACATGGACAAGGTCGGATAGGCACCTGCTCCGGCTATCCTGCGGGCATATTCATCGCTTTGCAGCTGGTAATCGAATACCTTGATACTGGCGCGGTGGGTGATAGCATAATCGATGACCGACTGCACCTCCGGCACCGGTGCTGCTTTAACCATATCGAAGCGGGCCACCTCCGGAAATATCACTTCCAGGTTTTCGGCGGGATCTGCCTGTATGAGCAGTTTCAGATCGAGATAGGTTTGCTGCACCTGATTATCGGCCTGAATGCGCGACAACTGATCCTGTGCCAGCTGCGCCTCAATGGCGAGTAAATTTCCTTCGGGCAGTGCACCTGCCTGCACAAGTTTTCGCGAATCGGTGAGTTGCGCTTCTGTAGTTACGATCTTTTGATCGGCCACCTTCAGTTGTTCCTCAGCGAACATCACGGCCAGATAGGCCGCGATCACCTGAAACTGCACATTTTCTATTGTGGCAGTATAATTCATGTTCGCCACCTGCAGGTCGGTTTGACTCTTCCGGATGGTGTTGGCCACATTACCGCCGCTGAACAGGTTCAGCCCGGCATTCACCTGATAGCTGTTGGCCTGGAAATTATTGGATAAAGGCAGGTTGGTTACCGGATCGATGGTATAACCGAAATTCCAGAAATACGAGGTTCCGGCGTTGAGGTTGGGCAACAGCAGCAACCGGCTCTGGTTGGCCGCTTTCTCCGACAATTGCACGCCGGCAGCGCCCTGACGCAGGCTCAGGTTTTGCTCGGTGGCCAGTTTGATGCAGTCCTGCAGCGATACGGAACGCTGTGCCGACACCAACATGGAAACCGCCAAAAAGCCTGCTAACAGAGGGATCTTGAACATGGGGTAAAGTTATCGCATATTTTAACGCGGGGTGGGGTTGTTAAGATAATTTAAGGGATTGGGGGA
>DAIMYJ010000100.1:2831-9953 GCA_036734545.1 Chitinophagales bacterium
TCACCCATTCACCCACTGACCCACTCACTACTCACCAATCACTATTTTTGCCTCATGGGTATCATACAGGAGCCGGATGTGTTCTTCATGCAGGAGGCGCTCAAAATGGCGCAGCAGGCGCTGGAGGAGGATGAGGTGCCCGTGGGTGCCATCATCGTGAGCGGCACACAGATCATTGCCAAGGCGCACAACCTGGTAGAGCGACTCAACGACCCTACTGCCCATGCCGAGATGCAGGCCATTACGGCTGCCTGCAATCATTTTCAGTCGAAATACCTGAATGCCTGCACGCTCTATGTTACGCTTGAGCCCTGCCCTATGTGTGCTGCTGCCAGCCACTGGGCCCAGATTGGCAGGATCGTATACGGCGCTTCCGACCCCAAAATGGGATATTCGCGGCATCAGCATCTCCTGCACCCGAGAACGGAGGTGCGACATGGTGTGGAGGCAGAGGTTGCCAAAACCATGTTGCAGCAGTTCTTCACCGGGAAGCGGTGACAGCGGATAGTCTGCATGGGAGTTGGTGAAAGGTCGCAGACCTCGCACATTTCGACCATCTCCTGTTTCCTGCGCAGAACGATTCACCATCCCGACACCTTTTTCTGAACTCGTTTCCGATCAAAGCGTTTTATCTTTATGCCTTCGGGCGAAACCCTATTTTTTCATTCTAACAAACTAAACAATACACCTTATGGCATTTCAATTACCGGCTCTCCCGTATGCATTCAATGCACTGGAACCGCATATCGATGCACGTACCATGGAGATCCACCACGACAAGCATCACGCAGCGTATACCAACAACCTGAACAACGCCATTGCCGGCACGGAATGGGAAAACAAGTCCATTGAAGATATCCTGGCCAATGTAGGCAAGATATCCATGCCGGTGCGCAATAACGGCGGCGGCTTTTACAACCACAACCTGTTCTGGGAGATCATGGGCCCGAACGGCGGCGGCGCACCATCCGGCGACCTGATGGCGGCCATCGATACCCATCTGGGCGGTTGGGAGAAATTCAAGGAGACCTTCAACACTGCGGCCACTACTCGTTTTGGCAGCGGATGGGCATGGCTGATCGTTACACCGGATAAAAAACTGGCTGTTACCTCTACCCCGAACCAGGACAACAACCTGATGGACATTGCTGACACCAAAGGCACGCCGATCCTCGGATTGGATGTGTGGGAGCATGCCTATTATCTGAACTACCAGAACCGTCGTCCCGACTACATTTCAGCTTTCTGGAATGTGATCAACTGGAATGCGGTGACCGGCAAGTTCAATACAGCCATCAAGTAAATCGCTTCCGCGAAAGAATAAGGAACCTGCCTTTGCGGCAGGTTTTTTTATGTACCCGGTGAGCCCTGAAAACCAATCCTGAAAAAAATTGTTATTCAGGATACCGTATCTCAGCTAATGCGCGTTCATCAAACTAAAATACATCCCGACCGTATGTCAAGAAAACGTATCGTTACCGCTCTCGTGATCATGATCTCTGTATCCGCAGCTATTACCTCCTGTTCAAAGACGACCGCAGGCTGTGATGCCACGGTTGACTGCAACGGGGTTACTTTCTCCGGCACGATCCAGCCGCTGGCAGCATCTAAATGCGCTCTGAGCGGCTGCCATGGCGGTTCATTTGATAGTTATGCGAATTTATCGGGACTAGCGAACAGTGGAGAACTGCTGCGTGAAGTCGTCACCACTGAAAATATGCCGGCAGGCAATATTGAAATGACATGTGAGCAGCGTGCCCAGTTCGAATGCTGGATCGATGCGGGTGCCCCCAATAACTGATAGCGGGATTCAACCGTGAGGGAGAAATTACTCCACGGTAACCGACTTTGCCAAATTGCGCGGCTGATCGACATTCCTGCCCAACATTACGGCAATGTGATATGCCAGTAATTGCAGTGGGATCACACTCAATAACGGAGTGAGTGACTCTTCTGTATCCGGTATGCGGATCACATGCTCAGCCATCTCTTCGATCACTTCATCACTTTCGCTGATGATAGCGATGATCTTCCCTTTGCGTGCGCGTATTTCCTGAATATTGCTCACGATCTTATCGTGTGCACTCATATTGGTTGCCATTACCACCACCGGCATGTTCTCATCGATCAGTGCGATAGGACCATGTTTCATTTCCGCAGCGGGGTAACCTTCTGCATGGATATATGATATCTCCTTCAGCTTCAAAGCACCTTCCAGTGCCACCGGAAAATTATACCCGCGGCCCAGGTAGAGGAAATTGTGCACATGCAGGTATTCTTCTGCGATCTGCTTGATATGCGCGTTGGCCTTGAGCACTTCCTGCACCTTCTCCGGAATCTTGCTCAGCTCAATAGCGATGCTTTGATATTTACTTTCGGTGATTGTCCCGCGCTTACGTCCGATGGCCAGCGCCATAAGTGTGAGTACGGTGACCTGAGCGGTAAACGCCTTGGTACTGGCCACACCGATCTCCGGGCCGGCGTGCGTATAAGAACCGGCATGTGTGGCACGCGGAATACTGGAACCCACCACATTACAGATACCGAAGATGGTAGCCCCTTTGGATTTGGCCAGTTCGATCGCTGCCAGCGTATCCGCTGTTTCACCGCTTTGTGAAATGGCGATCACAATATCATCTTCGTTGATCACCGGATTGCGATAGCGGAATTCAGAGGCATATTCCACCTCCACCGGAATGCGCGCCAGATCCTCAAATAAATATTCACCAACCAGTCCGGCATGCCATGAAGTGCCACATCCGATAATGATGATGCGACGGGCATTCACGAGTTTCTTTTCATACTCCTTGATACCGCCCAGCACGATGGTATTGCGTGAACCTATCAAACGGCCGCGCATACTGTCCTTGATGGAATTTGGCTGCTCATAGATCTCCTTGAGCATATAGTGATCATACCCGCCCTTTTCGATCATATCGAGTTGCATTTGCAACTCCTGCATATAGGGCGTGATAGTCTCATTATGAATAGTGATGATCTCCAGTTCCTTATCCCTGCGCACGATGGCGATCTCTTCGTCATTGAGGTATACCACATTGCGGGTATATTCAATGAGCGGACTGGCATCGGAGGCAACAAAAAATTCGCCTTCGCCGATGCCCACGACCATGGGTGAGGATTTGCGTGCCGCGATGAGCATATCGGGTTCGTCTTTGCTGACGATCACGATCGCATACGCCCCAACCACCTGATTGAGGGCTACGCGCACCGCTTCAACGAGGTCGAGCTTTTCGTTTAGCTGAATATCTTCGATGAGGTGTATGAGTACTTCTGTATCGGTATCTGACTGAAATGCGTGTCCGCGTTTCTTCAGCTCTGTTTTCAGTGCAGCATAATTCTCAATGATACCGTTATGGATGATGGCCAGGTTACGCGATTCGCTTTCATGCGGATGTGCGTTGCGTGTATTGGGTTCCCCGTGGGTGGCCCAGCGGGTGTGACCGATGCCGCAGGTGCCATGGACATTCTTGCCCTCAGCTTCCTTTTCCAGCTCCGACACCTTTCCGGCGATCTTATATACACGCAGGTCGCCATTGATCAACGCTATACCTGCGCTGTCGTACCCACGGTACTCCAGACGGTGCAGGCCTTTGATGAGGATCGGATACGCCTGGCGGTGTCCGATATACCCAACGATGCCACACATGTTGCTTTACTTGTTTATGGTTGTATAGGTAATACTGAAACGAGGCCTGAACTCTTCACGTATACATTGCGGCCCACCTAAAGTTACGGCATTCGGAACACGATTTCCGGGGAAACATATCAACGCGAATCCGTGATTCTCGAGATCGCCGTCGATAATATCCTGCACCTGACGGGTGATGTTATACCGGTATTCATACACAGTGCGGCCGGTAGCATCATGGGTGGTCTTCACAGCGATCCCGCCAATATCGGTCTGGCCGAAGTTATCATCGAGGATGGTGCTATACAACTCAAAGGAATACAGGTTCACATAATAGAAGTTCCGACCCAGCGAGTCCAGCGCCACCAGTCCTACCTTGGGTGGAGCCGGGAAAAACCGTGCACCGTCATTGGTCATGGTCAGCACCAGTTCAGCTTTGTTCACCGATACATCCGTGAGATCGGTGAGTGTAGGCAACTTTACGATCGTGCGGAGTCCGCCGAATCCCTGCACATAGGTAAAGGCGTCACCGTTAGTGGTATCCGGCGCCGATAAAGCGGCGTAAGCATCGGTTTCAGGACCGTACTGGTGGGTAAAATAGTTTGTCTTTACACCGGTAAAGGGAAAGAGAATACTGAGCGAGTCGGCCTCGGCATTACGGTAATACACACGCACACCGGATATGGAGGATGCGAGGTCGAACGACATGATACCATTGGAAAAACCGGCTGTGGTATCGGGCTGAATGCAGATCCCCTGCAGGTATTCAATGAAAGCGGTATCGGAAGTCAGGAATGTAGAGTCGAGATTGATAAGGTTGGTGCCGAATGAATTGAACAGATTGATACGCAGGTGCGGTTCCCACTTGGATCCGTCGGCCAGGGTCAGCGAATCGAACAGGTTGGCCTTGAAATTCACTTTACGGCCAATGGGGATCGGCAGGGTGCGGAAGCGCTCGTCGTTGTGGTAATTGCGGGTAGTCAGCATGGGCTCGGCCACACGATAAACGTTCACACTGTGCTTCAGGGAGGTATCTCCGTGATAGGAACTGTAATCCATGGTGAGCACAACGCTGTCCACCACCGGCGACTCACCGAAGAACAGGTTGGCGGCAGGCAGGCGCAATTGGGCGTAAATGGACGCCGTGGAGTTGCCGTAACGGTCGTTAGACAGGGAACCCAGCGCGTAAAAGCGATTCTGACTGGTCACCACTGAATCATCGCGATCGGTATAGGTAACGATGTGGAAAGTATCTATCCGCTCAGAGTTAAGCAGATCTTCTTCCGGCAAAAGGTCTTTGCCGATAAAGTTTTCCTTGTCGCAAGATGCCAGGATGACCATCCATCCGCACATCAACAGAAACAGCACACGATTCATCCTGCCTATAACGGTGTTCTTGGAGAATTATTGATAGAGTTCGTTGTAAAATGCAGCATATTTCTGCAGGTACTCCTCTTTTGCGAATTCCAGCACAGGTTTACCCAGTGCTTTCACATACTTCGCGAGGTCCTTTTCCAGGTCGGAGCTGCCGATGATCACGCCATCAGCATATTTGGCGCCGCCTTTACTGAGGCCGAGGTGATTATATTCCTTATACTCGCTGAGGTGTTCCTTCTCGATATGGGTGCTGATGGGCGCTTTTTCAAGGAATTTGTCCTTGCTGAGCTTTTCCTCATGGGTGCCCTTATACATGCTGTAAACCACCTTGGCGTTCTGGAACACCGGTTCGTTCTTATAGGTGGTTTTGATATAGAGCGGCACCAGACTGGTCATCCAGCCGTGGCAATGGATAATATCGGGGGCCCACTGGAATTTCTTAACGGTCTCGAGGGCGGCCTTACAGAAGAAGACCATGCGTTCGGCGTTATCGTCGAAGAACTTATTGTTCTCGTCGTGGAACACGTGCTTGCGTTTGAACAGATCATCGTTATCGAGGAAGTATACCTGCATCCGGGCGCCGGGCACGGAGGCCACCTTGATGATGAGCGGATAGTCGTCGTCGTTGATAATGATATTCATACCGCTGAGGCGAACCACTTCGTGGAGGCGGTGGCGGCGTTCGTTGATAGTGCCGTAGCGGGGCATTAAAACACGGATCTCATTTCCCTGATCCTGCACATACTGGGGGAGTTCACGGGCAATATCGCCGATATCGGAACCATTCAGGTAAGGCTGCATTTCCTGGGTAATGATCAGCACACGCTTCTTTTCCATAGGCAAAGATCTGTTTCGGTACAAAAGGGGATAGATTTCCCTAATCTCCTCAGAAGGTTAATTTTGAGGTGCAAAGTTACAAAATAGTTAGCAGTTATTAATTATACAACCCGAACACGGACTTTTTTAACAGGTCTTAATGATCGGCTGAAACCTTTACCACCATTGACATGCAGGTCATTACCCGCCGCTCCGAGCTCACGCCCATACTCCTCCGCCACCGTGCCGAAGGACGCACTATCGGCTTCGTTCCCACCATGGGTGCCCTCCATGAGGGGCACCTGAGCCTGGTGGCCGAAAGCCGTCGGCGGGCCGATATCACCGTGGCCAGCGTATTTGTGAACCCCACCCAGTTCAACGACCCCAAAGACCTGGAGAAATACCCCCGTCAGCCCGAAAAGGACGCAGAAATGCTCGCAAATGCCGGCTGCGACTACCTGTATCTGCCCGGTGTGGAGGATGTATACCCCAATGGCACTCAGGAGGGCGCGGTCATCGACCTACGGGGGCTGGACACCCGTCTGGAGGGGGCCTCACGCCCGGGGCACTTTGCCGGCGTAGCCCAGGTGGTAAAAACACTCATCGAAACCGCCGTTCCCGACTACCTATGCATGGGACAGAAGGATTACCAGCAATGTATGGTCATTCGCAGGCTGTTATCGCATATGGAGGCTGCACATCAGACTTCACCTGAAGCGGCTGCTGTATGGTCACCAAAAGATGTGCAACTGGTCATCTGCCCCATTATCCGGGAAGCGCACGGACTGGCCATGTCATCGCGGAATGTTCGCCTCAGCCCGGCACTCCGGCATCGGGCCGGTGCCATATATGCCACCCTGCAATACGCATGTTCTTTGGAACCCTTGCTGAGCAGTGATGAGATCTCAGGAATGGGTACTCAGGCGCTCAACAGCATTCCCGATTTCCATGTAGATTATTTCCTGCTTTTGGACGGCGACACGCTCGAACCCATCCATCCCGGCACACAAAAAAAAGTAGCTATCACCAGTGTGATCGTTGGCGGCGTGCGGCTGTTGGATAATGTGGTACTCCCCTGACCGGCATTATTTTATTCCTGATCCGGTCGGTGTGGGATGAGGGTTGTAGGTTATAGGTTGTAAGTTGTAAGTTATAGGAGACTCATTACATCCAAAGAAGGATGTGTTTCATAACTCATACCTCATTCACCTACTTATAAAATTGATATCGAGTAGCGAGTATCGGGTCTCGAGACAAATGCAAGCGCAATTTATCCGTCC
>DAIMYJ010000101.1:0-4774 GCA_036734545.1 Chitinophagales bacterium
GCCATGTGGATCGGCAGCGATGCTTCCACGGATGCGACCGATGCCATCATCAGCCGTATGCAGCAGGAGGGCCTCAACATCACGTTCAGGAGGTTCGGAGGCAGGAACGGAAAAAGTGCCATCCTCAACAGCATGGCCCCTGAGATACAGGCAGATATCCTCATCCCCACCGATGCCAATATTTTCTTCCAACCCCAAACCATCCCGAAGCTCGTAGCCCATTTCAGCGATGCGGCGGTGGGACTCGTAGGTGCCAATATCATCAACACCGGTATGCGGGCAGATGGCATATCGCATCAGGAAGAAACCTATATCCGGCGTGAGAACTACATGAAATATTATGAAGGTGTGCTGTGGGGTACTACCATGGGCGCTTTCGGAGCCTGTTATGCCATCCGCAGGGAGCTGTTCCCCGAGATACCGCGCAATTTCCTCATGGAAGATTTTTACATCACCATGCACGTGATCCGCAGTGGCAAAAAAGCCATCTGTGATCTCGATGCCCGCGCGCTGGAAGACGTGAGCAATCTGGTGGAGGAAGAATACAAACGCAAGGTGCGCATCTCGGCCGGTAATTACCAGAACCTGAGTGTATACTGGCGCATGCTGCTGAACCCGCTGTCGGGCGCCGGCTTCAGCTTCCTGTCGCATAAATTCCTGCGCTGGATGGGGCCTTTCCTGCTGATCCTCATGCTCCTCACCTCGCTGCTGTTGTGGGATCAGAACCTTTTTTTCAAGGCAGCGTTCATACTGCAGGTAGCGGGCATACTCTCACCTTTGGCCGACAGGCTGTTGGTGCGGATGAATATCCATACCTTTGCACTCCGTTTGGTGGCGTACTTCTACCTGATGAACCTGGCCCTGCTGCAGGGCGCGTTCAAATATATGCGCGGCATACGTTCAGGCACCTGGAGTCCTACTCAGCGGAATATCAATAGCTGAACAACTGATGGAAGAAATAAAACTGCACAGCATCCCCGAAGCCATAGAGGATATCCGTAACGGTAAACTCATCATCGTAGTGGACGATGAGAACCGCGAGAACGAAGGGGATTTTATCACGGCTGCCCGCAACGTAACGCCCGAGATCATCAACTTCATGGCCACCCACGGCCGCGGACTTATTTGCGCGCCGCTGATCGAAGATCGTTGCGATGAACTGGAACTGAACCTGATGGTAGACGACAACACCGCGCTCCACAGCACGCAGTTCACCGTATCGGTAGACCTGATCGGCCACGGCTGTACCACAGGTATCTCCACAGCAGACCGCGCGCTGACCATCAAGGCGCTTATCAATCCCGAGATGACCGCCAAAGACCTGGCGAGGCCCGGACATATCTTTCCGCTGCGCGCCAAAAAAGGCGGTGTACTGCGCAGGGCCGGCCACACAGAGGCTACCATAGACCTGGCCCGCATGGCCGGTTTCGAACCCGCCGGCGTGTTGGTGGAGATCATGAACGAAGACGGCACCATGGCCCGCCTCAGTGATCTGGTAAAGGTGGCCGAGAAGTTCGATCTAAAGATCATCTCCATCAAGGACCTGATCGAATACCGACTGCAAACGGAGACCATCATCCATAAAGAAGTAGAAGTGCAGCTGCCCACCAAATACGGGCACTTTACGCTACATGCCTACACACAGACCACCACCGGAGAAGTGCATCTGGCGCTGGTAAAAGGCAACTGGAAAGACGAAGAGCCCGTGCTCGTGCGCGTGCACAGCAGCTGTGCCACCGGCGATATCCTGGGAAGCTTGCGCTGCGATTGCGGCGACCAGCTGCATGCCGCCATGCAGATGATCGATAAGAACGGCAGCGGGGTGCTGTTGTACATGCAGCAGGAAGGCCGAGGAATTGGTCTTTTGAACAAACTCAAGGCCTACAAGCTGCAGGAAGAAGGGCGCGACACCGTGGAAGCGAATATTGAACTCGGCTTCCCGATGGATCAGCGCGATTACGGCGTAGGGGCACAGATACTTCGCGACCTGGGCATACGCAAGATCAATCTCATCACCAATAACCCGAAAAAGCGTGTGGCGCTGAAAGGGTATGGCTTAGAAATAATGGGCAATACCCCAATTGAGATATTGCCCAATGCACACAATGAAGGCTATCTGCTCACAAAGAGAGATAAGATGGGCCACGAAATCCTGAAGGGTTAGGATTAAGGGGTTAAATCAAGCAACAAGCTTCGGTTCCGTGGCCCTTATCTTGGGCTGCAACATGTCCTCCAGGGAAACCACTTCCATGTCGGCAGGGATACTCCGCGCAGTATCGCGGTCTTCCACTACCAGAATACATTTCGATCGGTTTGCAGAGTCGTGCTGCAGGCGGTAAGTCAATTCTTGGATCTCATGCTGGGAAAGGTTGCTCCCCTGCTTCAGTAGGAAGCTCACCAGGATGCGCTCGCAGCCTTTCTTGCTTTCCTTCTGAATGATCATCTCCGGAATGTTCGTGTTCCACCGGAAACGCTGGAAGATCTTCCAACCTTCGTCAGGGCAATACAACGCAGCCAGGGTTTCCCTGACCGCAGCCAGCATACTTTTTTCGTGTGTCGTGTCGTGTGGTAATAGCGTGTGAATCATATACCCGTTCGTTTGATCGCTGCTGTATCGCTAACGATGATGCTAAGGTCGGACGGGCAGGGGGTGGGAACAAGGAAAAAAAATGAGTCCTCTAACATCCAATTATGGACATAGCGGACCCATATATCCTTGATTTTCAAGGACATATATATTTTTTTCTGTTAATTAATTAACAGTTCCTATATTAGCGTAGAAAAGTAACCTAAAAGCTGATCAATGGTTTTCGTCCCATTCAATTGTACCGCGGGTAGTGGTTGAATAGGTTGAGTCAAATTTTGTAGGATCCTGGTGCTTAACATCTGACTGGTAAGGAGTAGAAATGAAGCCAAGAGACATCAGAATGGAGAAGATGATTGCCATATTCGTGAATTTTAGGTTTGTGATATTTAGTGATGAACTACTTTTTAAAGATTATCAGTGCTATACTCCGGAACCCATTGAAAGCAAGGCTTTCAGCCTTATGCGCACATCGGAACCGGTAGTGAATAACAACTGATGCGAAAGTAGGATATGTGACGTAACAAAGCCGTAACAGTACAATGGAAAAAATAACCAAACTCATTAAAACCCTTTCTCCTCGGGAAATACGATTGTACTACAAATACGCAGAACTAAGCGGTAAAAAAAGGAACAATTTAAAAATAAAACTATTTGAAATTGCGAGAAATAATCCTGAAATAAGTGACATAGAAGCCGCAAAATTAATTAACAGCCCTACAGGAGCCGCATTTTCAATGCTAAAGTCTAGGCTTTATCACGATGTCTTAAAGGTGCTTTCAGTAGATATCGACAGCTCTACCTTCTTCTCAAAATCTCATTGGGTTAGATATTCGATTCACCTGCTTATGACAGAGTACTTTATTCTAGATAATCGCAATCTATTAGACCACTCTTTTGAATTACTTAGGAAAGCAGAACAGCTTGCAAAAAAATATGAGCTGCCAACTTTAAATGTGCTAGTGAATGAAATCCTAATAAACTCGAAACAAGTTCATAAAGGCCCAACTGTCTATGCTCGGTTCAAGGATAACATTTTTAAAGATATCGAATTCCAAACTGAATCAATTTTAGCACAAGATTACTTTAAGCAACTGCTAGTTCCAGGCTTGTATAGCGCAAACAAATCGAAGTCTCAGGTTGAAGTTGCAAAATTGGCAACAGAAAACTTAGGAGAAATAACAAAAAAAAATCCTTCTGTAAGAATTGCATTTTACTACTTAAGAAGTCAACTTGAATATACTGAGTTAACTCAAGATTTTAAATCAAATCTAAAGTATGCCAAAGAATTTCTTGGCTTAGTAAATGGCAATTTAGTTCTTAAGTCAAGCGACAACCTTGGCGGTGCGCACATTATGCTTAGCTTAGCCTATCTTCATTTAGGTGAATACAATAAATCCATCGAACATAGTATTGAGGCCAGTAACTACTTTTTTAAGGAAGGGGCCAATTCCATAACTCAAAAAGGTTTGCTTTTCTGCGCTCAAATTGGAAACAAAGATTATACGAATGGAGAAGCAACCGTTGATTCCTTAAGGAATAGTAAATTCATAAAACGCGGGAGCTTTAACTACTCCCGTTGGCTTTACTACGACGCCAACATCAAATTCCTGAATAAAGACCATAAGAGTGCGCTAAACCTGTTGAACCGGCATTCATTCCTGAAATCGGATCGTTCGGGGTGGCGACTGGGGTATAAGATCCTGGAGATGATGTGCATTGTTGAACTGCATCATTACGACTGGCTGCCGTATCGACTGGAGACCTTCCGTAAGCTGCTGAGCGATATCAAGAAGGAAAGCACGGCCCGGCCTAAGCTTATTCTCAAGCTGTTGAACCGACTGGTGAAGGAGAACTTTGATTTTGACCTTACCACCCGCAAAATGCAGGCTGAATTCGACCTGTTGCAGTCCAACAGCGGTGAATACTATTGCTACCCGCTGGGCTATGAGGTGATCCGCTTTGATGTGTGGTGGGCGGGGAAAATGAAACACGCTCCGGGCGAAGGGCCGGCGCAGAAAAAACGTAAACGGAACGCAAAGGCCTGAACGGCTGTTTCACCTCCATGCAAGACTATCAGCCTATATCCTGTTCGTACTACGACCATCTGGAGGCGCTGGCCGTGCGTGGTGTTGCGGTGCAGCTGCTCTATGTGGCCGACACCGGCACAGAAACTGAACTGCACACCCG
>DAIMYJ010000101.1:4874-6462 GCA_036734545.1 Chitinophagales bacterium
CGGTGCAGCTGCTCTATGTGGCCGACACCGGCACAGAAACTGAACTGCACACCCGTATCACCGATCTGCGCACACGGGATGGTGTTGAATATATGTATACCGATACAGGTGCAGAGATACGCCTGGACAAGCTACTGTCCGTCAACGGCCTGGCGCCTGATCTATCCTGCCGTACGGCATAGATACATTATGTGTTGATCAACTTAGTCGAGTGGATTTCACGCGGAGAGCGCGGCGGAGCGGAGGGTGCGGTGAAGTACACAAAGCCCCCTTCGAATCTTCGAACCTTCAAACCTTCGAATCTTCTTCTTACCTGTCAGACATTGAACCTGAAATGCATCACATCGCCGTCCTTCACTTCATACTCCTTGCCTTCGAGGCGTAACTTACCGGCTTCGCGGCAGGCGGCTTCTGAGCCGTATTTGATGTAGTCGTCGTAGGCGATGACTTCGGCGCGGATAAATCCTTTTTCGAAATCGCTGTGGATGACACCGGCAGCCTGCGGGGCGAACATGCCGCGGTGGATGGTCCAGGCACGCACTTCTTTTTCGCCGGCCGTGAAATAGGTGATGAGGTTGAGCAGTTTGTAACCGGCGCGGATCAACACGTTCAAACCGCTTTCGGCGAGGCCGAGGTCGGCGAGGAACAGTTGCTTGTCCTCATAGCTGTCGAGCTGCGCGATCTCGCTTTCGATATTGGCGCTTACCACGATCACTTCGGCGTCTTCTTCCTTTACGGCTTCGCGGAGTTGTTTTACGAATGCGTTCTCTGTTTGCAGTTCACTCTCGGCCACGTTGCACACATAGATCACGGGTTTGATGGTGAGAAGGAAGAGGTCGCTGATCACTTCCAGCTGGTCCTTATCGAGTGCCAGACTGCGCGCACTCTTGCCCTGTTCGAGATGGGCTTTGAGTGCCGTGAGCACATCCATGAGTTTTTTCGCATCCTTATCCCCTGCCCCGGCAGCCCGCTGTGACTTGGTGATGCGTGTTTCGATGGTCTCGAGGTCTTTCAGCTGCAACTCATAGTCGATGATCTCTTTGTCGCGGATAGGATCCACGTTGCCATGCACATGCACGATATTGGGATCGTCGAAGCAACGCACCACATGGATCACGGCATCGGTCTCACGGATATTGGCGAGGAATTTATTACCCAGCCCCTCCCCTTTCGAGGCGCCTTTTACGAGTCCGGCGATGTCGACAAACTCAATGGTGGTGGGCACGATGCGTTCGGGGTTCACCAGTTCGGCCAGTTTGTTCAGGCGCGGGTCGGGAACGGTAACCACACCTACGTTCGGCTCGATGGTGCAAAAGGGGAAATTCGCTGCCTGCGCTTTGGCGCTGGACAGGGCGTTGAACAATGTCGACTTCCCCACATTCGGAAGCCCTACGATACCGCATTTAAGACCCATGGTGTTGTTTGAGGGTGCAAAGGTAAGGGTTTTGGGAGTTAAAGGTGTGGAAGCGGTTAGGTTTGGGGCACGCAGAGGCGCAAAGCGGAGGGGTGAAGTGCACGTGCGCTCATCCCTCATCCCTCATAAAAAAGATCCGCCGATCATCTTGCGACGACCGGCGGTATTTTCGGA
>DAIMYJ010000101.1:6562-9918 GCA_036734545.1 Chitinophagales bacterium
TCCCTCATAAAAAAGATCCGCCGATCATCTTGCGACGACCGGCGGTATTTTCGGATATTGGGTTAGTAGCGAATTATTGTTTGACGAAGGGGATCACGGTGCTTTTGCCTGCACTGCTGATGCGCAGGAAATAGGTGCCTGCCGCATAGGAGCTGATATCCAGCGCAGCGGACTGCACGAGGGTGAAGGTGGAAACCTGCACGCCTGCCGCAGTGAACACTTCCGCCAGGTAATCACCTGCCACCCCTGTCGTCACCTGCAGGGTATGCATCGCCGGAACAGGTGACACGGTGATCTCCACCCCGGTCAGTGCATCCACCGAATTAAAGTTCAGCACTTTACAGGTGGTGGATTCTCCTGCCACATTGCCTGCGGTGAGGCACACGGTATAGGATGACGGAGAGGGATAGAAATGCGAAGGGTCCTGTTCAGTGCTGGTACCGCCATCGCCAAAATCCCATTCCCAATAATCGGGAGCGTTGGTGGAGAGGTCGGTGAATATCGCAGTGGTACCGGAGATCTCCCAGCTGAAATCGACCACAGGCACTTTAGGCGTGTTAGAGATATTGACGAGTTTGCACATGGTGCCGCTGCCTTCGGCATTACTGGCGGTGAGGCATACGTAATAGACGCCGTCTTCCGGGAATTCATGCACCGGGTTTTGCAGATCACTTGTAGTGCCGTCATCGAAATCCCAGGACCATGATGTGGGCGTGTTCAAACTGATATCGGTGAAGGTTACCACCGGATCGCCGTCGTAGGTGTAGTCCACCACGGGAACAGCGTAGGTGTCGATATTGATGAGTTCGCAATAGGTATCGCTGGCCACGGCGTTGGTGGCGGTGAGGCATACGTTATAGACACCATTCGACAGGAAGGTGTGCACCGGATTTTCAAGAGAAGAAGTGTATCCGTCGTCAAAATCCCAGTACCATGATGTAGGCGAATTCGTGGATTCGTCGGTGAAGTTGAGGGTCGGCTCTGCAGCGGCGGTATAGCTGTAGAGTGCTTCGGGAGCGCCGGTGACTTCTGCCGTGACGAGGCGGAAATGGAAATCGCCAAAGAATTCTGTCCATCCGAAACCGCTCTGCACATAGCTGCGGTTGATCACACCGGTGCTGGCGTATGACAGCCAGGCTACGCCGCCGGGCACATCGTAACCGATGAACACATCACCTACCAGTCCTTCGAGCTCGGTGAATCCGCGCAGATCGATGCGGGTTCCCTTATTCGGTGCCAGCAGAGTGGGTTCGGGGGTCACATAGAACGGAGTGATGAGATCATCCCCCGGGTAACCGCCATCATCAGCCCACACGTGAAAACGGATATTGTCATTCGGACGCATGTAGTCGGTATAATTCTGAATGATGGCCGTAACGATATCCGTTTCGCCGGTGAGTGTGAACTTCACGGCGGCATAGGCATATCCGGTCATACTGGCGGTACCGATGTCGGCAACAAAATCGATGGCCGGGTCGTCATACACGATATAATTCCCGGTGATGAATTCGAAGGTATCGGTAACTGCAGTATTTGGAAATCCGAAATCATCCACGGCCTGGATGTAATAGCTGATCCAGGTGCCGGGGGCATATTCGGGGATGGTGAAAGAATAGATATCACCGCCCACATTCACACCGCTGATCGCCGAGAAGGCGCCGCCGTCGGTATTGTAATACAGGGTGGTGGAAGAAATGCCGGAAGCATCCACGATCTCCGCATTAAAGCTAGTTTCGCCGAGATTGCCTTCGTAGAGGTATGGCGGGTTGTGCAGGATGAGCGGTGGCGATACATCCACGTTGTATTTGTTGATAGTAAAGTCGTCGATATAAAGCCCGTCGACATTATACGCCGCATCGCTCACAAAGCGGAAGCGCACGCGCACGGTTGGGCTGCCCGTAAAGGCGCCGATGGGGACGGTGTAGAGTGTCCAGGTGAACATATCCTCCCCGTTCATGATATAGACATTGGTCCAGGTATCACCGGCATCTGCGGAGGCATCGATATACACATAGTCGAATGCGGTCTCTAAGTCTACCAGCGCCTGAAACTGGATATCGGCGTCGAGTGCCGTGGAGAGGTCGGCATCCACCACCATGGTCACTTCGGAGCTGAACATATCCGGATAGTTGCCGTCGGGGCTGTCGGTGAGGCAGTGGGTGGGACTGAACGATTCGTCGGTCGTGGTATTCCAGAGGCCGGTGGTTTCCCAGTTGTCGAGTCCGCTCTCAAAATCATCGAAGAACACCGGCGTTTGCGCTATTGCGGCGGTTGCGGTGATCAGCAGCAGGAGGAAGGCGTAGACAGTTCTTTGCATAGGCGTAATGGTGTTTAGGTCTTACTAAGTTAGGTTTTTTTACCTGAAATACAAGCTTCTGGCAAGGTTTATGCGGATGGCAGGGAGGGCAAATCCCTTACCTTTGCAGCATGTTGAAGAGCAGTAAGAACATCCTCATGACAGGCCTCTGCCTGGTGATGGCCTTAACCTCCGGGGTGGCGCAGACAGCCGATCAGTGGTTTGCGATGGGCTATGAAAAGTATGAGCAACACGATTACACGGGCGCCATCAGCGATTATACCGAGTGCATCATGTTGGCGCCGGATTATCCGGAGGCCTATTACAACCGCGGATTATGCAATTATTTCGCCGGGTATTTCGATGCCGCCATCTTCGACTTCAATCAGGTGATCCTGATGAAACCGGGAGAAGCCAAGGCGTATTACTGGAAAGGCTACACGCTTTTTGCGATCGAGCGCTATGAGGAGGCGATATCGGCTTATACCAAGGCGCTGTATTATGATCCTTCGTATATGGCGGCCTTCTTCGAGCGTGCCTTTACCCGCTATACCCTCGGTAAATATGCCGAGGCTGTGGAAGATTTCAACAAAGTGCTGCAGTCGAATCCGAACAATACCGATGGCCTTTTCAACCGCGGACTGTGCTTTTTGGCGATGGACAGCC
The DNA here is from genome assembly GCA_036734545.1 of Chitinophagales bacterium. Classification (GTDB taxonomy): domain Bacteria; phylum Bacteroidota; class Bacteroidia; order Chitinophagales; family BACL12; genus UBA7236. The sequence continues at coordinate 9,525 of DAIMYJ010000101.1, forward strand.
TGGTGCCCGCCTCCCGTGATTTTTCGCGCGTGGTGGAGATCCATGCCGATGATGCGGATTCCTGGTACTACATCGGCTACATTGCCAACCGTCAGCATAAATATCAGGAGGCCGTGAACGCCCTCACCAAAGTGATCACACTGGAGACCGCAGCCGTGGATGCGCTATATCAGCGCGGCTTCGCCTACTTCAACCTCATGCGCGACGAAGAAGCCTGCACCGACTGGAGCGAAGGCGCGCTGATGGGCAATGAGTTGTGCAAGGAGATGTATGAGGTGCAGTGTATGCGGTGAGCGGTGGGAGGGTGAGTGGGTGAGTGGGTGAGTGGTGAGTGGTGAGTGGTGAGTGGTGAGTGGGTGAGTGGGTGAGTGGGTGAGTGGGTGAGTGGGTGAGT
>DAIMYJ010000102.1:0-8637 GCA_036734545.1 Chitinophagales bacterium
TTGCACCCTCCGTATTACCGCGGCTGCTGGCACGGAGTTAGCCGGTGCTTATTCTTTAGGTACCGTCAGCCCCGGATGAATCCAGGGGTTTCGTCCCTAACAAAAGAAGTTTACAATCCATAGGACATTCATCCTTCACGCGGCATGGCTGGGTCAGAGTTGCCTCCATTGCCCAATATTCCCTACTGCTGCCTCCCGTAGGAGTCGGGCCCGTGTCTCAGTGCCCGTGTGGCTGATCATGCTCTCACATCAGCTACCGATCGCAGACTTGGTGGGCCGTTACCCCGCCAACTATCTAATCGGACGCACGCTCATCTCTAACCATCGGAATTATAAATACAGAACCATGCGATTCCGTATTGTTACGGGGAATTAGCTTCAGTTTCCCAAAGTTGTGCCCCAGTTAGAGGTAGATTGCATACGCGTTACTCACCCGTTTGCCGGTCGTCAGCATCCCGAAGGACCTGTTACCCCTCGACTTGCATGTATTAAGCCTGCCGCTAGCGTTCATCCTGAGCCAGTATCAAACTCTCCATTGTTAAAAAATGTAAGTGTAATTGACTTCAGTAATCTTTCCTGAACTTGCTACTAGTTGTTTCTCCAATACTTCAAAGAACTTATATGATCACCCGGCGAACCGGGCCCTCATTTTTTTCGAAATGGGACACAAAGGTAATGCAACCAAAGTCGCATTGTCAAATTTTAGGCCAAAAAAAATGAAATATTTTTTCAAACCCGCACCAGCTCTACATTTCCCGACTTTCCCAACAATTGACTTTTCTCACTTTCCAAAAAGGTCGGAAGTTGTATTTTTGAGCCGCTTACCCTGCGCTGTGAACCCTATAAAGAACGAATTGGGAGTGCAAAGGTAACAGATATTTCAATATAAACAAATAAACCTCGAAAAAAATATGAAAGTTCACAATTTCAACGCCGGTCCGGCCATACTGCCACAGGCGGTCCTGACCCAGGCAGCACAGGCAGTTCAGGAGTTTAACGGCCTCGGAATGTCCATCCTGGAGATCTCTCACCGTTCCAAAGATTTTCAGGCGGTTATCGATGAAGCCACGGCCCTCATCAAGGAACTCGCCGGCCTCGGTGATGAATACAAAGTGCTCTTCCTGCAGGGCGGCGCCTCCACACAGTTCGGAATGGTGCCCATGAACCTGCTGGATTCGGCTGATACCGCCGGATACTCCAACACCGGCACCTGGGCTAAAAAAGCTATGAAAGAAGCCAAACAATTCGGCAATGTGCTGGAACTGGCTACCTCCGAACCGGATAACTATACGCATATCCCTAAAGGATATACCATCCCGGATACGCTCAAATACTTCCATATCACCTCTAATAATACTATCTACGGCACCCAGTATCAGCACTATCCTAAAAGCCCGGTGCCTTATGTGGTGGATATGAGCTCGGATATCTTCAGCCGCCGCTGCGATTTCTCACAGTTCGATCTTATATATGCCGGCGCTCAAAAGAATATCGGTCCAGCCGGGGTTACCCTCGTGATCCTGAAGGAAAGCCTGCTGGGCAAGGTGAACCGCACCATTCCTACTATGATGGATTACCGCACACATATTAAAGAGAACAGCCTGTTTAACACGCCTCCGGTATTCGCCATCTATGTGACCATGCTTACCCTCCGCTGGATAAAGGAAACAGGACTGGCGGCCATCGAAGCGACTAACAAGGCAAAGGCCGACCTCTTATATAATGCCATCGATACCAACCCACTGTTCAAAGGCACCGTTGCTAAAGAGGACCGCTCATGGATGAACGTGAACTTCATTATGGAGAACCGCGATCTGGAACCGGAATTCCTCGCCTTCGCGAAGGAAAACAAATGTGTTGGCCTCGCCGGTCACCGCTCCGTAGGCGGTATGCGCGCCTCCTTATATAATGCCCTTCCGCTCGAATCTGTCCAGCACCTCGTTAACCTGATGGATGCATTTGCAGCGAAAAAAGGATGATCAATAATGTGCTGATGTGTCCGCCGCGGCGGATGCAAATGCGTTAATGTGCAGATGTATTTAAGATGGCGATGCTGGTGCATGATAACTAGACTGCATTGTTACATTGATCTCTTGACTGCATCAAGGCATGAGCAAATCAGCACATCAATAATTCACAGTTTGAACCCTAACCAATGAGTACCATTTTATTAGCTACAGAAAAACCTTTCGCACCCGAAGCCGTGGAGAAGATCCGCAAGGTGGTGGAATCTGCCAAACATACACTGGCATTACTGGAGAACTATACTGACAAGCAGCAATTGCTCGACGCCGTTGCTGCAGCCGATGCGCTGATCGTGCGCAGCGATATCGTGGATGCCGAAGTCATTCAGGCCGGTCCGCATCTCAAGATCGTCGTGCGCGCAGGCGCCGGGTATGATAACCTCGACCTGAAAGCGGCCTCCGCCAACAATGTCATCTGCATGAACACGCCGGGACAAAATGCCAACGCGGTTGCCGAATGTGCATTTGGTATGATGCTCTTCATGGCGCGCAAACAATTCAGCGGAGGCTCCGGCAGTGAACTGCGCGGAAAAAATCTGGGTATCGTGGGCTATGGCAATATCGGGCGCTATATGGCGCAGATCGGTCGCGGCTTTGGCATGGAAGTATTTGCCTACAAGCGCAACATGGATCGCCTCGCCCTGCAGATCGACGGCGTAACACCGGCCAGCAGTTTTGAGGATATCTTCGAACACTGCCAGTATGTGTCGCTGCACCTGCCCTCCACACCCGAAACCAAAGGCGTGATCAATTATCATCTGCTGCGCCTCTTACCGAAAGGTGGCACTATCGTGAACACCGCACGTCTGGATGTAGTGAATGAAGATGACCTGCTGCGCATTATGGAAGAGCGCAACGACATTCAATACCTCAGCGATTTCGTTCCGAAAAATGAAGCCGCCTTCAAAGAGAAATTCGCTAAGCGCACTTTCTATCCGCCCAAAAAAATGGGTGCACAAACGGAAGAAGCCAATGTGAACGCCGGTATCGCAGCTGCGAAACAGATCATCGATTTTCTGGATAAGGGGATAGACACCTTCAGGGTGAACTGACCCGCATCCGGTCTTATCTGCTGATCATGATCTTGCGGTCGTACCGCTCACCGTTACACTGCATGTGCACGATATACATGCCTGCCGGCCAATCGTCTGCATGCATTGTGATCGTTCCTTCGCCCTGAGCTATTTCCATGCTTCTGCCGGTGAGGTCAAACACCTGTACGGTTACAACACCGGGCATGGTGCTGATCACCTGCAGCGCATCATCCGAAACGATGACATCCGGCGCATATTCCGTCTGCATTTCTTCCTGCATGCGACATGCCCAGGTGGTGAAGCTCACCGGTGCCGAATAATCTGTTTCACTGCCATCGGCACACACGGCTTTTACCTGCCAGCTATACGGTGTACCGCAATCCAGTGACCGCAATACGCGATAGGTCTTCGGCGCATTGGTGGCTTTGAGTGTCCATATTGAATCGGCATCGGGTTTATATCGCACAACATAATAATCAGCAGAGCCAACTGTGTTCCAGTGCACGCGTGCAGATTCCGTCGTGATCGCTGCGGTGCCCACCACGGATGGCGTGAAGCATCCATCTGTAACACCTGCGCGGATCGGGGTTTCAACATCCGCTTCATAGGCATAATCCATGATCGTGATCACCGTAGGATACAATTGCACCTGCAAACGCATCCACCCGTAATGCAATCCATCCTCAGCTAAAAAGCGGAGACCGGCGATATGCGGTTCTGCATCCACAAATTCTCCCTGCACACCAAGTGCACCCCAATCAAACGCCAGCATCGGAAAATAATAATAGCTGATCATATCAGGATACGCATACAACCACTCCTCACCGGAGGCAATGCGATCGCCGGGTTCCAGTGCACTGACAAAATACTGGTTGCCGAACGACGAGCCCTGAAATCCCATCAACCGGTTGGAGGCATTTCCATATCCATGCCGGTGCCCGCTCATCATAGCCATGGGCACATCAAAAACCGGATAATCGACCTCAAAAATAAAATCCACCATGCCATTGCCATCAATGTCAACGCCATAGTATCCGTTGTCGATCACCAGATCCGGAATGTCATTATAGATCACTTCACCATTCGCCAGGGTCGGCAGCAGGGCAACTGCTCCGGCGCATACTGAATATTGCCTAAGCCTGTTGTGTACAGACGTAGTTCTTACCGTTTTCATGTCATTACATTTATGGACATAAGTTCCGGCATTTTCGCAAAAAAATCAATGACATCGGTCAGTTCCCGGCATCGGCATGGCGGTCATCCGAGGGCTGCACCGGTGGCAACAGGCATGACGTTCCGGGGTTTGGGGAAAATAAAAAAGGCCACCCGAAGATGGCCTTGAACGTATTTCTATCAGCGTATCACTGAATATGGACTTGCTTCGTGTACTGCCCCGCATCCGCGCCGATATGCACGAGATAATTGCCGGCAGCGCATCGCGACAGGTCTATCTGCATCGCATAATCCTGCATGGTGGCAGCAAACACCTGTTTTCCGCTGAGGTCATAGACAGTAACTAACGGATTGGTCAGGCTGCCATTCTGATTGATGAACACCGTCTGATCAAAACTGTATGCCTGTATCGTTCCTACAGGCAGATCCTGCACATCAACTGTGCTTACCACAGAACCGGCTTCAATGGGCTGACCGGGGTTAGCCTCATAAGCGAAGTCATAGATGGTAACATAGGCGGGATCGATATCTGCTTCTACGCGCATCCATCCGTAATGGATATTGCCGAGCACGGTGAATTGGAAGCCGATAAAGCGTTCGCCCAGTCCGGGGAATTGACCATAGGTGGAACCATAAAAATTGGAGGCGAGTACGGCCGAATTGGATAAACTGGGATAATCCAGCCACGGGCCGTCGGGACCGATCAGGGCGCCTTCCACCAGCGCACTGCCATAGTTATAGAAGGAGCCGGTATAGCCGATGATCTGGTTCTCGGCGTTTCCGATGCCTGCTGAGGTAACATATCCGAATACGGATACGAATGACCAGGTGCCGCCGGTGCCGGTGGTGCTGCCACCCTGGAACACGAAATCGAACGTGCCGTCGCCGTCGACATCCACTTCAAACACATCCCCTACCCCGACAGTCACATCATCGATATCGTTGTAGACCACTTCCGCACTGGCGTCGGAGAGCGTGGCGGTAAGTGCGGCGGCCATTGCTGAGTAAGCGGCCAGACGGAGGTTGTTTTGCGTTTTGTATTGCTGTTGCATAAGAAAAATTTTCATGGATAAAAATACAACTTCCCGCGAGCAATCCAAGGGCGTTCCGCCAGTAGGGAAACAGGCTGTTTATTCTATCTTTGCGGAAAATTCCAACTAATGGCAATCATTAAACCGTTCATGGGCTGGAGGCCCGCACCTGAAAACGCCGCCAAAGTGGCCAGTCGCCCTTACGATGTGCTCAACAGTGAAGAGGCCCGCGCAGAAGCCGCCGGCAACGATCTGTCGTTCTTACATGTATGTAAACCGGAGATCGACCTGCCGGAGGACATCGACCACTATGCCGATGCCGTATATGCCAAGGCCGTGGAGAACTGGAAGCGCTTTCAGACCGACGGCACCTTCCGTCAGGACGGTACCGCCAATATGTATGCCTATCGCCAGATCATGAATGGTCATGCTCAGGTGGGACTGGTTGCCAATTCTTCTATCGAAGATTATTTCAATGATATCATTAAGAAGCATGAATTCACCCGCCCGGAAAAGGAGAACGATCGCATTCGCCATATGTTTGAATTGCAGTGCCATCCCGAACCGGTATTCCTGACCTATCCGGATGTTGCGGAAGTGGATGCGGTGATGAACAAGGTGGTTGCGGGACAGCCCGTATATGATTTCACAGCAGAAGATGGTATTCAGCACACTTTCTGGGTGATCGACGATGCCGAGCACATCAGCGCCCTGATGTCGCTGTTCAACAACCGTGTTCCGTTCACGTATATCGCCGATGGTCACCACCGTAGCGCCTCCAGCGCTAAAGTGGGCAAGCGCATGGCAGAAGCGAATCCGGCGCATACCGGCGATGAAGAGTATAATTTCTTCCTGAGCGTGATCTTCCCGTCGAGCCAGCTGATGATCATGGATTACAACCGCGTGGTGAAAGACCTCAACGGATTGAGCACGGAAGCATTCCTGCAGAAAGTGGGTGAGAAATTCGAAATTGAAAAACGATCTGCCACTTACAAACCCGAATCATTGCATGCGTTCGGTCTGTATATCGACAAACAATGGTATAAACTCACTGCCAAACAAGGCACTTACAATGACAACGATCCTATCGATGTGTTGGATGTGACCATCCTGTCGAATCATTTACTGGATCCGATCCTGGGTATTAAAGATCAGCGTACCGATAAGCGCATCGATTTTGTTGGCGGTATTCGCGGTTTGGGTGAACTGGAGAAACGCGTGAACAGCGGTGAGATGGCTGTTGCCATTGCCTTGTATCCGGTGAGCATTCAGCAGTTGATCAATATTGCCGACAGCGGTAATGTGATGCCGCCCAAATCGACCTGGTTTGAGCCGAAACTGCGCAGCGGTCTGGTAGTGCATACATTTTAATTTCTTGCAGCACAGCGTGCCTTGTTTAACGCATGCTGACGCGGCAGCTGGATACTGATCCGAACAATATGAAATTCAATACAAAAGTCATCCATGCCGGTGTAGAACCGGATCCCAGTACGGGGGCGATCATGACGCCGATATTCCAGACCTCTACCTATGTGCAAAAAGCGCCGGGTGATCATAAGGGGTATGAATATGCCAGAACACAAAACCCGACCCGCCATGTGTTGCAGAATAATCTGGCAGCACTCGAGAACGGCAAGTTCGGTATTTGTTTTTCCAGCGGCCTGGGTGCCACTGACGGCATCATCAAACTCTTCAGTCAGGGCGACCATGTGATCGCCAACAACGATTTATACGGCGGCACTTATCGCGCCTTCACGAAAGTGTATGCGCGCTTCGGCATGGACTTCACTTTTGCGGATCTGAGTGATGCTCAAAATCTGGAGAGCCTCATCCGACCGAACACCAAACTCATCTGGGTGGAAACGCCCACCAACCCGATGCTTCGCATCGTGGATATTGCCGCGATCTGCGCCATCGCAAAAAAGCATAATATCCTGGTGTGTGTAGACAATACCTTTGCTTCACCATACTTGCAAACACCGCTGGATCACGGTGCGGATATCGTTATCCACTCGGCCACCAAATATCTGGGCGGCCACAGTGATGTGATCCATGGCGCCGTGATCGTAAAAGATCAGGCGCTCGCCGATCAATTGTATTTCATACAAAATGCGACCGGTGCAGTACCTGGTCCGCAGGATTGCTTCCTGGTATTGCGCGGCATCAAAACCCTGCATTTACGGGTGCAGCGCAGTTGTGAAAATGCAGCCGTGATCGCGAAATGGCTGCGCACGCATCCGAAGGTGGACAAAGTATACTGGCCGGGTTTTGAAGATCATCCGAACCACGCCGTTGCCAAAAAACAGATGCGCATGTTCGGTGCCATGGTTTCGTTCACACTGAAAGGGGATGACTTCGAGGAAGCGAAACGTATTCTTTCCTCCACACACCTCTTCAGTCTGGCCGAGAGCCTCGGTGGCGTGGAAAGTCTCATCGGCCATCCTGCCAGCATGACACATGCTTCTATCCCTAAGGAAGAGCGACTGAAGAACGGACTCGTTGATTCACTCATCCGCCTGAGCGTAGGTGTTGAAGACGTAGAAGATCTGATGGAAGATCTGCAGCGGGCGATAGGGTGATGTGCAGATGTGTCCGCCGCGGCGGATGCGTAGGTAAATGCACCTTGGTTCCTGGTACCTTGAATAGGTGCATGGAATTTAAAGTGGAGTGGATATGACCTCCAAAAGGATCTGACATTATAGTGTATCTTTAATGTAACTAATCACCCACATTTCATTCTTCATCCCTCATCCCTCATCTCACATTCATCATGGATTTCGGAACATTGGCATTATTGGCACTTGCAGTTGGTCCGGCTGTGGCCATCATGATCTTTTTTTATACCAAGGACAAGCATGACCGCGAACCGTTCGGCGTGTTGCTGGTCAGCTTTCTTGCCGGCTGTTTCAGTGTGGTGCCGGCGATCATCCTGGAGACGATCCTGCCCGGACTCGTACCCGGGAGCACCGGTAGTTCAGTGATATCCGTGGCCATTTACACCTTTATAATCGTTGCCGGCAGCGAGGAGTTTTCCAAATATCTGTTCCTGCGTTATTATGCTTATAAAAAGCCGCACTTCAATGAACCTTATGATGGTATCATCTACGCAGTGATGGTAGGGATGGGCTTTGCCACGATAGAGAATCTCATGTATGTATTCGGCGCCGAAACACCCGGTGCTGCCTTCGGCACTGCCGGTCTGCGCGCGGTAACAGCGGTGCCTGCACATGCCACCTTTGCTGCAGTCATGGGCTACTACATCGGCCTCGCGAAATTCAGCCACAAGAACGAGCGCTCACTGATGCTGCGCGGATTTTTAGGCGCGGTGATCCTGCACGGTCTCTATGATTTCTTCCTCTTCCAAAACCTGACCGC
>DAIMYJ010000102.1:8737-9880 GCA_036734545.1 Chitinophagales bacterium
GAGATCATGGGATTCTGGACAGCCATGCTATCATGGGGTCAGCGCACTACCATCATTCAGAAAAGTCAGTTGCTGATACAACTCATGGATGGTGCGCCGTACGATTTCATTCGCAGCAGCGAAGAGGAGGATTTGAAACGCTTCAGCGGGTTCGTGCACAGGACATTCAATTATACCGACACCCTCTATTTTCTGCACTTCTTCAGAAAATGGTATGCAGAACACGAATCACTGGAGGATGCGTTCCTGTGTAAAGGATATGCCGACCTCCCACATGTGGAAAAAATGCTCACCCATTTCCACGAAGTGTTCTTCAACGACCCCTATGCGCCTGCGCGCACACGCAAGCACGTGCCCACCCCGGCAAGCAAGAGCGCCTGTAAACGACTGAACATGTTCCTGCGCTGGATGGTGCGCTCAGACAATGCCGGCGTGGATCTCGGCGTATGGAAACAGATACAGCCCCACCAGCTCGTGTGCCCCCTCGACGTTCACGTTGAACGCGTGGCACGCAAATTGGGATTATTGGAAAGGAAACAGGCAGACTGGCTCGCCGCACTCGAGCTGACGGATAATTTAAGAACATTCGACCCGAAAGATCCTGTGCGGTATGATTTTGCTTTATTTGGCATGGGCCTTTCTGAAAAACAACTCAACCGTTAAAAACCATACCATTGACTGACTGGCGCGCACATACCCTGCAGGAGATCGCTCAACTGGGCGAGTTGGATGTTCCGGCATCCATGCTGACACCGGCGGATAACGACGCTGCGCATCGCGCGCTGTCGGAAATGATCAGCTTCCTCATTGACCATAGATTTGAAAAATTACTCTGGATACTCTACCGCATTGATGTAGACGAAGCCCAGGCGAAAAAATTACTCGCCCAACACTTACCGGAAGAGGCGCCCGGATTACTGGCCACGCTGATACTCCAGCGCGAAGAAAAAAAACAGGCCGTGCGAGAACAGTTCAATCAGAAACGACCGGAAGGCGTGGAAGATGATCTGTTGCTTTGATTGTGTTCATGTGTTTCCGCCGCGGCGGATTCATGTGTGCGTGGGTGCGTGGGTGCGGAGGTGCGTAGGGGAAATAGCATACTTGGTCGTCTGACCTTTGGTCAGACATGCAAATAAAACCCGG
>DAIMYJ010000103.1:0-9754 GCA_036734545.1 Chitinophagales bacterium
ACTGTAAGTCATTGCGAGCGAGAGAGGCACGAACGAGCGAAGCAATCCCATGATGTGATCGGTGTTTTCGATGAAAAGGACTGCGCGCTATCATGCCCATGAGCCAAAGACTCACGATTCACGACTCACGACTCACGAAATAAAAATACCTTCTTTGAAAAATTCCCCCAACTCACCACTCACCACTCAATCCTCATTCCTCACTCTCCACCATGTTATGAAACACATTCACCACATCCTCATCCTCTTCCAGCTTCTCAATGAGGCTGTTCACCTGCTTTTCGATGTCGGGGGTGACGGTGTTTTTTTGCATGGGTATGCGGAGTAGTTCGGCGCCGTTGATCTCGATGTTGAGTTCATCGAGCTTCTTTTGCATGTTGCCGTAATCGTTGAAGGAAGTTTCGATATATACGGTGCCGTCATCTGTATACACATCCTCGGCACCTGCATCTATCAGGTCGAGTTCTACAGCGTCGAGGTTGATCTTGTCGGCGGCGACTTTATAGATACCTTTTCTTTCGAAGAGGTAGCCCACAGAACCGCTGGTGCCGAGCGCACCGCCGTTCTTTGAGAAGATCACGCGCACATTCGCTACCGTGCGGGTGGTATTGTCGGTGGCACATTCTACCATGATGGCAACACCGCCGGGGCCCATGCCCTCGTATACCACTTCCTCAAAATCTTTTTCATCCTTGCTGGAAGCGCGCTTGATGGCAGCTTCCACCCGGTCTTTGGGCATCTGTACGGCCTTCGCATTCTGAATGGCGATACGCAGCTTGGGATTGGCTTCGGGGTTGGGTCCGCCGTTCTTTACGGCAATGGCGATCTCACGCCCTACACGGGTAAAGGCTGTGGCCATGGCGCCCCAGCGTTTGAATTTCCTTTCCTTGCGATATTCGAATGCGCGTCCCATTTGTTCGTTTTTTGAGGACGCAAATGTACGGCTTAGCCCGCCAACATCCAATTGTGATCAGAGCACACAGTAAGGCAGAACGGTCTGGCCATCGCCATGCTGCAGGCGGATGTAATAGTTGCCCGACCCCAGCCGATAGGCGGGTATCTCATAGCTGTAAGCGCCCGCCGGCAGTTCGGCGGCCGGTTCCCGGAAGACCTCGCGGCCATCGGCCGAATAGATGACCAGTGATACCGTCTGCTGCTCAGCCAGCGTGATCTGCAATCCGGAAGTGGTGGTGCCGGGATTACTGGTGAGCAATACGGTGAAGGTCAGCGGTTCCGGCTCGTCGGGCGGAGCGTTGTAAGCACCGGGTGACGGCTCGAGCAGGAATACGAAAGGCCCCGTGCCATTGGGCAACCTGCCCCAGGCGAGGTCGGTGGCGACATCCACAAAATGCGTGGAATCGATCACGGAATATCCGGTGAGCACATCACTGTAGATCATCACTTCATCCTGCTCCGCATCCAAAGTGAAATCTACATGATTGGGACCCTGCTCCGTTTCATTGTCGGCAAACAATAACAGATAACTGTCGGGTGGCAGCATCATGTCGGGCATGCGCCATTTTGTGGGACGCTGCGGATCATCGCTGAGGAAATAATCGCCGACATAAATACTGAAAATGCCGCTATTATATAATTCAATGTAATCGGGGAATTCACCGTCGGCATCGGGGATGGTCACGTTGTTGTTGGGCATGATCTCGTTGATCACCAGCGACGGCGCTGTGAAACCCACCGGCCTTTGCAGTGCACCGCAAACCGGTACGCGGGTAATATTGCCGAAGTTATCTGCTGCTTCAGCGTAATAATACAGCACATCAGTAGTGCCGGGTGTCATCGTGTTGCCGAAAATAGCATCACCTGCCACACCATCACCATGTGCGCCGTCATCATAGAACGTGAGTGGCGTAAAGGTGATATTGTCGTTAGAATAATACCATGCCACACTGCTCACCTCTGCATCATCATGTGTCTGCACTGTCCATTGTGCAGGAACACCGCTTTGCAGGAATACCGGCTGACTTTCCGGAAAATGCGCTGCAGGAGCCATGCCGGTGATCTCGGTCTGATCCAGCGTATTGGCATTGCGCAGTGCAATGAAATTCTTGATACCGTAAGGGCAGTGGCCGTCTATATCATCGGTGTCGAAACCATTCAGGAAATCCGCATACGAATAACCGTAATCATACGTGCGGTATTCGTCGAGCAGTGCAGAAGGAGCAATGAGATCGCGGATGGCATCGATGCGCGGGAACCAATAATCGGTATCCATATATACCTCAGCGATCTCCCGCAGGTAAACACTGAACCTGTCGCGATACGCATCGATCTGCAACAGGCGTTCCACCATCGGACGACCATCGAAATTCCAGTCGTACACGTCGCGGTCGGCCCAGTCGATGCCCAGCCAGTCTACACCCAGCACATTATCACAATCGTAACTCAGGAATTTGAATTGTCCTGTAATGGCATCGCGGTACAGGAAATAATTATTTTGGTTGGCGCCGTAATTATCCCAGTGGCCGGTAGAGATATCCAGCGCATAAATACGCAGGAACTGGTCGATGTCAAAAATGGGTTCCAGCGCACAGGGCAGCTCGGCCAACGGCGTGTTGTTGAGGATGTCGGTGAGCAGCACCAGTTCATCCTTCATATTGATCTGCTCGTGATTTTGCTGTTCGTATGTAGGGTAGGAGGCCGTATTGGTGCCATTATACTGCAGGGTGCTGCCGTAGATACATTTCAGCAACACACCCGAATCATCCCCATACCGGTCGCGCAGCCAGATGTCGTCATATTCTTCTACCACCGTATACAATCCGAAGTAATCACCATTGATATACACTTCCGCGAATGCCACACGGCGCACGGGCAGCCCCATGTAATTATAGATATCAAAATAAATTTTTTCACGCGCCATCGTGGGGTCATTGTGGTTGCCGATGAGGTTCAGCTTTTTGGCGCCTTCGAAGGTGCGTCCGGGGTTGTATGTGTTGAAGGAAACCTTGAAAGATTTTTTGGCCGAGAACAGCGACGTGTTACCGCGCAGCCTGAACCCCACCTCCTGCAGCGTGTCCTGCTGGGTGCCACGGTCATACACGAACTGCACGGCATACTCGTGCTCGTTCTCCAGCACATCATACATCTCTTCCAGCGAATCGGCCGCCAGGGTGATGTATATCCTGTTCACCATCGTGTCGTCATAGAGGATACTGTATGGCGGTGTGCCCTGTGCGGTCAGCTGCAGCATGCCTGTGAGCACACAGCAGAAGAGGAGGAGAATTTTTTTCAATGCCGGCATGAATTACGCAAATTTACATCGTGGCGTATAAACAACTGTTAACAGCACTGTTCAGTTTCCTGTGGCTGCACAACTTACAGGCACAGGAACACCGGATACCCGACTGGGCAAAAAGCGCAGTGTGGTACCAGATCTTTCCCGATCGCTTCCGCAACGGCGACACCACCAACGATCCCACCCTCGCCGATATCAAAGGCTGCTGGCCGCACAACGATACCGCCAAATGGGCGGTGATGCCCTGGGGGGCCGACTGGTATGCATTCCAACCCTGGGAGCAGGCCAACGGGCAGGACCTGAATTACAACATCCAGCGGCGGCGCTACGGCGGCGATCTGCAGGGGATACTGGATAAGTTGCCGTATCTCGACAGCCTGGGGGTTACCGCCCTTTATCTGAATCCGGTTTTTGTGGCGCCCAGTCTGCATAAGTATGATGCCGCCATGTATCACCATATCGAGCCTACCTTCGGCCCTGATCCGGAAGGCGATAAGCGGATCATCGCACAGGAAGACCCGGCCAACCCTGCTACGTGGCAGTGGACCGCTGCCGACCGCCTCGCCCTGCAGCTGATAGACGCCTGTCATGCACTGGGCATGCACATCATTTTTGATGGCGTGTTCAATCACATGGGCGTAAATAGTTTTGCATTTCAGGATGTCGTGAAACATCAACAGTCTTCACCTTATAAAGACTGGTTCGTTATTGACAGTTGGCAGGATGCCGAAAAAGGAACGGCATTTTCCTACACCGGATGGTTCGGTGCGCATGACCTGCCGGAATTCCGCGAAGACAGCAACGGTCTGGTCAAAGGTCCGCGCGATTATGTATTTGCCTGCACGGAAAGATGGATGGCACCCGATGGTGATCCACAGCGCGGCATCGACGGCTGGCGACTCGATGTGGCATTTTGTGTCGATATGGATTTCTGGAGAGACTGGCGTGCCCATGTGAAAGCCATCAACCCCGACAGTTATCTCACCGCAGAGATCAATAACGATCTGCAACAGGTATTGCCCTACGTGCAGAGTGATGCCTTTGATGCCGTGATGCACTACGGATTTGCAGCACTGTGTACCGATTTCTTTATTCAGCGGCGCATGTCTGCCGATATATTCATGACGCAGATGCAGGCACTGGTACAGGCGTATCCCGACAGCGTGGCGTATGCCCTGATGAATCTGCTCGATAGTCATGATACGCCGCGCTTTACCTCCTCTATCCATAATCCGCATCTCGTGTCGTTCAGCACCTGGGGCGATTTTCTCCGCGATACCCGCTCCTCCAACCGGGATATGGATACGCGCAAACCCACAGATAAAGAATACCAATTGCAAAAGAGCATGGCCGTTTTCCAATTCACCATGCCCGGCGCGCCGATGGTGTATTATGGTGATGAAGCGGGCATGTGGGGCGCCAATGACCCCGACTGCCGCAAACCGATGGTGTGGCCCGACATCCAGTACACACCCGAATTCACCGAAAGCGATGGCACGCGCAGGGATACACCCGATAGTGTTGGGGTGAATGGCACCATGCTGCGGCATTATCAAAAGCTCGGTGCTATCCGCAACACCTATCCGGCACTGCAAACCGGCTCCTTACGCATTATTCCTACTACGCCAAAAACAGGTATACTTCTTTATGAACGTTCATTACCCGGCGCCGCACCCGTAACCATCATCATCAATACCGGCTCCCGCCATCACAACCTGCGCCTCCGCAATGACGACAGCCGCGTTACATCACACACCGACCTGCTCAGCGGGAAACATTACGGTTCCCGTTCAGGCAAAATGCGGATTCGCATCGAGGAAGGAGAAGCGATGGTTTTGATAGGGGAGTAGGGGAAGGATTGAAGATTCGAAGGGGGAGGGTTGAAGGTTTGAAGGGTCAAAGATTAAGATGAAACATATTTAATCATGGAGATGGGAATACAGTCATTTCATGACCTAAAGTTCTTTAAACGATATGACTCCCGTTGAAATAATTGAGGCAGCTAATAAGCCGAAATACTTGATTTCAGAACAGTTCTAAAACTGTGAGGAGTTCACGTTTGAAGCAAAACCGCTATTAGCTGCTAGGCTTTAATTATAGAGTTTCTGGATGAGACTCAGAATTTCCTGAGGTTTTTCTAAAGGACTAATATGTCCACCTTTCACAATGATGGTCAGGATGTATGGCGGTTCTGGAACATAGTCTTCTTCACCCTTAATGGCAAGCGTTTTTACCTTTAGATTTCTAATTAATTCACTGGCATCTACAGCATCAATAATTACTGCTTTGTCGGTTTGTTTAATCTGTTTGTTTGTTAGTAGATCCATAGGCCGTTTCAGTTCATTAAAAAATGATGGGTTTTCTTGCAGGGATGACTTGCCAAATAATGCTTTGGCTGCTTCATTCGTGTAGAAGTTTCTGAATATTAACATTATATGCTGGAGACCGAACGTTAACTTTTGTTTTTTTGTGGCTGCAAGAAAAGGCATATTACAAAGCAAAACACTTTCAAATCGTTCCGGTTGCTTGGATGCTGCACGAAGTATAGTCATACTTCCCCACGAGTGGCCGACGGCAATAACTTTGGTAATCTGTAAACTATCCAGAATTTCAAGGAGCATTTCAGCGCAATCGTTTAGTGTCCAGTCGTTTTTTGTTATCTCCTTACTCAAGCCATGTAGTGGCATATCTAACGTGATAATGGTGCGGTCGTTTATGGAATCGATTACCTTATTCCAAAGGTGGTGGTCAAAATAAACACCATGAAGAAATATGATTGGAATATTCTTTGTGTCAGAGGCCTTTCTATATACTGCTATTTTTCCCAGGAGGGTATTGACAAATATTTTTTCCATATTATTTGTATTGGTTGATTGTCCTTTTACGATTGAGAAGCTAATTGTTAATAGTAAAGTTGTTATTGCTGCCATTATTTTTGTTTTTTGCCCATGTCTTCGACTTTATTTAACCATTTTAGTCGCTGTTCAGGCGTTGATTTTCTCATAAATCCAAAGGTGTTGAAACGTATAGGACTAAAGCCAACATAATCAAATACTAGTTGCCTAAGCATACGGTATTGGGATGCACGGTAAAATAGATAAAACCAAAGTTTGGGAGCATCCATTGTTACCAAAATCCTAATACTTTTACCTTTCATGAGCTTCTCAGGAAAATTTACCCCTTTTTGATGTTTAAAGGCAAAGCCAGGAAGAAAAATGCGATCTATAAATCCTTTTGTTATAGCAGGCATACTGCCCCACCACGTGGGATAAACCAAAACCAGATGATCTGCCCATTGAATGGCATGTTGAGCTTTTTCCAGGTCAGGTTCAAGAATGTTACTTTGCCTATCTTTATATCCTTCTGATAAATTGGGATTAAAATTTAATTCACCAACATAAATTGTCCGGATTTCACTACCAGAGCATTCAGCTCCTCTTGCATAGGCATCCATCAGCGAATTACAGAAGCTATTTTTAGAAGGATGGCCGAGTATCAATAGAATATTGCTCATGTTTAAATTATGTTAATCTGCTTTTGAATAATTGAAAGAGACAAATGTCTGCCCCATAGAAGGCTATTTGAAGGGCTTATATTCAATGTGTAACTATTGTCTGCAATTCTTGTTATGATAGATTTTACGGAAAGCTCAGAAGTCACCTTATTCATATTTTATCGTGCACGGATAATATGGTTGTTTTCAGTAATCTCGAATCAGTTACTAACTGATGGTGCTTGTTTTATGAAAGTCCTTTGTTTCAATTGATCAACCATAAATTCGGATAAATCAGGGAGTGTGATGGACAGCTTAAGGCTTTTGCCATCGAGTGTAGCATTGCAAGTCCCTTTTGCTGGTTTATCAACGATATTGGGGCAACGAACGATCGTCCAATCGAGGTTACTGTTTATGATGATGGGCTCCATGCGGTTTTTATCATCGATAATTACTTTGAGCCATTTCATGAAGTAAGGAAGGATAATTTGGGTAAAAAACCATGGTTGAAAAGCAATGCTGTTTCCTGCTCCCACATTACTCATCGCAATGAGACGTTTTATTTTCTGCTTCTGCATTTCATCAACAATGACTTTCGTAGCATCGGATATAAAAGTGGTGGGTTTACCGTCACCTTTACCGCCAACGCCTAAACTTTGAATTACTGCTTCTTGATTGTACAAAACGGAGGCAACTGTTTTAGGATCTAACACATTGCCTTCGATAATAATCAGGTTCTTATGCTTGATTTGGATTTTGGACGCGTCACGCACCAAAATGGTTAACTCGTGTCCATGTTTGAGAGCTTCTGCTAAAATTCCTTGCCCCGAAAAGCCGGTAGCGCCGAATAGGATTACTTTCATTTGTATCTTTTTGTTGATGCAAAATTCAGTAAGAAGGATGCTTCATGCCTGACACAAATGTGTCAAAAGGATTGTGAATGACTATTTTGGGTGTTTTCTAACAAATTAGAATAAGCAGGCCACAAACATCGGCCCTATTGATAATTGACCAGGAAATCCAATCCTTAAAATTATTTTTTTTGAGTTTGAGAAATACACCATGCAGAAATAGGTGCACAATTATGTAAATATTTAATCCCTTGATAAACGCTTCTTTGTTCTCAATATGTGACAACCGTCAATAAATGAAGGAAAACAAGGGAATGTGAGCGAATACAAACAAGATGTGCCCCTACTTATCGTTGAGCATCGAAAGTCCGGGGAAAATGCGCCATTCTTTGCACCGAGTAACTTCCTTTTTTTGGATGAATATAAAAGTAAGTCACAAATGTAAGAATATAAAAGCTGATAAATAATGTATTTATTAGCGTAGGATTGCGTGTAGAAATTTTCATTGAGCCAGGAACAAACGATATTATAGGGATGCGCATATACGATCAAATATGTTATGTTTTATCTTTGTCTTTCAGAATCAACCTGTCTATCGAATATTTCCCGGGGCCGGTAAAGAATATAGACAGATAGGTCATTAAATACAATATGCCGTGTTCTCTGTCTGCAAGAGGTTCGCCGCCATGTATGACGAATACAATGACAAACATAAATACTATCAACGGAATGAGTGCCAAACGCGTAAAAAGACCGAGCAAAAGGAAGATAGTGCAGAAAAGTTCCGCAAAAACTGTGAGTGTATAAGAAACAGTTGAACCAACGTGCAATGGATCTGGCCAATCTGTACTGTCTTCTGAAAAGCTGATGAGTTTTGGCCATCCATGCAAAAGCATTAGGGCACAGCATAGCCTTAACAAAAGTAAACCTGTATCCAATCGTAATGCACTTATAGACAATAAATATTTCATGTTTATTCTAAATTTAGTAGCTGTTAAGACGTTTTTAATTCAGATTCATTTATAAGTTTATAGGCTGTTTTATGCTTGAGTAAAAGTTAAATGAGGCAATAAAAAATAGTGGCAAACGAAATATAAAGAATTTGAAATATGAAATTTATTGTATACATAGGATTATATTTTCTCTGCTAATATATACGCCGCGACGCGCAATCTCAATTTTCCCGGAGGCATAATTCCTGTGAAAAAACTAAGTATTTTGTTCTTAAAACCCGGTATAACATGGAGTTTTCCTTTCATCATGCCGTTATAACCTTCTCGTGCTACTTCTAGCGATGTCATAACTCCACTTGCGTAAAGTTTGGCATTGTTCATATCCGCGCGATCCATAAAATTCGATGCGGTTGCCCCAGGAGATAAAACAGTTACGGTAACACCTGTTTTTTCAAATTCTTTATGAATGGCCTCTGATACACTGATAACATATGCTTTGGTTGCGCCATAAACGGCAAAGTTGGGATCCGGTTGAAGCCCCGCCATAGAAGCAACATTCAAAATTTTGCCTTTCCCACGCTTAACCATTTCTTTTCCATAAAGATAACTCAGCTCTGTTAAACTTACAATATTCAATTGGATCATTTCTTTGTATTTCTCCATGCTTCTGTTAATGAAGGTGCCATAATCTCCAAAACCGGCATTATTTACTAAATAATTTACGATTAAGTTGTTTGAATTAACCACCTCATAAACAGTTAGTATCCCATCGCTGGAGGATAAATCAGCTGCAACAGTGAATACATTTACCTTAAATTGCTCTTCGAATTCTTTTTTAATTTCCAGAAGCTTTTTTTCGCTTCTTGCTACAATGAGCAAGTCTGTTTTATCGGCTGCAAATAGTTTGGCTATTTCGTAGCCTATTCCAGAGGAAGCCCCTGTTATTAAAGCGATTTCTTTCATGCCTATCCTTTTATTGCTGATGTTCAATTTTATATCGGCACAAGATTATCGAGGTTGAGAGAGTTCTGCCTGACACAAATGTGTCAAAATTAATTTTAGACTTAAGAATACATAACTTAGTAAGATCCAAAATTTACAAACAAGGAAGCACGAAATTTATTATTGTAAAATTCTCCGCTCGGGTCATAATAGGTTTTCCATCCTTGAACCATGGAGTAATGAACACCCGCTCCAACTTGAA
>DAIMYJ010000104.1:0-9618 GCA_036734545.1 Chitinophagales bacterium
GAACGCTCACCTAACCCATCCCGAAATACTCGCCCGATTACAACAGAACCACGGCACCGAGATTCTTCTGGTCATCAATCCATTAGAACTCGTCACCAATTACAATCATTGCCTCGATCGCAGCAAGAATTATTTCGAGCGCAAGGTGGTGGTGCATTATTCCATCTATGATGCCACCGGCACACAATTGAAAGGGGATGCCATGACCGTAACGTTCAGTTCCGGACAAACCAACGTGGACGAGATCATCGCCACGCAGTTCCCCCTGATCGCTGAATACCTGTCAGGTTCGGTAACCGCCGTAACATCACCTGTCCCATCCGAAAAGAAATGAATCACTTCAGGTTGTTTGATCTACCGGTCAGCTTTCTGCCCGATGAGCAATTGATCCGCCAGCGGTATTTCTCGCTGAGCAAAAAATACCACCCCGATTTTGCAGCCACCCTACCTCCGCAGGAGCAGATGCAGACCCTGCAGCACGCCACTGCCGTGAACAAGGCCTATCAGGTGTTGAGCAATTTCGACCGGCGCATGCAGTATATATTGATGGAGAAAGGGGTGATACAGGAAGAAGGCAAATACAACCTGCCGCCCGATTTTCTCATGGACATGATGGAACTCAGCGAATCGGCCATGGAACTCCGCATGGCACCCGATGCAGAAAAGGAAGCGCAGCTCAAGACCGCCCTCATTACCCGCGACCAGCAATTGCTGGATGCCATCATGCCCGTATTGTTGGCCTACGACGAAGCCTCCGCAACCGAAACCGACTACGCCGCCATCCGCGATTTCTATTACAAGCGCCGCTACCTCTCCCGCATCCGCGAACAGATGCAGGCGCATGCCGGATGAAGGTAACTGCAACGGCACATTGCTCAATACAGGCAGAATCCTTACCTTTGCACTCTCTTCACTTTTTTGCCGAAGTGGTGGAATTGGTAGACACGCCGGACTCAAAATCCGGTGCCCTCAAAAAGCGTGTGGGTTCGAGTCCCACCTTCGGTACAAATGTATTTAGCGGATATTTTCAGTAGTAGCATTAGTTTGAGACCGGGCACTGCTTAAATCCGTCCAAATCCCTCCAGATCCGTTTAATCCGTGCCTGCCTGCCGCATTTCAGGCAGGTTCCTTTTCTTGCACGCCAAGACGCAAAGGCGCTAAGTAGCCCAAAAGCGCGGTAGCTTCTCAGTGGGTCCCTTCGAATCTTCACCCCTTCAATCCTTCGAATCTTACCCCATCCAACTACCTGAAAATCAGCTATTTACCTAAATTCTCAATTAATTTCCCATATCCTTTGTCTAAATTCTGTATATGCATTATCTTTGCACCTTCATTGAAAAGTCATGTACGCAATAGTTAACATAGCCGGACAGCAGTTCAAGGTTGAGGAAAACCAGGAGATTTTTGTGCATCGCCAGACGGGCAATGAGGGCGATAAGATCGAATTCAGCGAGGTATTGCTCAAGGCCCGCGACGGTAAAGTGGAAGTGGGTGCTCCCACCCTTGCCAAAGCCAGCGTTATGGCTACCATCCTGTCCCACGAAAAAGGCGATAAGGTGATCGTATTCAAAAAGAAGCGCCGCAAAAATTACCGCGTGAAGAACGGACACCGCCAGTCCTTCACCAAGATCAAAATCGACAAAATCAGCTAATTCCTTAAAAAGTAACAGTCATGGCACATAAAAAAGGTGTAGGTAGTTCCAAGAACGGTCGTGAAAGCCACAGCAAGCGCCTCGGCGTGAAAGTATGGGGTGGCCAGCCCGTTATTGCAGGTAACATCATCATCCGTCAGCGTGGAACCCGCTTCCACCCCGGAAAAGGTGTGGGCCTCGGTAAAGATCATACGATCTTCGCTCTCGTAGATGGTATCGTAACCTTCAAGAAAGGCCGCGAAGACCGCTCCATCGTTAGCGTTACCCCGAACGCCGAAGCATAATCGCAACAGCACAACCAAACTATAGAAACCCCCGCCAACGCGGGGGTTTTTCTTTTGTGCAATGTCGCTAGCATGGGAACGGACCTATGACAATTGATGGATAAACCACATCAAAGGTCATCGGCTCCAACCGCCAGCGGCAATAGAATTCAGTATCCTCAGCCATGGTGAAGTATAGCCCTTCTTCTATCTCAATACTTTTTGCCTTGCTGATCAGCATGCGGAACTTACCAATAGGGATTTCCGCATCAATGCGGTTCTCCAACCCATAGCCCTGTCCGGGAGGTAATGCCAACGGAATGGCGTATTTTTTCAGCTCTCTTTTTACGACGTCACGGAGCGGTGAGCCTTTCTTGTATTCCAGTATACTGAAATGCAGAAAATGTCTTCCGGTTACCCCGGCTGTTGATTGCAGATTTACATAGATATCATTGAGCGTCAACATCGACCGTGTTATAATCTTCAACGCGTCCGCTCTGACCTTACTTGGGAGATGTTCAACAGAGAGTGTATACCGGTAACCTACCCGGATCATTGGAGGGCCTTCGATCTGAGGCACGTTCTCCATCAATAGCATATACTCACCTGCAACAGGGTTTTCAGCGTCTGTGCCGACCACGACCGCACCGCGCTGTTCAAAAATAGTGAACCTGGGCGTTGGGGTGAAGGTCTCCTGCACGCCAATACTCATAGTGCAGCCCCGAGGTCTAAAATCCGGCTCAGGTGGTGAAATAGGCAGAATCCGCGCAATCTCCCAACCATCTTTGTTTACCAGCGTCAGCCCACTTTTATTGCTGCCCGATACCCTCTTCTCCTTTTTGGCTTCCTTCTTTGGTGCGATGAGTTTCCTTTTTTTGGTTTTCATAACGTTGGCATTTTATTCAGTGAAATCGATCATTCGGATCACCAAATTATACCCGAGCACCCAGGAAAAGTATGATT
Organism: Chitinophagales bacterium; assembly: GCA_036734545.1. Classification (GTDB taxonomy): domain Bacteria; phylum Bacteroidota; class Bacteroidia; order Chitinophagales; family BACL12; genus UBA7236. The sequence continues at coordinate 2,879 of DAIMYJ010000104.1, forward strand.
TATGTTATACCAGACACTGACTCTGTGCACCGTCGCCCTCAACTCCGCTTCCGATACGTCAGCACCGCCAGCGTATTGAACACCACGGCCATGATGCCCATCACATACAGGTTTGGCAGGATGTCCTGCAGCGAACTGCCCTTCATCACCACCATCCGCATCACCTCAATGAAATACCGCACCGGGTTGAATAGCGTTACGGTCTGCGCCCACTGTGGCATGCCGTCAATAGCGGTGTATAAACCGCCCATCAGGATGAATACCAGCAAAAAGAAGAAAGAGATCAGCATCGCCTGTTGCTGGGTGTCCGACAGGGTGCTGATGAGCAGCCCTATCCCCAGCAGCGCCAGCAGGTATACCGATGTGAACAGGTAGATCACCCCCAGACTGCCCTCGGGAATGATGCCATACACGAAACGGGCGATCACAAGACCTATCGACATCACCACAAGTCCCATCACCCAGAAGGGGATGAGCTTGCCCAGAATGAACTGATACTTGCGGATAGGGGACACGTTCAGCTGCTCTATCGTACCCACCTCCTTTTCATGCACGATGTTGAGCGCCGTCAGGAAACTGCCGATCATGGTCACCAGTATCACCAGGATGCCGGGCACCATATAATATGCGTATTCCATGGAGTCGTTGTAGTTGTGGATGGTCACCACCTCCACCACCGGCACGGGATTATAGCGCGGCAGGGCTATCAGCTCTTCCCGCACCTCGCGGTTGAAATCGTTGATCAGCGCCATCGCATAGCTGGAACCGATGTTGCCCTTGGCGCCGTTCACCGCATTCACGGCCAGATGCAGGCGCGCCTCATCCTCGCGTATCAGCTCGCGCTCGAATTCGGGTGGAATGGTGAGGATGATATCCGCACGGTCGGCCTCCACCCAATCCAGCGCCTCCGCATAGGATCCGGTGTACCCGGCAATATGAAAATGATCGTTCGCGGCAAACTTATCGGTAAGCCTTCTTGCATAAGTGCCGCGGTCGTGGTCTACCACCGCGAGGTTCACATTCTTCACCTCAAAATCGGTGGCCAGCGGCAGGATGAGCAGCTGTATGGCCGGCATCACGAAGATGATCTTCAGGATGGCGGGATTCCGCCGTATCTGCTGGAACTCCTTGCGCAATATGATCCATAGGGTCTTCATGCCAGCCGTCGGTTGAATTTGAGAAAACTCACCAGCAGAAAAGCCAGCGTCATACCCACCAGTATCAGCACCTCCCGCCAGATGCTGCTGAAGCCGAGACCCTTGATCATGATGTTCTGCACGGTGATGAAGAACCACTTCGTGGGTACCAGATTGCTGAGATACTGCATGGCCAAAGGCATATTCTCGATCGGGAACATGAACCCGCTCAATATCAGCGTAGGCAGCAACAGGCCCAGCATGGAGATGAACATCGCGGTCTGCTGGGTGTCCGTCAGGTTGCTGATCATCAAGCCCATCGAAATGGCCGTGGTGATGAACAACAGGCATACCGCCAGCAGTAAAAAGAGGTTTCCCGCAATAGGCAACCCCAGCACATATACGCTGATGAGCAGGATGGTGATCACATTCACCAGGCTGATGGCCACATACGGCACCGCCTTGCTCAATATCAGCACGATGGGCCGCAGGGGAGAGGCGAGGATGATCTCCATGGTGTTGATCTCCTTCTCCCGCACAATGGCGATCGACGTCATCATGGCCGATATCAACAGCATGATCATGCCCATCACACCGGGCACGAACAGAAAGGCGCCTTTGAGCTGCGGATTATACAACATGCGCACCTCCGGCGTGATGGTATAGGGCAACCGGAAATCGCCCTGCAGGTCTTTCTGGAAATCGCGGATGATGGCGCCGGCATATACGCTCATGGTGGTGGCGGTATTGGGGTCCGTGGCATCGGTGAGGAGCTCTACCTGCGCGCTGTGGGCGTAGGCGAGGTCATTATGGAATCCGGCAGGGATCACCACGCCCATGCGTATGCGGTCGGCCTTCAGCAGGGCAGGGATATCCTCCACGCGCACGGCCGGCTCCGCGATCTCGAAGTACCGGCTGGCCTCCAGCTGCTGCACCAGCCGCCGAGAAGACTCATCCTGTGCCAGGTCCACCACGGCGATCTTCGAGTTCTTGATCTCGTTGGTCAGGGCGAAGCCGAAGATGAGGATCTGCGCAATAGGCAGGGCGAACAGGATCAGCAGCGACCGCGGATCGCGGAAGATGTGCCTGAATTCCTTGCGTATGAATACCCCGAACTGCCGCATATCAGTCTCCCTTTCTTTGGGCCCCGCGGGCCAGTTGTGTGAATATGGTGTCGATGTCGGAGGCCCCGAATTGCTTCTTCAGCGCCGCAGGTGTATCCAGAGCGGCTATGCGCCCGTCTACCATGATGGATATCCGGTCGCAATACTCGGCCTCATCCATGTAGTGGGTGGTCACAAATACCGTCACCCCGCCGGCGGCAGCCTCATAGATGAGCTCCCAGAATTTTCGTCGGGTGATGGGGTCTACGCCGCCCGTGGGCTCATCCAGAAAGATGATGCGCGGCTCGTGGAGCAGGGCCAGCGAGAAGGCGAGCTTCTGCTTCCAGCCCAGCGGCAGCTCCTTCACCAGCGTCTTCCGCGCCCCGGTGAGTTCGAGCTTCTCGAGTAGGGCGTCGGACTTGGCCTGCAGCTGCCTGCCGGTTACGCCGTAAATGCCGCCGAAGAACCGGATGTTCTCGATCACGGGGATGTCCTCGTACAGCGAGAACCGCTGACTCATATACCCGATGTTGCGCTTGATCTGCTCGCTCTGTGTATAGATGTCGTAACCCGCAACGCTGGCCTCCCCGGCGCTGGGGGCCCAGATGCCGATGAGCATCTTCATGGCGGTGGTCTTACCGGCCCCGTTGGCACCCAGGAACCCGAATATCTCGCCGGCACGCACCTGAAAGCTGATGTCGTCAACAGCAGTGAAATCGCCGAACCGCTTGGTCAGGTGCCGCACATCGATCACTATCTCGCCGCGTTCAGACATGGGTTTCCATTAAAGCCATGAAACAATCTTCTATCGTAGGCACGATGGGCTCCACCGTAGCCTGAAATTCGGCCGACAGCGCCTCCTGCAGGCGCAGGGCAGGGTAGCCGCGTGCGTCCACACGCACGTGCAGACTGTCGCCGAAACCGTAGCACCCGCTGATGCCCGGCAGCGCCCGTATCGCCCGTATCATGCCGAACATGTCGTTGCCGCGCACGGCCAGCAGGGTGCCGTCATAGGCGTCAACGATGCGCCCGGGGGTGTCCAGCTGCAGTATCTGACCGCGCTGCAAAAGGGCAATGCGGTCGCACTGGTTGGCTTCATCCATATACGGGGTGCTCACGAGGATACTGATCTGTGTCTGCAGGCGGTGCAGCATCTCCCAGAACTCCCGGCGCGAAACGGGGTCCACACCGGTGGTGGGCTCGTCGAGGAACAGCACCTCGGGTTTGTGGATGAGGGCACAGCACAGGGCCAGCTTCTGCTTCATCCCGCCGGATAACTTGCCTGCCTTGCGGGTCTTGAAAGGCTCCAGCTGCACGTAGATATCGCGCACCAGATCGTAATTCTCTTCTATGGTAGTGTCGAACAAGGTGGCGAAGAAGCGGAGGTTCTCTTCCACTGACAGGTCCTGATACAGCGAGAACCGCCCGGGCATATAGCCGATGCGGCGCCGTATGGCCTTGTAATCGCGTACCACGTCAAACCCCGCTACCTGCGCCGCGCCGCTGTCAGCGAGCCATAGGGTGGTGAGGATGCGGAACAGCGTGGTCTTGCCCGCTCCGTCGGGACCTATCAGCCCGAAGATCTCGCCCGGTTCCACGCTGAAACTGACGTCCTGCAGGGCCTGTATGCGGCCTTTGCCGAAGGATTTGCTGATATGGTCTACCGCTATCGCTTTCATTGGAATACGACCTCGCCATACATGCCTATCTTGAGGGAGCCGTCGTTGGGCACGGCGATGCGCACGGCATACACCAGGTTCGACCGCTCTTCCCGCGTCATGATGCTCTTGGGAGTGAACTCGGCCTTCTCGGCGATCCATACCACCTTGCCCGTATGGTCGGTGTAGCGATCCCCGCCGGCGTCCACCTTCACCGTCACCTGCTGTCCCAGCCGCACCATCGGCAGCTGCTCACCAGTGATATAGGCCCGCAGTTCCATGTGCGCCAGGTCGCCGATCTTATATAGGGCCTTGCCGGGCGCCACGTATTCCCCGGCCTCGGCGTATTTCACCAGCACGGTGCCGGCGAGGGGATTGAGCACCCGCGACTGCATCAGCTGGTCATCCACCTGCGCGATCTGGCGGGTCAGGGGTTCCACTTCAGCGTAGAGGGAGCCCGTTGTTTGTTGAAGGACCGACTGCTGGGCGTTCATTTGCTTTTCCAGCACCGCGAGCTGGTTCGTGATGTCATCTAGCTGCTTCTCAGGGGCCACGCCGGCCTTTACCAGGTTGGCAGCGCGCTGCTGCTCACTCTGGGCGGTGCGGATCTGCTCCTGCAGGGCCGCCAGTTGGGCGGGGATGTCGGGCTGACGGCTCAGCACGGCGCGCACCTGGGCTTCGAGCTGCTGCTTCTTCAGGTGCAGCTGCGTGGTGTCTACTGTGGCGACCACCGCATTGAGGGCCAGGGTGTCGCCCTCCCGGAGGGTGAACTGCGCCAGCCTGCCGGCGGTAGCGCTGCTCACGATCACCTCCGTGGCCTCAAATGTGCCGGTGGCGTCGAATTCGGTCTTCCCGCCCTGACATGACCAGCCGAGCAGGAATAGGGGAGTAAGATAAAGGGCTAACTGCTTCATATCATCGTTGTCCGAGTGTGGTGAGATAATTGACTTTGGTGGCCAGCAACTGCAGCTGATGCACCTCACGGGTGATCCTCGCCTCGTCGCGGTCGTGGAGGTAACCGAGCACTTCGCGGGTCGATACCACCCCCTGTTCAAACTGCACAGTGGCTCCCTGGAACAGCTGCTCCCGCAGCTTCAGGATGCTGTCATCCTGCGAGATCTGTTCGGTATACTTTTTTATATCCTGTTCATATTGAACAGATTGTAAGTTTATACTCTGATTAAAGTAGAGTTGATGAAGATCCGTCGCCGAGGCGTTCGCGCTGTAAATGGCGGCGTCGCGACGGCGGGTCTGACCGGTCCACAGGGGGTATTGCAGCCGTATGCCGCCGATGTAGTAGAACTCGAAACTGTCGAGCAGCATGTTCAGTCCCGGCCTGCCGTATCCGCCCTGAGCGAAGATGCTGAGGGTGGGCTGACCGATCTGTTCGGCGAAGGAGCGTTGGAGGTCGAAGAGGCTTTTCTGGCGGCTGTACAGTTCCAGTTCCGGACGGCCGGGTGGGGCAGAGGGGAGGTCTGCCTGCGGGTGGGTGAATACCGTGGCGCTGTCAAGGGGCAGGGCGGTGAGCACCCGGAGGATGTCGATGGCGGCGCTACGCAGGTGGCTGACCTCTGTATACTGCTGCTCCAGTCGCAGCAGCTCGGCCCGCAGCTCCAGCACCTGCATGTCGGAGGCTACGCCGAACTGTCGGCCTGCCTCGGTCAGCGACAGGTATGACCGCAACTCATCCTGCGTGCGGACGATCAGCTCAAGGCGGGCATCGGCCATCAGGATGGCCATATAGGCCTGGTTCACCTGACTGTGCACCTTATACCGGTCTACCTCCAGCTTCTGTTCTTCTGCGGCCAGCTGCTGACGGGCCACCGCTTTTTGCTGGGCACTCTGACCGCCGTCATACAGCACCTGGTTCAGGTCCAGGGTGATACGATACTGGTCGCGGCTGAGTTCCGGTATCTCAATACCGGGGAAGGAAATGGGAAGACTGGTCACATCACTTTGGTAAGTGGCCTGGGCATTCAGATACAGTTTTGGTTGCCATATTGCATTGATCTTCAGTATTTGATTATCAGTTATATCCTGTAAAAGTGCAGATTGTCCGTTGAGCGGGAATTGCGTTTCGGCGGCCTCGTAGCAGGCTTCCAGGGTGGTGGTCAGTTGGGCAAAAGCGGTGAGCGGGAGGGTGAACAGGGCAGCAATGATCAGGCGTTTCATGGCCGTTCGGGTTTTAACATATCAAGGATGGTTTGGGCGATCACTGCCTTGCGCTCCTGCATGAGCACGTCGAATTGCGGGGCAGGGATGCCACTGATGGCGAGGAACATGGGCCTGGCCATGAAGGGGAAGACGCAGAGCGACATCAGGTGCAGCATCACATGGTGGGGCTGCACACGGCGGATGGTGCCCTTGGCGGCCTCCTCATCCAGTACGCGGGCGATGGTGGACATGAACTCCTTCACCGGCAGCAGGTTGATCTTGCCATCCAGCAGACCGGGGTTCCGGGAGATCTCGTTGATCACGAAGAGGGGGAGGTCAGGGTGCTGGATGAGCATGTCCACCTCCGCTGCCACCAGGTTCCGTATTCGGATGTCGAAAGGGGTGGGGGTGTTCAGGATGCTGATGAAGTTCCCGTAGAACATACGGATGTTCTCGTCGAACACCATCTCGAACAGCTTCTCCTTGCTCCGGTAGTAATAGTGCAGCAGCGCCCGGTTGATACCGGCCTCCACGGCAATGTCTTCCATCCGCGCAGCCGCATACCCCTTGCGGGTGAATACCTTCCGCGCAGCCTCCAATATGACCTGCTCCGTAGGCCGGTCGGGCAGTAGTGTTTCGTCTTTACCCATAAGTTTAACTTATTTGTTAAACATTTATGCAAATGTATA
>DAIMYJ010000105.1:0-9537 GCA_036734545.1 Chitinophagales bacterium
TCACCACTCACTACTCACTACTCACTACTCACCACTCACCACTCACCACTCACCAAAAAAAAAGGCCATCCTTTCGGACGGCCTTTGTACTATATATTCTCCAACCTTTATTCTTCCACTACTTCAAACGTTACCGGGATATTATGATCCTTATGTAACGCCACATTCGCTGTGAATGTTCCCAAAGTTTTCACTTCTTCGGCGATCTGGATCTTCTTGCGGTCGATCACGAGGCCGGTTTGTTTTTTGATGGCTTCAGCCAGCTGCACGTTGGTGATAGAACCGAAGATCTTATCGGTTTGTCCCACCTTGGCACCCACTTTAATATTGCTGCCCTGCAGTTTGGCGATCACTTCCTGGATCTTTTCAACCAGTTTGCGTTCGCGGGCTTCTTCAGCCTTGGTGCGTTCAGCCATCATTTTGCGATTGCCTTCATTGGCGATAACAGCCAGGCCGCGCGGGATCAGAAAGTTACGTCCGTAACCGTCGCGCACTTTCACGAGGGTGTTCGCATCACCCAGGTTGTCTACGTCTTTAATCAGTATTACTTCCATGGCTATCTTATTTTAAAAGGTCAGCAACATAAGGCATGAGAGCGAGCTGGCGTGAGCGCTTCACGGCCTGAGCAACCTTGCGCTGGAATTTCAGGCTGTTGCCGGTCAGGCGGCGGGGAAGGATCTTGCCCTGCTCATTCACGAATTTCAACAGGAACTCAGGGTTCTTGTAGTCGATATACCGAATTCCGCTTTTCTTAAAGCGGCAGTATTTCTTGCGGGTAGCACCCAGTTTCGGGGCTGCGAGATAACGAATGTTCTTTGTAGTTGCCATGATTACGCCTCCTCTTCTTGCAGTTTACCGGATTCTTTTTTCTTCCTGCCGATCTCACCACGACGCTTGCGGTCATTGTAGTCCATAGAGAACTTGTCGAGACGCACCGTCAGGTAGCGCAACACGTTCTCGTCGCGGTTGAATTGCACATCCAGCTTGGCGGCAACATCGGTTGGGGCTTTCCATTCAAGCACGTAGTAGATACCGGTGCTTTTCTTGTTGATCTTGTAAGCTAATTGCCTGAGGCCCCAACGTTCCTCAGCAACGATCTCACCACCGTTCGAACGAAGGAAGTCCTTATAGGCTTCCTCGGTCCTCTTCACGTCGTCATCTGAGAGGACAGGGGTGAAAATGATGACTGTTTCGTACTGGTTCATTTTTTTTGGTTATTTTTATGAAATGGACTGCAAAGATAGGGGATACCCCCTGAAAATCCAAACCCGGCAGCCCTTTTAAACCTTGGCCCCGACCGAGCGTCAAAGGGGTCTAAATTCATCTGTATGCATACCTTCCTTCGAATCTCCACCCTGCTCCCCGTCCTGGCCCTGGCCGTGCTGGCCGGCTGCGAGCGCGAAACCCCTGACACTGACATTTACATCGGCCTCGACAATGGTATCGCCGACGGCTCCTATCAGGACATGATGAACGTGGTTGCCCAGCAGGCGGCCGCTTCAGGCTTCAGCGGCCTTACCGCAGGCACCGATTACGCCCGCGTGGCCGATTGTCCCACCACCACCTTCAGCGCCCCCTTCGGCACCTTCCCGAATACCATGACCATCGATTTCGGGGAATCCTGCATAGGATACCTCGGCATTGAGCGCTCCGGCAAGGTGATCGCCACCTTCACGGGACCCTATGCGGAGGCGGGCACCCTGATCACCATCACCACTGATAACTATTACGTGAACGGCAACCGGGTGGAAGGCGTGAAAACCATATTTAACGAAGGATTCAATGATGCCGGCAACCTGTTTTACAGCATTGCGGTGGCCGATGGCCTCATCACCCTGGCTACCGGCGAAACGATCAGCTGGACCGCCTCCCGCACCCGCGAATGGATAGGCGGATACGGAACCCCGGAGATCGAGGATGACGTGTATGCCCTCACCGACGGTATCGCCGCCGAACATGCTGTGGAAGGGGTGAACCGCAACGGCACACCCTTTACCGCCCATATCGCCGAACCCCTGATCCGCGAGCTTGATTGCCGCTGGATGGTATCCGGCATCCTGGAAGTGAGCCCGGAAGGTATGGAAATGCGCACCATCGATTTCGGCACCGGCGACTGCGATAATTCTGCTACGCTGACCGTGGGCGGATTTACGACAGAGATCACGTTGCCATACTAATGCGCTGATCTGCTAATCCCGAGCACTCGGGACTTCGCCGGGCTGCAGTGTTGATCGAACGATCCATTCGTTCAACCTGCATTTTCCCTAAAATAAAAATGTGCTAATGGAATGTTCCATTAGCACATTTTTATATCAGCTAATTAGCAAATTATTATCCCCCGCAATTCACCATGCCTTCGAACTGCTTGATGAGGGAGTTCTCAGGATCAATGCTTTTGGCTTTGTTGAAGTAGCCGCAGGCATCGGTGGTTTGCTTCATCAGGTCGTAGTAAGAGAAGCAATACAGGTAGGCGTCGACCAGGTTCTTCTTGTTGCGCTCCAGGTCTTTTTCACCGAGTTCGATGAATTTGAGATAGAAGGGCATAGCCGTTCCGCGTTCATCAACGCCATCCATACGCACCTTGGTCTTTGCACGCTGCAGGTAACCGTCAGGTGAGTTAGGCTGCAATTCGATGAATTTCGCGAATGTGGTATCCGCATTGGCATAATCGGCGATCTGATAGTAGGCACGCGCCAGAAAATACCAGTCGAGTGCGCCTGCTTCGAAGTCGGTCACCACGGTATTGTATGCCGGAATGGCTTCGGTATAGCGCTTGGTGTTATACAGATATTTTGCGAATTCGCTGGCGATCTCGTACGTTCTGGTCGTATCGTTGGACAGGGCCAGGTTATAATAGAAGATCGCTTTGGAAGTATCCTTCAGTTCAGCAGCCAGTCGTGCTGAATACTGGTAATCGAGCGGCAGCACTTTCTTCTCGCTGATACTCCAGAATTTTTGCACGGCGTCATATCCTTTGGTGAAGTAAGCAGCAGCACCTGCAGGGTCGGTCTTGCGAATGGTATCACCCATTTCGAAGTTGGCAAAATAAATGATACGCCAGCCTACGAAATTCGCCGGATCATCGGTCACGATCTTGGTGGCCTCTTCCACGGCGCAGTTGTAATCACCGATCTGGTAGCAGGTAACGGCGGGCACGATGCGTGCTTCTTTATCTTCTGCATTCAGCTCCACGTATTTGTCGAAGCAGGGCTTCACCTTATTGAGCATACCGGCGAGATAGTACTCTTCGCCTAATTCTTTCCACGCAACGGCCAGGTTAGGATCCAGACGCACGGCTTCCTCATAGGCGGCGATCGCCTCGGGGTGTTTACCGGTCTTGGAGTTGATACGGGCAATACGCAGGTGAGTAACGGCGATATTGGGATCGGCCGATTTCGCCTGTTCGTATTTGGTCATCGCCTCGCTGGGCTTATCCATTTTCAGATAGGCATCGCCATAGGCCAGCAGGTTGATGACGAGGGTAGGGTCGGTAGCGTAGGCCTGTTCGTAATACTTCAAGGCCTCGGCCTTGTCGCCATTCACGTAATACGCATCACCGATCAGATGAATAACCTCGGCATTCTTGCTTTTGGAGGTTTTGATGGCGGCATCGAAATTCTCCTTGGCAACGGCTGCGTTCTTGTTCATCAGCTGCAGCTTACCGGAGGCTACATAGATCAGCGCATTCTTGCTGTCGCTGAACTCAGATGCTTTCTTGTAAAATATCTTGGCTGAATCGGTATTTCCGGTGGTCAGAAACACTTCACCCATGTAAAAATTCGATTCCACACTGGGAGAAAGCGTGTTGATGTTTTGCAACATGCGCTTGGCCTTGAAATAGAACTCTGATTCAATGGCTTGTTTGGCATCTGCAATGGTCTGCGCAAATACCGCTCCCGGCAACATCAGGGCTACAAGGAGCGTTTTGATCATCTTCATTTTAGGTTGGTGTTGATTGTTCATTCTACAATTTTTACCTGTCGCTCAGGCATCTTTTCCGGAACAAGGCCTGCCTTCAACATGATTCGGCTGGATTTGCTCCTATATAGGAAGTTGACAAATCCCGTGCCTAACAATTCAGGCGTGTTCCCTTTGATCACAGTAACGTAACGTTGAAAAGGGTAATCGTTGGATGCGATGGTGGATTGTGACAATGGCGTTACAATCTTTTTTCCGGTGCTGTCGGCTTTGGCCACCTGCAGCACTTTTACCTTTTTCAATATTTCCTGTACCGCCGGGTCGTCAAAATCGCTGATGAGGGCGAAGGCGATGAATCCGATGGCATCGGGTTTCCGGGATACGTAACCGATCACGGTATCGGCACTGGCCAGCGAGAACATGTTGTTCCGGGCGCCGGCAGTGCCCAGCAGTTCGGTGATGATGCTGCTGTTTTCCTTGTTGAACACATAGGAAATGCCTGCATCCGGCGAATTGCCCTGCAAAAATGCATCAAAATCAAATACGGAGTCAGCGAAATCATACCCGGCGATCACGGCGATGGCCTCTCTGCCGATGCGGAATTGCTCCGGGGTCACCTCCTGCAGGCGGGTAAGCTCCTGTTCCTGGGCCTTTGTGAGCCCATGTCCCGTGATGGCCATACGGGTCTTGTCGGCCATCATGGCGGCCATCACCTCGGCGTCGGAGGCATACACGGCGCGGATATCAGATTCGGGATATACGTTCTCGTACGACTGGATAAGTTCCTCCACCAGCACCGCATAGCCGGTGTCGGCCCAGATGGTCAGGGTGCCTTTGTTCAGGTTCTCCGTACGCTCATCGAAGCTGCCCGACTTACAGCCCGTAGCTGTGGCCAGGCCGGCGAGGGCCAGCAGGACAGGGATCAGGAGCTTATTCTGCAGAGTCTTCATCCTCGGTGTTTTTAACATATTCCCGGTATTCCCGGATCACGCGTATAAAGCGGAACACTCCATATACGATGAGCAGGCCGGAGAAGGTGTATACCAGGGCAGGGGTGATACCTTCCAGCATGGACCCAAAAGCATCCGGCATCAGGCCGATGAGCAGTCCCATGGTCACATACATGACCGAGGCGAACAGCTTCAGCATCAAAACAGGATGGCGAAAAATGGAGTTTTGCATAAGGCACCAAAAATAAAACCATCCTCGGACTTGCCTCAGATGGTTTCATTATGATTTGTGATCAGTATTAGTCTGAAAGCGTGAATTTGATCGGCAGTTTATACCAAACGGCTGCGGGCTTGCCATTCTGCTTTCCGGGCGTCCATTTAGGCATGGAGCGCACCACGCGTACCGCTTCTTCGTCGAGACCGGCACCTACACCGCGCAGCACCTGCACGTCAGATACTTCGCCGGTCTCGTCAACGATGAACTTCAGGTACACCGTACCTTCCACACCGTTGTCGCGGGCCATACGCGGGTATTCGATCTTGCTGTTGATGTATTCATACAGCTTCTTGATACCCCCCGGATATTCCGGCATCTGCTCGAGGAATTCGTATACTTTCTTTTCCTGTACCACCGGCTTTTCTACTACTACCGGGGCATCGATAATGATATCGGCGTCTTCATCCCCTTCCTGGTTTACGGTAGAGATGTCGGATTTGATATCTTCCTGAGCGATCGGTTCTTCATCTTCGGCCACTTCCTCATCTTTTTTTACCACCATTTCTACGAATTTGGTGGTAGGCCTAACCGGCGGCGGCGGCGGAGGGGGAGGGGGCGGCGGTGGAGCGGCTTCGTCCAGCGGCGGCGGTTCCGTAAGGGTCACTACACGTTCAATGGCCAGTTCCTCATCCTTGTTCAGCAATGAGCCGAAGTCTACAAAGGTGAAACCGGTCAGCATGATGCTGAGGCCGGCCATGAGCATCGTGGCACGGAAGGTGTTCCTGCGGGTAAGCTGGCGCAGGAAGTAAGCACCATAAGCTTTGTTGCGATTGTCAAAGACAATCTCATCCATGCTTTGCTGCAGATATTTTTTATTGTCTTCCATGTTCTTGGAATGTTTCTGTTAAGATGCGGCGGAACACAAATTCCATACGCATCATCTATTTTTTTTTATTCGGCCAGTCCTTCAGGGATCACATCCAGCTTTCCGCCGTTGGCGATCGCCTCCATTTCCAGGTCGGCTACGTCCTGAATGGCGTAGATCTTGGTGTTGGTGATGTCCATCTCGTCCAGGATGTCTACCATGTTCTTATAATTGGCATCATCGGTCATTTTGATGATCACGATGGTCTTTTCGGGGTTGCCATGCTCTTTGCCCACCTCTTTCTGCTTTTTGTAGATCACTTCGCGGATCCCTTCGGCAGAATAGTTGGTCTTTTTCATGTCGTACACCACGCGACCGTCGTAGTACCAGATCACATCCTCTTTGTCGAGGATGAGGTTCAGTACCATGGACTCCTTCACATCGGTCTTCACCTCTTCGTCCTTCTTGGGCATGTTCAGTTCCATGGCCACCGGCTTGTTGAGCGTGGTGGTGAGCATGAAGAAGGAGATGAGGAGGAACGCCAGGTCCACCATCGGGGTGAAGTCCACGCGGGTGGACATCTTTTTCGACCGGACCTTCCCTTTGCCGTGTTTACTATGACTCCCTTTTTCCGGGGTTTGTATATCAGCCATGTCCGTTATTGTTTAGCTGGTTCTTCGCCGCCTTCGCCTTCAGCAGCAGGGACAGCGGCTCCTTCCAGGGTGGTGATGAGATTGAATGTATGGATATTCACCGGTTCTGCGGTCAGGATCTTGATCACATCCTGTATCGTTTTGATACTGGAGGTCTTGTCTCCCTTGATGGCCACGCGCACATCCGGTCGTTCGGCGCCGGATTCCTGGCGGTCGATCTGGTCGGCCCAGCGGCCGGCCTGGATCCAGTCGCGCAGCTGGTTGTTGGCCGAATCGATGGGCACACCGGCGTATTGCACGGCCGAGTTCACCTCATCGGGAGGAAGGTTCAGGATCTGCGGCAGGGCTGCAATATCGTTCCCGTACATCTGCACATTGGCGAAATTGGCTATCTGCGCATCGGTCAGCTGCTTCAGCGTAGGATAGATGTCGCCATAGCGCTGGATGAGCTGCTGCAGGGTGGCTACACGAACTTTAGGGTTATCGATCGAGTAGTATACCTTGCCTTCTCTATCCACGGAGATCACCAGAAGGTTTTCCGGCACCAGGATCTGCGATTCGGATCCAGGCATGTCGATGATAACAGGCTGTGCCGGACGGAACTTCGCAGTGAGGATAAAGAACGTAAGCAGCAGGAACGACACGTCAGTCATGGCGGTCATATCCACTATGGTGCTTTGTCGTTTTACTTTGATTTTAGGCATCGTAGTTCTTTTAAAACGTATACCGGTTGTTCCGGATTATTTCTCCTGTGCAGAGAAAGTTTGGGTAATGCTAAAGCCCATCTCATCGATACCGTAGGTCAGTTTGTCGATCATACCGGTGAAGATGTTATAGAAAATGATGGCGAACGCAGAGGTTCCGATACCGATAGCGGTGTTCACGAGGGCCTCGGAGATACCGGCAGAGAGTGCTGACGGGTCAGGAGTACCTTCGGTAGCGAGGGCCGCGAACGCGCGGATCATACCCAATACCGTTCCGAGGAGGGCGATCAGCGTACCGATAGAGGCGATGGTAGCCAGGATCGGGAGGTGCTTTTCCAGAGCCGGCATTTCGAGTGCGGTAGCTTCTTCGATCTCCTTGGAGATGTTCAACACCTTTTGCTCGGTAGTGGCATCCTTGTCGTTCTTCATTTCGGCATACTTATGCAGGCCGGCCTGCACCACATTGGCCACAGAGCCTTTCTGGCGATCGCACTCTTTCAGTGCAGCATCAATGTCTTTGTTGGAAAGGTGGAATTTCACTTTCTGCAGGAAGGTCTGGATAGAGCCATTGCCTTTTGCTTTAGAAATGGTCATGAAACGTTCCACGGCAAATACCAAAACGGTCAGGAACAGTGCGAACAGCACCGGTACGATGAAACCGCCTTTGTAAATGATACCCAGGAAGTTACCCGGCTTGGGGTCTCCGTTTTCCTTAAAGTTTTCGGGATTACCGCATACAAGGGTAAAGAAGAGGATCCCGATGATCAGATTGATAACCATTACGATGATGCCAAGCCCTTCAAAGGACTTTTTAGCTGGTTTTGCTGCTGATTGAGCCATAAGAGGTTTGATTTTAATTCCTGTTAATTCTTGATAAGTGTCGGCAAATATAGGCGAATTTTCAAAAACTCCGCTCAGTCAGGCCCCCCGCCGGGTAAGGCCGGGTTATTTTTGTGTTAACTGAGGGTTTGGAGCCATGATGTGTGCCGCCTGTACCCTGTAAAACAGCGGATTGCACCCATATCGTGCATCCCTGCCCCGGTTTTACACAAAAGTGACACTGCCGGGTGAGCGCCTGCGCTTCTGAGGCCCACCTTTCCGGCCCGGCAACGCGGTTTTGCCAGGACCCGCCTTGGCCGCATAGGGTGAATTGCTTTTCTTTGCAAAAAGACCTTTATGCGGAAAACACTGCTTATCCTGCTCCTGACCCTGTGCGCTTCGGCGGCTCAGGCACAGATCAATGACCACGCCATCGGTGTCCGATTCGGATACGGCGGCGGTATCTCCTACCAGCACAAATTCAGTAAAGTGAACCGGGGTGAACTGAACGCCCAGTTCGGTATCAGCGACAGTTATACGACCCTGCGACTGACAGGTATCTATCAGTGGGTGTTCAACATGAACGATGGTTTCCATTTTTACGTGGGGCCGGGTGTTTCTGCCGGATCACTGAGCATTGATAACAAATACGCTGGTAAGGGAGAGAACGGATTGTTCGTTTCAGTGGGTGGTCAGTTGGGCGTTGATTATGTGTTCGATGGCATCCCGCTGCAGTTATCGCTGGATGTTCTGCCTATGATATCGGTGGTCAATAATTACGATGATATCTACCTCGATCCGGCTCTTGGTGTCCGATATGTATTTTGAACGAGAAATTAACCTCATTGCAAGCGGGCAGCAGTTCAGTTGCCCGCTTTTTTATTTTCCCTGCGGCGTTTGTAAACGCGAATACCGATAAGCATCGCCACGGATAACACCACCAGACCCAGTAACCCGTACAGCATATCCAGCATGTTCCGCAACTCGATGAGGAATACCACCGACACGAGGAGCAGTGTTGCCAGTTCATTGAACATGCGCAGTTTGCCGGATGACCATACCGCTTCCCCGCGTTGCAGGCGTTTTTGTATGTGCAGGCAGCTGAAATGATAAATGATCACGCACAATACGAAAAAGAGTTTCCACAACATCCAGCTTTCCTGCAGATACAGGGTTTGCACCGTTAGCATGGTGGTACCCGTTGCCACCACCAGGATCATGGAGGGTGTGCCGATGATATCCATGAGGCGCGATTCCATGATGGAGAATTGTTTGTGCAGGATCTGTTTTTCCGTTTCCTGCATATCCATGGATTCACGATGATAAATATATAATCGCACGATATAGAACAACGCTGCGAACCAGGTGATCACAAAAATGATGTGTGCAGCTAAAATATATGGATAGTAGG
>DAIMYJ010000106.1:0-9406 GCA_036734545.1 Chitinophagales bacterium
AGAATTTGCTTACTCCGGCATCCGGGGTTGACTGCCACTTTAGTTGATTCAGACTAAAATACACGTAACGTGTTGTTAGCATATGACTGCCGGCAACAGTTGTGTACGTACCGGGACTGTTTCTATAGTTATCAATATCCGGATATGAAGTAGCACTTATAAGTTAAACTCCTTTAGGAGGAACCGTGAGGAATGAGGAATGATGTTATGAAAATCTTGTTAGCTTATGGGAACGCGTATAGCGACTATGTGTTAACCGCCTTCGATTCACGATCACACAAACTGCATTCGTCTCACTACTCACTACCCACTACTCACTACCCGCTACTCACTTCTGCAGAATCTCCCTCGCTTTCAACCCATCCGAATAATCGAAGGAAAAAGTTTTTCTGAAGATGAAGAATTTTTGCACGGTGATGGAGCCGGTGAGGCCTACCGGCATGGTGTCGTCGCCGATGAAGGCCTTTAATCCGGAAGAAAGGATACTGCCCATGCTGCCGATGTCGGTGGTGAAGGAAACGGGCATCGTGAACTCCGACTGCTTCCTGACGCGCACCTTCTCATCCAGTTGTGCCGTGCCCAGCACTTTGTTGTCGACCATGACCTGCACTTCCAATGCGCGGATAGTGCCTCCGATGGGGTTGGGATTATACAGGTGCATATCCATATCCACCCGCGGTTCTTTCAGCACATTGGAAACGGTAAAATGGTCGATGCCCTTATACGCCGGTTCCTGTGTGGCACAGCCGGCAAACAACAAACCTGCGGAAAGAATGGCTAATAGGTGGTGTGATCTCATGTATAGATGCCGGCAAGAGTTGTGCCGAATTATGTAAACGACCGGTTTGTCAGGATACCCTTATGGTATCACCACAAATCTCACGGTATGCGACAAACGGCCATCCGTTACCCGCATGAAATAATTTCCGGGCGGAAGGTCATCCACTGATATCACCTGCAGCTCCTGTTGATCCAGCACAAAGGAGCGCAACGCCATACCCTGCATGTTGAAGATCACTGCCTCCAATGCATCGCTGCCAAAACCGTCGAGTGCAACCTGCATCATGCCGGATGAAGGGTTCGGGAACAGTTCCACCTGTGTGACCGTTTCGGCCTCAGCCTCCAGCCTGCAGGAAGCCGGTGTGAAGTACTGCATCTCACACCAATCAGAACTGGAGCCGTCGATACAGTTCACACGGATCTGCCATTCATAATTCGTATCGCAGGTAAGCCCGGACAATATCCTGCTCGATTTGGTAGCAGATGCTTTCACCGTGGTCCATGCCGGAGCGCCAATAGGCCGGTAGCGGATCCTGTAGCTGGCCGCATCTGCCACCTGTTGCCATTTCACCTTCACCTGTGTGGGAGAAAGCACCTGAGTATAATACGGGAACGGAGGTGCGCAGTCCAGACCGGTCTCCCCCGCCAGGATAGGCGCGTTGGAAACGGTGTTATAGGCAAAGTCGTGTATGGTCAGCGAATCGCCGATCTCACTCACGCTGATACGCATCCACCCGTAAAATTTTTGACCGGGTGTCTTCAGCCTGACGGCAACAAACTGTCCGTTCACCCCACCCCAGTTACCACGCTCTATGACCGTGCCGGGGGTGTGGTAGAATTTTTTGAATTCAACCGTTTTTCCATCCGCCGGACCGGCATCCTCTATCCAGTTGAGGAGGTTGTCGATCTGCTGTCCATAAGAGAACACAGAGGCATTGTAATAAAAACCGGAACCGCTATAGCCGGCAAAAGCCTGCTTGTCGCCCAGCCACATCACCTGCTTATTGGAATAATAATTACTGGTGAGCCAGCCGCTGTAGGAAACGGAAGCAAACGCCATGAAATTGAAGTCCGTGGCGCCGTCGAGGTTCATATCCAGATAATGATACTGGTAATCAGCGTGCGGCCAGGGGTCCGTATCCGGATCAAGCACGATATCGGGGTCGAAATTCGTGTAGGCGATCTGCCCTGCGGCGGCACCGGGTAGGGCCATGAGGGCCGCATAGGTGGCCGATAAGCGGATGAGGCGCTGGTGGTGGGTGTGCATCATAGGATTTGAATTTAAAATAAATATAATACGTGTTGTCCGGAATTACAAAAAAACACAGCCACATCTCCGCCAAAATGACAGGCGGAGCCCCCGCTGGCACAGCCTTTGAAAATGGGCGGTTACAAATACGAACACTATGGCTATTGAAACCGGCAACATTGCGGTACAGACCGAGAACATCTTCCCCATCATTAAAAAATTCCTGTACAGCGACCACGAGATCTTCCTGCGCGAGCTGGTGTCCAATGCGGTGGATGCCACCCAGAAGCTGAAAAAACTCTCCTCCCTCGGCGAGATCAGCGGTGAACTGGGCGATATGCGCATCCGCGTTTCCATAGATAAGGAAGCCGGCACCCTGACCATCAGCGACCGCGGTATCGGCATGAGCGCCGATGAGGTGAAGCGCTACATCAATCAGGTGGCCTTCTCCAGCGCCACCGAGTTCCTCGATAAATACAAAGGATTGGAAGAAGGTAAAAGCATCATCGGCCATTTCGGACTCGGCTTCTACAGCGCCTTCATGGTGGCCGATAAGGTCATGATCATCACCCGCTCTGCCCGCGAAAATGCCGAACCCGTGCGCTGGGTTTGCGACGGCAGTCCGGAATTCAGCCTCGAAAACTGGGAAAAGGACACCCGCGGTACGGATGTAGTACTCTACATCAACACTGAAAATGCGGAGTTCCTGGAAGAAAGCCGCATCTCCGCACTGCTGGAGAAATACTGCAAGTTCCTGCCCGTAGAGATACAGTTCGGCGAAACCACCACAAAGGAAAAAGATGCCGATGGTAACGACACCGAGGTGACCACCCCGCGCATCGTCAACAACCCTTCACCGGCATGGACGAAAAAGCCGTCTGAACTGACCGACGAGGATTACAAGAATTTCTACAGCGAACTGTATCCCTACGCCGAAGTACCCATGTTCTGGATACACCTGAATGTGGACTATCCCTTCAACCTCACCGGTATCCTGTATTTCCCGCGCATCAAAAAGAGCTACGAGATACAGAAGAACAAGATACACCTCTACAGCAACCAGGTATTCGTGACCGACGAGGTGAATGCCATCGTGCCGGAATGGCTTACCCTACTGCATGGTGTGATCGACTCTCCGGATATTCCGCTGAACGTTTCACGCAGTTATCTGCAGAGCGACAGCAACGTGAAAAAGATCAACAGCTACATCACCAAGAAAGTAGCGGAGAAAATGGAAGAGCTGTTCAAAAAAGACCGCGCCGACTTTGAACAGAAATGGGAGAACATCAATGTGATCATCAAATACGGCATGCTCAGTGATGAGAAATTTGCCGAACGCGCCGAGAAATTCTGTTTACTCCAGAACACGGAAAAGAAATACTTCACGCTCGAAGAATATAAGGAACACATCAAGCCGGCACAGACAGATAAAAACAACCACATCATCGGGCTCTATACCAACAACCTCACAGACCACCACGTATATGTGGATGCCGCAAAAAATAAGGGGTATGATGTACTGGAGGTTGACAATGTGATCGACAACCACTTCATCTCCTTCCTGGAGCAAAAAATGGAAGGCGTACAGTTCAAACGCGTAGACGCAGATACTATCGATAAACTCATCGACAAGGATGAAAAGATCGAGTCCGTACTGAGCGAAACAGAACAGAACACCATTAAAGACCTGTTCAATGGCGTGATCGACCAGAACGCCGGAACGGTTGTGCTCACGCCGCTTTCACCCGATGATCAGCCGGTGAGCATCACCCGCCCCGAATTCATGCGCAGGATGAAAGAAATGAGCTACCTCAACGGCATGGATTTCGCCGCCGGCATGCCCGATCAGTTCAACCTGGTCATCAACACCAACCACCCTGTTATCGCACGGCTCGCAGGTCAGGATACCGACACACAAACCAAAAGTGTACGCCAACTGCACGACCTCGCACTCCTTTCGCAAGGCATGCTCAAAGGCCAGGAACTGACAGCATTTGTGAAGAGAAGTGTGGAGATGATGGGGGAATAAAGTATCAGGTAAGAGTGATCAGAAATGAGGAATGAGCAATTGTTCCTCCTGATCACGAAAAAGATCGGCAACACAATTCACGACTCACGATTCACGACTGCCAACTCACGCCTCCCCTCTCACCAATCATTAGCAGTAACCTGCAGAAATGGGTTCTGGGTGCGTTCCCTGCCGATGGTGGTGGATTGCATGTGTCCGGCGTAGACCTTTACGGTATCCGGGAGGGTCATCAGTTTGGTCTGTATGCTGTTGAACAGCGTGTTGGCGTTGCCGCCCGGCAGGTCGGTGCGGCCTACGGAGTTGTGGAATAATACATCGCCGCTCACAATGAAGCCATCCTTTTCGGCATAAAAACACACACTGGCCGGAGAATGCCCGGGGGTATACAGCACCTTCAGGGAGGTCTCGCCGAAGCTTACAACATCCCCTTCATCTACAAACCGTTTGGGTTCCGGTGAGGGCTTGTAAAACAGGCCCAGCGTAGGTGCGTAGTTGACCACCTCCTGCAAAACCGGCAACTCGCCCCGGTGCATCACCAGCGGCACCTTCCAGGTATCGGCTACGAAACGGTTGCCCAGCACATGGTCCACATGACAGTGGGTATTCAGCAAAAGCACAGGTTTCAGGGCTTTCCGGCGGATAGTATCGACCAGCGCCTCTTCCTCCTCCTTATCGTAACATCCCGGGTCTATGATCACGCATTCGCCTGTCCTGTCATACACGATATACGTGTTCTCGTAGAAGGGATTGAAGGTAAAAGTGACAATACTGGCCATCGCAAATACGTTCTTTTGTAAAATTTTGACAATTCCGGCGAACTTAACGCTAAAACTACGTATTTTGCAATAGTGATGAGGGTTTGGAGTATGCCGAAGGGATCCCCTTACCGGGTAAGCAGTTTGCTGTTGTCCATCTTGCTGATGGCTGCGGGAGCCTTGTATGGCCAGGGTACCCAGGTACAGTTCGGGCAGAACCGGGTGCAATACAAGGATTTTGACTGGCAATACTACGAAGGCGAGCATTTCGACGTGTATTTCAGCGCCGGCGGCCTCAACCTCGGCAAATTCACCGCACAGATCGCCGAAGCCGATCTGGTGCAGATCGAAGACCTGCTCGACTACAAACTGAACAGCAAACCCGAGATCATCGTATACAATACGATCTCCGATTATAATCAGAGCAATTTCGCCATCGGCGCCGAAGAACAATACAATATCGGCGGACAGACCAAGATCATCGGCAACAAGATTTTCGTGTATTTCGACGGCAACCACCAGAACCTCCGTAAACAGGTGCGCGAGGGGGTGGGCAAAGTGCTCATCAACAGCATGATCTTCGGCGGCAACCTGCAGGAGATCGTTCAAAATGCCGTACTGCTGAACCTGCCCGAATGGTTTACCGAAGGACTCATATCTTACATCGGCGAGGAATGGAACACCGAACTCGACAACCAGCTGCGCGATGGCATCCTTTCCGGCAGATACAAGAAATTCAACAAACTCACCGGCGAGGACGCGCGTTTTGCCGGTCATGCACTTTGGTACTATATCGCCGAGAGCTACGGCGAAGCCACCATTCCCAACCTCCTCTACCTCATTCGCATCAACCGCAGTATCGAGAACGGATTCCTGTTTGTGCTCGGCACCGGGGTCAATGGAACCATCGATGCCTGGTACGGTTATTTTCTGAATAAATATCAGAAAGAGTCGGCCGACAAGGTGCAGCCCGCCGCGGAGAACATCATTCCGCGCAAGGAACGCAAAGACACACAATTCCATCAGCTGGCATTAAGCCCCGACGGAAAAAATATCGCTTACGCCGTTGATGATCACGGGAAATTCAAAGTCTATATCCAGGAGATCGACGATAAGGACCGACAGAAGATCAAGCGCGGCGGCCTTAAGACCCGCACCCTGGCTACCGACCTGAGCAACCCGCTGCTGGCCTGGAGCCCCGACGGTAAAAAGCTGGCTATCGTTTACGAGAAACGATACAAGAATTTTGTTACGACCTACGATACCGAAAAGAAAGAAAAAGAAACCAAGGAACTCACCCGCTTTCAAAAGATCCTGAGTGCGCGCTATGCCAAGGTGCCGAACAAACTGGTGATGAGCGTGGTGAATAACGGACAGAGCGACCTCTACATGTACACCCTCACCAACGATCGGGTGGAACAGCTCACTAACGATTATTTCGACGACCTCGATCCGGTGTATGTGCAACTGAACAACGGGTACGAAGGCATCATCTTCAGTTCGAACCGCGATCTGGATACCGTTTACACAACAAAAGCCATAGACAGCATCCTGCCGGTAGGGAATATGGATCTGTTCTTTTACGATTACAATAAAAAATCCAAGGACCTCATCAAGATCACCCATACGCGCCGGATCAGTGAAATGTCGCCCCTGCAATTTGACGGCAAGCACTTCGCCTACCTGAGCGATCAGAATGGCATTGTGAACCGATTCGGCGGTTATCTCGACAGCTTATATGATCATACTGACACCTTGGTGTTCTATCCCGATTCAGTGGTAACCAATCCGCTGTATGATTACAAAGACCTGAAACAATTTCCGGCATTCGACTCTGTGCTACTGGCCGATATTTATCGCGATACAGCTTATGTGTTCCCCGTGTCCAATTACGCCAGCAATATCATAGAGCACGATATTGTGTGGAAGACAGGTAAAATGGTGGAGGTGTTCCGGCAAAATAAAAAGAACATCTTCTACACCGGCAACGCCCCGGAGGATATCGGCACGCTCAAGCAGGAACAATTGCGCAATACCACCTTCCGCGATTTCATCAATCTGAAAAAGAAGGATGATGTGGTGGTTACCATCAGCGAGAAAGATTCCGCCTCTCAGATGATCACGCAAACCATCATCACTCCCACCGATACGGTGAAAAAGGTGATCGATGAAGGCATGTATTTTCAAACCGATTTTCCGGAGCCGGAACCCGAAACACAATTGCTTACAGAACCGGTAGCCCTCGGCCAGTCCAACAACCCGGAACAGCAAAACATCAATACCGGCCAAAAATTCAAATCCTCGCGCATCCGTCCATACCGACTCACGTTCTCCAGCGACTATGTGACGAGCCAGCTGGATAATAGCCTCTATATCAACCGCTATGAAAGTTTCAACACCACCGGTGGTGTGTACAGCACGCCTAACCTGAATGCCCTGTTCAGCGTGAGTGTGAGCGACCTGTTCGAAGATTATCGTTTTACCGGCGGACTGCGCTTCCCTACTTCATTCAGCGGAGGTGAATATTATCTCGCATATGATGATATTAAAAAGCGCATCGATAAAAAGATCACCTGGTACTACCAGAGTGAAGGCGCACAATATAGTTTCCAACCCACCTGGTATCCGGTGGTGGATGCCGGGCTGAGCACCAACATTGTGGAAGGCACGCTGAAATATCCCATTGATGTGATCCGCAGCGTGCGCGGAAGCTTATCGTATCGCGGTGAAAAGATCACCTTCCTCGCCAACGATACATTCAGTTTGAATTTGCCGAATTACAAAGAAGACTGGCTCTCGCTCAAACTGGAATACGTGCATGACAACACCTATCCGGTGATGACCAATATCCTGAATGGCACCCGCTATAAATTCTGGTTCGAACTGCACAAGCAATTCGAAGTGAATGCCGATCAGGGATTGGAAGTCAATATCAACGAAGGATATCTCGGCGTATTCGGTTTTGATGCACGCCACTATCAACGCATAC
Organism: Chitinophagales bacterium; assembly: GCA_036734545.1. Taxonomy (GTDB): domain Bacteria; phylum Bacteroidota; class Bacteroidia; order Chitinophagales; family BACL12; genus UBA7236. The sequence continues at coordinate 7,803 of DAIMYJ010000106.1, forward strand.
ACAGACAGCTCACCTGGGCTAACCGCATCGCCGGCGGAACATCCTTCGGTCAGCAAAAGCTCATCTATTATCTCGGCGGTGTCGACAGCTGGCTGGGACCTGTGTTCAATACCGACATCGAGGTGAATCAAGAAATGGGCTATGCTTTTCAGACCCTGGCCACGAATATGCGCGGCTATGATCAGAACATCCGCAACGGCAACAGCTATGCTGTGCTGAACTCCGAACTGCGCTTCCCGATATTCTCGTATTTCTTCAATAAGCCCATTCGTTCCGAATTCCTGCGCAACCTGCAGTGGGTAGGCTTTTATGACATCGGTTCGGCATGGGAAGGATTCTCTCCTTTCGAGGAAGACAATCCGTATAACGACGACACCGTTGTTCAGCAGCCGATCACCGTAGTGGTGAATTACTTCCGCGACCCGCTGGTGATGGGCACCGGTATGGGACTGCGCAGCACCCTGTTCGGCTATTTCATCCGCGTAGACCGCGCCCAGCCCATCGAATCCACCGGCCTGGGTGATCCGATGTGGTATTTTTCGCTTTCATTGGATTTTTAGCACTCATTTTTTTCACGCAAAGGCGCTAAGGCGCAAAGTTGCATGCAAGATTAATTGCGCAATGCGCATCTTTGCGTCCGGTCGGCGAAAATGAAGAATTCCGTTAAAGCACATGTGTTCATCCTGGGTGCCAATATCATTTATGGCATCAATTACAGCATTGGCAAGATCGCGCTGGCGAGTATTCCGGCATTTGCGATCGTGGGATTCAGGGTTGTGGTGGCCTGCGGGATATTCTGGCTGCTGGCGGCCATGTTCTCCCGCGAACAGACCGCTCGTGCCGATCATAAACATTTTATCATAGCCTCTCTCTTCGGGGTAGTGATCAATCAGCTGCTGTTCTTCAAAGGGCTGAGCCTGACCTCTGAAATGCATTCGGCCCTCATCATGATCACCACACCGCTGTTGGTGCTGGTCATGGCGTGGATCATCCTGCGCGATGCCATCACCCTCACCAAATTATCCGGTATCGTTCTCGGCGCCATCGGCGTGGGTATGCTCATTGTGAGCGGCACCGTCGACGCGGGTTCTCCGGCATCACTGGCCGGCGATATCTGTATCATGATCAACGCTACCTCGTATGCCATCTTTCTTGTGCTCGCCAAACCGCTGATGAAAAAATATGCGCCGCTGACCCTGGCGAAATGGATATTCCTCTACGCCATACCACCGGTGCTCATCTTTGCATGGCCTGAATTGCACTCGCTACCCTTTTCGACCATTCCGTCAGAAGCCTGGATAGCCCTCAGCGTGGTCGTTCTGGGAGCAACAGTGCTGGCCTACCTTTTCAATATTCTCGGATTGCTGTATGGCTCGCCTGCACTCGTAAGCATCTATATCTACACACAACCCATCATCGCCACGATCATCGCCCTCGCCCTCGGCACCGATACCATCAGCGCAGAAAAGATCATCTCCGCCCTCCTTGTATTCGCCGGCGTAGGATTGGTCTCCTATAGGAGGGTGAGTAGTGAGTAGTGAGTGGGTCAGTGGGTGAGTGGGTGAATGGGTGAGTGGTTGAATGGTGAGTGCTTAGAGTTGTTG
>DAIMYJ010000107.1:0-5468 GCA_036734545.1 Chitinophagales bacterium
GGGTGCGTGGGAGCGAGGGTGCGAGGGTGAAATAGCCTACTTGGTCGTCTGAACTTTGGTCAGACATGCAAATAAACGCATGCCTGCCCTGAAGTGTAAATTTTGGAGCGCAGCGGAAAAATTTTCTACTTCAGGGTGATGATGTGGGTGTAGAAGTGTGGAAATGTGAAAGTGTGAAAGTGTGGAGATATACTTGTGTGGGGTTGTATGCTCTTTTGCGTAAATGCTCTCAATTAACCTCAGTCCTGATTCCTTGTTCTTGGCTCCTGGTTCCTGATTCAGTTCAAAGGAAGGTGTGATCTAATGGTTTACAGCTAATTCTATCCACTTCAACCCCTTCGAATCTTCGAGCCTTCAAATCTTCGAATCTTAACCCTCGATCCTTCAAATCTTACCCGCCGATATTTAAACAACCTACCCTATCAAACCACTTCGATCACAAAGAGGGTGGCCATTACCAGAACGGTCACGACCTTTACGAAGGTGCCGGCGAGGAAGCCGATGAATGATCCCCAGGCGCTGCGCAGGGCTTTATTGGTGTCGCGGCGGTCATGGATCAATTCGCCGATGTAGGCGCCTACAAAAGGTCCCAAAATGAGCCAGAGGGGCTGGGGCGGGATGAAGATGCCGAGGATGGTGCCTACCGTTGCTCCATTCTGCCCGGCTTTGGTGCCTCCATATTTTTTGGTGCCCCAGGTGGGGATATAATACTCCAATATCCCCAGGATGACCACCACGACGGCCCAGGTGATGAGAAAAGTGGAAGAGAAATCGGCATAAGCTGAAAAATGCACACAGAGAAAGCCTGCATAGCACAGCGGCGGACCCGGCAGGATCGGCAGAAAACTGCCCGCGATGCCGCCCAGCATGAGCACGATGGCAATTATGAGCAATGCGATATCCATGACAAATGTCAGTCTGTGTCCGACCCTATTGTTGTAACTTTGTAAAGTTAACTGATGATCATGAAGATTGCTGCAAACGATCCGAATTTAAGCTCCTGGGTGCCTGTGTTGCCCGAGAGTGATTTCCCGATACAAAACCTGCCGTTCGGCATTTTTATCAACGATGGCAAACCCGCGCGCGTGGGTGTAGCGATCGGCGCATATGTGGTAGACATGTATGCATTGAATGCGGCCGGTTTTCTGCAAGGGTTTGATCTGACGGACTCCATGGTGGAGAACCGATCACTGAACGAACTGTTGCAGGCAGGCAAATTGAAACTACGGGAACTGCGCAACCGCATTTCTGAATTGCTGCGCAGCGACAATGAGGAATTACAGCATTATCAGGAAGTGTACGGCACCATTCTGCTGCCCATGGAAAATGTGGAGATGCTGATGCCCGTGCAACCCGGCGATTATACCGACTTTTATTCCAGCATTGTGCATGCCACCAATGTAGGTAGCATGTTCAGGCCCGACAATCCGTTGCTGCCCAACTGGAAACATTTACCGGTAGGTTATCATGGTCGTACCTCTTCCATCGTTGTAAGCGGACAACCCTTTCACCGCCCGATGGGGCAAATGATCATCAAGGAAGGCGACAATCCACTGTTCGGCCCAACCAAGCAATTGGATTTCGAACTGGAAATGGCCTTCATCACATTTGATGGAAAGCCGATGGGCCAGCGCATCAGTACGGCAGAGGCCGATGATTATATTTTTGGCATGGTGATCTTCAACGACTGGAGTGCACGCGATATCCAGCGATGGGAATATGTGCCGCTGGGCCCCTTCCTGGCGAAGAATTTTGCCTCCAGCATTTCGCCATGGGTAGTCACACTCGACGCCCTCGAACCCTTCCGCATCGGCGGCGAAAAACAGGAACCGGAAGTACTCCCCTACCTCAAATACAATGGCCATAAACATCTGGATATCCATCTGGAAGTATATATCACACCTGAAGGTCAGCAGCCACATTTGGTATGCGAAAGCAACTATAAGCACATGTACTGGACCATGGAGCAGCAGCTGGCACATCAAACCGTGAACGGATGTAATGTGCGCGCCGGCGATATGTATGCCAGCGGCACGATCAGTGCGCCGCATCCGAAAGGGTATGGCAGTATGCTGGAACTCACCTGGCGCGGCACGAAGCCCATTACGATGAATGACGGAACCACAAGAAGTTTCATTGAAGACGGCGACACCGTAACGATCAAAGCATGGTCGCAGAAACACGGCATTCGCGTCGGATTCGGCGAAGTGACGGCGCGGGTTTTACCGGCAATCCCATTTGAATAAACAGCATATTTACGACCATACAGACATGAAGATCGATCCGGCAGAATTGCCCATACCGAAGCTGCATCAATATCTTTTAGGCAGTGTTTCCCCTCGTCCCATTTCCTTCGCCAGCACACTCGATACCGACGGTAACCCGAACCTGGCACCGTTCAGTTTTTTTACCGCAGTAGGCAGCAATCCACCCATGGTGGTATTTTCTCCTGCACGGAGCGGTCGCGACAACACAACAAAAAACACACTCGATAATGCCGAGGCAACGCGCGAGGTAGTGATCAACATCGTGAACTACCCGATCGTTGAACAAATGAGTCTTGCCAGCGCTCCGTATCCCAAGGGTGTAAATGAGTTCCTGAAATCCGGACTAACTCCCATACCATCAGAAAAGGTCAAGCCTTTCCGGGTAAAGGAGAGTATCGTACAAATGGAATGCGTGGTGCGCGATATTATTCGCACCGGTGAAAAAGGCGGCGCAGGGAATCTCATCCTGTGTGAGATCGTGCTGATGCATATCGACGACAGCATTCTGGATGAGCAGGGGCGTATGGATCCATATAAAATGGATCTTGTTGCCCGCATGGGTGGTGATTATTACGCGCGGGTGATACCGGAGTCCATCTTTGTGTTACCGCAACCTAAAACAGAAATTGGTATTGGTGTGGACGCCTTGCCTGCTTTTGCCCGCAACAGCCACCTGTTGTCCGGCAATGACCTGGGCAAACTGGGTATGCAGCAAACAATGCCTACAAATGATGAACTTGCTGCGGCCTCGGCACTTTTGCCTCAGGATATAGATAGTGAAGGCGCCTGCGCGCTGGCCAAGGTGCAGATACAACAACAGGATGTGCGCATGGCACTGGCGATGCTGTTTGCCTACAACAGCGCGCATCCATAGACCGGCGCTGCTGCTTCTCTCAAACAATTACATCGATCCGATATAAAAGAGAAAAGCCCCTTGCGGGGCTCTTCTCCATGTATAATGGACTAGCATCAGATAAATACAATGTGTGATCCTTTACCGCCGGCTTTTTCATAGAATTCACCAACGGTGATGATATCCTTGATACCTTCAAAGAGGTCTTCTTTCTTCAGCTTGAACATATCCGCTGCCAGTTTGCAGCCGTACATCTCCACTCCGGAGGCGTCGAGGATCTCGAGGAATTCATGCACGGAAGGGAGATCCATCTCTTCCATCTGTTTTTTCATCATCGTGGTGGCAATGGCCTCCATCCCCGGGATGGCACCTAATAGTGTTGGCATATGCATACCGGGATTACCTACCGTAGCCACATGCAGGTGATCGAGGGTCTTTTTGTTTACGGCATCCAGTCCGAAGAAGGTGAAGAAGATCTCAGCTTCAATACCTTCCATGCGTGCGCCGTTGGCCATGATGAAACAGGCATAAACGCTATCCAGTCCTGCTTTCGACAGGATGAAATTCATTTTACGGATGGGCTCCTTGTTCTCAACCTGGTCAATAACCGGAGCATCTTGCATCAATACGTCTGACATAGTAGTTTGTTTGAGGGTTATTAAATACATCCTACCGGTTTGGGTATACCGGAAACTTTAGCTGCTTTCTTTAATGGGCCGCCGGGGAAGAGCGCGTAGAACTCTTTGATGTCTACAATGCCGCTGGATCCCACTTTGCGGATAGTAAGGGCAACCTTGTTCTTGTGTTGCTCCTGCAGCCAGGTGATCACTGCCCAGTGTTTCGGAGTCAATTCTCCAATACCTTCTTTTTCGGCGATCTCGCGGGCCACATCTTCGTCCCACTGACTGAAATCGAGGAGGAATCCTTCATTGTTCAGTTTGATCGCTCTGTCCATCAATACATTTGTCATAGTTGTATATTTAAGTGTTAGCAGGTGTTATTTATTCAACATTTCATGCTCGAGGTGCTTTCCGCCGAGGCTCATGGTAGGCTTAATGAATGGGATAGTCCGTCCTTTCATCAGCACATTCCAATAGATCCATTTGAATCCCAGTTTACCCATGTGATTGGTCAGTGATTCTTCCATGAGTGACATGGGTCCTACGCTGTTAAAGGGGAAGGTTCCGTCCACCGGCTCATGATCATAATTGAAATCGATGAGAATGGCCTTATGGTTGCCGGTTTCCACGAAGCAGTTGGCATGGCCATCATACTTTGCACTCAGCGGCTCGCCATGAATGTAATGCAGGATATTCTCTGTCAGGATCTCCGATTCAAAGTGCGCCACAGAGCCGGCTTTGCTGGCCGGAAGACTGGTAGCATCGCCGATGGCGAAGATGTTCTCCTTTACAGTGGTTTGCAGTGTGTGTTTATCGGTAGGCACATAATTCAACTCATCGCCGAATCCGCTGCGGCCCACAAAGGCTGCACCTTTATTCAACGGCACGGTCACCAGCAGATCGAAATCCACTTCCTGTCCGCCGTAGTCCATTAATTTCTTTGCGTCATTATCGATGCGCTCCACATAGAAGTCGGTAACCAGCTTAATATTCTTTTCTTCGATCAGGTGTCCGAGTTTCTGCGCTGCAAACGGTTTGGTGAAGGCTCCACCCAGTGGTGTAACATAAGTGATCTCTACTTCTTTGCGCATGCCTTTGTGACGGAAGAAGTCATCTGCCAGGAAGGCAAATTCCAGCGGGGCCACCGGGCATTTGATCGGCATCTCGGTGATATGCACCACCAGTTTACCGCCTTCCCAACCGGCCAGTTTGTCGTGCAGCGCTTTAGCTCCTTCGAAGGTGTAGAAGTCGAAGATGTCTTTGCGCCACAATTCACCATCCATTCCGGGCACCTCTTCCGGGGCAATGTTACAGCCGGAAGCGATGATCAGAATATCATAATGCAGTGCACTGCCATCGGTGAGATGCACGAGATCATGCTCCGGATCCACGCGGTCGATCGTACTTTGGATCAACTGAACGTCGTGGGGCATGAATTTTTTGATGGGCTTTTGGATCTCATGCTCATCATAAATACCGAATGGTAAAAAGAGAAAACCCGGTTGGTAATAGTGTATCTCCGCTTCGTCTACGATGGTAATGTTCCATTCATCACGGGATAACTTACCTCTCAGGTGGTTGGCCATCATGGTTCCTGCAGAACCGGCGCCTAAGATCAGAATGTTGCGCGTTGTCATTGCTTGTCCATTTACAATGCAAAACTACCGGAGGGTGTAATGGCGACCAGTGACATGGTGTACATTGGAAATTGATAAAAGTCACCGTTTT
>DAIMYJ010000107.1:5568-9314 GCA_036734545.1 Chitinophagales bacterium
GTAATGGCGACCAGTGACATGGTGTACATTGGAAATTGATAAAAGTCACCGTTTTAGAATAAAGAATGAGGAATGAAGGATGAGGGATAAAGGATGAGGGTTGGAGGTTGAATGTCCAAAGTTGGTTGAACTCTTACATGACCCTGATCTTTGCGCTTTATGGCGACTCCCATGCGGGGAGTTCACTGACCTTGTGCGGTTTGGGGCGCTTCCATTGAATGGGCTTGACCACTTCTTCATAGAAGAAGGAGATCGGGTTCCAGATGGGTGAAGGAGGTTTGGGGACCGTATCGATCTCAGCCTTGCTGCGGATGCCCGGAATAGGCCCCATGGTGTATTGCTGTACTTCCTTATAAGCCAGGAAAGCCTCCCTGAAATCTTCCGGGGAAGGCCACGGATAGACCACGAACGGGTCCAGTGTGAGCGTGTCGCGGGTGAGTTGCACGGCGATCGATGACAGCGCATCCATACCGGAATCGGGCACGACATACATTTTCGGCTTATAGCCGAGTGCTGAAAACTGCAATGAATCACCCATGCCCACCACGATCGTAAAAAAGCCGTCGGCGGAGGCGGTGGTGCCGCGTTTATCCGCAGGGATTGTCACCGACGCATAGGGGATCAGTTCACGTGTTTGCTGATTGAGGATGATACCGGAAAGTTGTATGAGACCATCCTGTTGAGCCTGCGCGCGCTTCCCATGGAATACGACCATGAACATAAGAACGGCAATTCTGAGCGTGCGCATCGGGTATGAACGGATGATGACGCAAGTTATGATATGTTAACAAAATATTTGTCAGATTTGCATGTTAAACAAGGTTAATCACGGCTATGGAAGAACTTGAAGGCAAACTGCACGACATGCGTTCAGATTATGAAGCGGGTGCGTTCGATGAACGTACCGCCTACCCTTCACCCATGCAACAATTCGCATTATGGTTTGAGGAGGCCCTGCAAAACGGCATTCCGGAAGCCAATGCCATGGTGCTCTCAACGGTTTCTGCGGCAGGCAGGCCATCTTCCCGCGTGGTTTTGTTGAAGGAATATACAGACAAAGGCTTTGTCTTCTTCACCAATTACAGCAGCCGGAAAGGGCATGAATTAGCAGAGAATCCATTCGCCAGTTTAAATTTCTGGTGGGGACCACTGGAGCGTCAAATACGTATCAACGGCCGTATGGAAAAAATATCCGCGGAAGACAGCGACACGTATTTTTACAGTCGTCCCATCGGCAGTCAGGTAGGCGCGATGATCTCTCCGCAAAGCCAGGTGATCAGCAGCCGTGAATGGCTAGAGCAGCGTTTCATTGAACAACAGCTGCGCGGTGAGCTCAGCAGGCCGGAGCATTGGGGTGGGTACATCCTGCTTCCGGATGAATTTGAATTCTGGCAGGGCCGTTCAAATCGTTTGCACGACCGCCTGTCGTATTTGCTGGAACCGGATGCTCAATGGGTCATTCGCCGGCTTGCGCCCTGATCCAATATCTCCCTTCCCAAAGGTTTTTCCGGCTTCTGCTGCAGGGCGGCAGCCAGTTTGTTCAGGTATACGGTGCGAGGAATATCATGTGCACCGAGACTGGCTAAATGGGTATTGTACACCTGACAATCCACAAAGGCATAACCACAGGCCTGCAGGTGCTGCATCAATCTGATAAAACCATATTTACTGGCATTGCTTTTTTTGCTGAACATACTCTCACCAAAAAAGCATGTGCCTATCGCGAGCCCGTATAATCCGCCCACCAGTTGTTCATCCTCCAACACCTCCACGCTATGTGCAATGCCCAGCTTATGCAGGGTTGTATATGCTTCTATAAAATGTCCGTCGATCCAGGTGTCGGCATCTTCCCTTCTGGGAATGGCAGCACAATTGGTGATGACCTCTGTGAAATCATGATCGGTGGTAACGCGGAATGCATGCTTCTTAAAAAGCTGTTGCATACTTTTTGAAATGCGCAGATCCTGAAATTCCAGCACACAGCGTGGATCCGGAGAAAACCAGAAAGGCTCACCCGCATGTGTGAACCATGGGAAGATACCACTGGTGTATGCCTGTATCAGCCGCTCTGACGAAAGGTCTCCGCCAACGGCCAACAAACCATCCGGATCGGCCATGGATGGGTCGGGAAATATCACACGTGCATCAAGTTGCCATACCGGCATAGGGATCACTCAAGGGTTGCGTTAATACCCCTGTCGACCAACTGCTCGCGCATGGGGGACAGCACGGCACGCTGCCCTGACTGGACAGCATATTTTCCTTTGAAGTGGATGATGTAAGCGCACTGTTCAGCCTGTTCCAGAGTGTGGTGGCAGATCTCCACCAGGCTTTTGATCACCCAGTCAAATGTATTCACGTCGTCATTATGCACAACGAGTTGCACCCCGAGGGCATTGTCGATGAGTTCATCGGTGAGTATATCTTCCTGCGTAAAAATGGCGCTCATACCTGAAAAATCAGGATACAAAATTACGCACATTTTCGGCTGATTGCCAAATGCGACCACCGTTTGAACGGGAAGTCCTATATTCGGGCTGTTATGGAAAACACCCGAAAACGAGCCCGGGAGCGGTTTGCAAGGCAGGTTACGGGCCTGTGGACATTCCGGTTCTTTCTCCTGCTCAAACTGCCCATTGCGCTGCTTTCCGGTGTGCGGGTGCGCAGTCTGGACACCACCTCATGCGTGGTATCTGTGCCCTTCAAATGGTTGACACAGAACCCCTTCCGCTCGGTATACTTCGCTTCTCAATCCATGGCTGCGGAGATGGCCACCGGCACGCTCGGACTTATGGCTGTTCAGGGCTGCCGGCCGCCGGTTTCCATGCTGGTGACAAAATTGGAGGCCACATTCACTAAAAAAGCTACCGGACGCGTTTATTTTACCTGTGCCGACGGACAGGCTATTTTTGCGGCAGTAGACAAGACCATGGAGACCGGAGAAGGGGTAACCGTACTGTGCACCAGCATCGGACGGATGGAAGACGGAACGGAGGTGAGCAGGTTTTTGGTGGAATGGTCGTTTAGGAGACGGAGTAATTAGCTAATTAGCCGATTAGCCGATTAGCCGATTAGCCAATTGAGAGTGTTTAAGGAGGGATAGGATTTTGTTCGTTTTTTTTCTGGTGAGTGGTGAGTGCATGATCGGATGTATTTTTCGTAAACATTTTTTATTGCGATGCATATGTTTAGAAACGGAGTTTTAGTATTTACTGCCCTGGCTTTTTTGGGTGTTGGTTGTAACAGGAATACTGGCACGGAAGAGCGGGATAGTTCGCAGGACGTAGAGATACTGCAGCCTGCGATAACGGATGCCAATTTGATCACTCCGGAGGACCCGTTCAGGAATCAACCCAATGAATTCTGCACGGTCATCCGCAAGCTGGACATCTCCTATTACGCGCCGGAGAAATCGGTGGATGATGTAACCGTCTTTCCGCAAAAGTATTGTCTGCTCGACGTATGCCTCGATGGTCCGAGTTCCAACGGCAATGTGGTGAACCTGGGCGAAGGCAACGACGTGGTCACCTCATCCTATGAACTCATCAAAGTGTTCGACTCCTATGAGGAAGCGAAGGCGTATGCGGAGAAGTATAAGATCGTGGATGTGCTTTTTGGTGAGTAGTGAGTGGTGAGTGGGTGAGTGGGTGAGTGGTGAGTGGTGAGTTGTAATATTGTATTTTTAATATAGAATTGATAATAGATAAATATTGATAATAGGCAGAAGTAAATGATGATAATAAAAT
>DAIMYJ010000108.1:0-4914 GCA_036734545.1 Chitinophagales bacterium
AGCTTCCAGGCTAAGCCTGTCCGGATGGAGGTATCGGCCATAAAATCAGCTTAAAATTAGCGTTTTCACGGGTTTGTTGGCAGATATCGCCCGCCAACGTAAATTAATAGTAACTTTAACATGTAATTAATATAAGGTTAGTCATGACTTAATATGCCGAGGCTACTTTTACGTCAAAATCGCATATGTCTAACGAAAAGATCAAGATACTCATTGCAGATGATGAACCGGATATCCTGGAGGTGATCGAATATAACCTGCAGAAGGAGGATTTTCAGGTGATCAAGGCACAGAATGGCCGGCAGGCGCTGGATCTGGCGGTAAGTGAGCGTCCGAGCCTGATCCTGCTGGATATTATGATGCCGGAGATGGATGGGATCGAGGTGTGCAGGGAGTTGCGGTCGCGTCGGGAGTTTGATGGCACGCTGATTGCCTTTCTGACGGCCAGGAACGAGGATTTTACGCAGGTGCAGGGTTTTGATGTAGGGGCGGATGATTATATCACGAAGCCCATCAAACCGCGGTTGCTGATCAGCAGGATCAAGGCTTTGCTGCGCAGGGCCGGAACTGCGGAGACCCATACGGAACAGCAGACCTATGGCGATCTGAGTATCGACGAGGAGAAATATCTGGTATATGTGAAGGGCAAGCCCATCACACTCGCCAAGAAGGAATTTGAACTGATCCAGCTGCTGGTTTCCCGTCCGGGCAAGGTTTTTACGCGTCAGGAGATCTTTAACAAGATCTGGGGCATGGATGTGATCGTTGGTGACCGCACCATAGATGTGCATATCCGCAAGATCCGGGAGAAGATCGGAGAGGACTATATCAAGACGATTAAGGGCATTGGTTATAAATTTGACCAGTAATCACGCATGAAGAATCCGTCGCCCCGGCGGATCGTATGGTATTCTACTGCCACGATCGTTGTCGGGTTAGCTTTATTAGAAACACTTGCCTACCTGGTACCGGTATTGAATCGCCCGGTGTACCACTGGGTAGTGGTTCCGATCGGCACCGGTCTGATCACGTATATTATCCTGCATCAGGCTGTTGAGAATTTCATTTACCGCAAGATCAAACTGATCTACAAGAGTATCCATGCCTTGAAGACCACCAAGGGGTTGGCCGACGAAGTGATGCGCACAGCAGAGGATCCCATATCCGAGGTTCAGGCGGAGGTGACCGAATGGGCAAAGGCACAAGCGCAGGTCATTTCCACCCTACAAAAACAGGAACAATTCAGGCGCGATTTCCTGGGCAACGTAAGTCATGAGTTAAAGACGCCTATTATGAGCATCCAGGGGTATCTGGAGTCGCTGCAGGAAGGTGGGATCGATGACCCGAGCATCAATGCAATGTATATTGATAAAGCGCTGCGCAATGTTGAGCGGATGATCATGATCATTGATGATCTGACCGAGATCGCGGCACTGGATTCAGGTGAGCTGCAGTTGCAGATGCGCCGTTTTGATATCTGCCGGCTCACGCATGAAGTGTTTGAAGCGCTGGAAGTGCAGGCTGATCAGGCGCGTGTGCAGTTAAAGGTAAAGGAAGGTTGTGATACGCCGCATTTTGTTTCTGCTGATGAGAAGCGTATACGGGAAGTACTGGTGAACCTGATCGGCAATGCCATTAAATATGGCAATGCGGATGGTTATGTGCAGGTTGGATTTTACAACATGGGTGACCACATTTTAACGGAGGTGTCGGATAACGGTCCCGGCATAGCGGTGGAGCATCTGAGCCGTGTATTCGAACGTTTTTACCGCATCGATAAAAGTCGCGCCCGTCATCAGGGTGGTACCGGACTGGGATTATCGATCGTTAAGCATATCATTGAGGCGCATCAGCAGCATGTGCATGTGCGCAGTACGGTAGGGGAGGGCAGCACATTCAGTTTCTCGCTGGCCAGGGCCTGACGATCCACTTTATTCTTCTTTGAATTTAAGCGAGGCAGAGTTCACGCAGAAGCGCTGACCTGTTTCGGTGGGGCCATCATCAAACACATGGCCGAGATGGCTGCCGCAGTTATTGCAGAGAATTTCTACACGACGCATGCCATAGCTGTTATCAGGTGCATATTCTATCACACCATCCTGAATTTCGCGATCAAAGGCCGGCCATCCGCAGCCGGAGTTGAATTTGGATGCCGAGGTGAACAGCGGCTCTCCGCAACCGGCGCAGAGATAGGTGCCGTTCTGAAAGAACAGATCGTACTCGCCGGTGAACGGCCGCTCGGTGCCTTTTTGGCGGAGGATACGGTATTGTTCAGGCGTTAACATTGTTCGCCACTGCTCATCAGTATGCACTACCCTGTATTTTTTCGTTCCCATGTTAAAGCGTGTTAAATATGTAAACAACGGAATGGCGTTTCCTGTTCAGCAAAAAAAAGGTTATGCATAAACCGGGTTACAGCAAATACGTTTTTATACTGATCCTGTTTTTCGCCTTCTTCAGTTTGCTTATTTTGTCGGCAGTGCTGACGCACGTATATTCGTAAGCGTTATTTCGCTGCGTCTTCAATAGCGATCTGATTCCTGAGCAGATCAGGCACCTGCTCAATGGATATTTTTTTGCCGATGATCTTTTTATTCTTGTCGAGCACATAGATCAGCGGAGTCATATCCACATGATATTTTACTTCGATCATTTCCTTGCCATTTTTATCGGCCACATTGATCCAGGGATAGGGATGTTCGGTCAGCCATTTTTCCCACTTGTCAAATTCTGATTCATTGTATACCGCATAGATCTCGCCGCCGAGCGACTTGATCTCCGGATATATCTTTTCCACCTTGGGCATTTCTTTTTTGCAGTGTCCGCAATCCGGGCTCCAGAACATTACGATGGTAAATCGCGACTGCAGGCCGTAGAGCGGGATGTCATAGCCTTTTACATCCTGCAGCAAAAGCGGTTGTGCGGTTTTACCCAGCAGGGTAGGGCGTACGCGTTCTGCCTGTGACTGGATGCGATACAGGCCCACGTCATCGAGCCAGAAGGCTTTGCCGGTAGAATAATATTTATCTACGATGTACACGTACACGGCATCATAGCCCATGATCTTGGAGTTGGCATAGTCATTCAGCATCATCACCGTGATATACTGAAAAGTCTTTTTGTTTACTGAAGCTTTGGCCAGTATCAGGTCAACGGCTTTGTTGATCGAATCGGGGACTTTATAAATATAATCGTTCAGGTATTTTTTAATCCGCGCATCGTAGAGGTTGGTGCGCAGGAGGCGTTCATCGCTGAAGTCGATATTATCGAAATAGTGTGTGCGGATATACCGCAGACCAAAGGTAGAATCGGTCGTGCCGTCGGGATTTTTCGGTGCTTCGGGTATCTTGACATCGGTGACAGCGTGCAGGAATTTGCTATAGAACAGCTCTGGGTTATTGGTGACGATGGCGGCACGGGTGTTCTCTACTTCGGTGTTCAGTGCTTTCATTTCCTCCCGTATCTTTTTACCGGCTTCCGTGGTATCACCTGCGGCGGTCAGTTTTTCCTTCAGCTGATTCATCTCCTCCTTTTTTTCGGCGATGAAGCGCATATCCTGATAGAAGATGGTGTTTTCCTGAGAGCCTTGTATCTGCATGTTTCCGATGAGATCCGCGGTATCCGTTTCCATGGAGAATTTCTGCTCATTACCGCTGATCACCATCTCGAAATATTTATTCTTCATGGAAGGTATCACCACAAGGTAAATACCGCCATCGAGGGTGTCATTGCCTGTAAATACGGCTTCACCTTTGGTGTTCACCGGCACTGTATCGATCACATATTGCTTGCTGCCGTAATGATGGCCGAGCATCAGTGTAGTGTCGCTGATCCCTTTGACCCGAATCTTATACTCATAGCCCGTTATGGATTGAGCAAAAGTCACACACAGCGGCAACAGCAAGGCGATAAATAAGGAGATCTTTCTGGTCATATGGTTCAATTATGCGCTCCTGAGGAAAGGTTCCGGTAAGCAGGAAGCGCCTCTGCTACCACAAAAATACTGCCGCATATTAAAATAAGGTCATTCCGTCCGGCCTGCTGGAGGGCTTGTTGCAGGGCTGCCTCTACGGATGGCCAGGCATTCCCGTGCATTCCGCGCTCCGCCGCCAGCTGCTGTAAGGCACTTGCATCAAGACCTCTGGGGATATCGGGGCGGCAGAAATAGTATTGTGCCTTTTGTGGAAAGTAAGCCAGGGAGGCGTTCAGGTCCTTATCATTGACGGCGCCGGTGACAATATGCAGGGTGTTGTATACCAAACTGTCCACCTGATCAAATAAGAGGGCAAGACCGCCGGCATTATGCGCACAATCAGCGATCACCAGCGGGTTTTGCTGCAGCACCTGCCATCGGCCTGCGAAACCCGTATTGACGCTCACTCTGCGCAACCCATCGTAAACAGCCTCCTCCGGGATCTCGATGCCCCGCATGCGCATCACTTCGATGGCCTGGATGGCGGTGGCGATGTTCCTGAGTTGATATTTCCCCGTGAGGCCGCTGGTCAGCTCCGGATACGCCAGCTGACCGAGGTAGCTGATGTGCAGGAGCATGCCTTCGGGTGTATCTTCCACCCATTCTACCGACACGTTCTCCTCAGCGGGGTAGATGGGTGATGCCGTTTCAGCAGCTTTTTGTTCGAACACCGGCAGGGTTTCAGGCACATACTCGCCGATCACCACCGGTTTGCCGGGTTTGATGATCCCTGCTTTTTCAAAGGCGATCTGTGGGAGGGTATCGCCGAGCATCTGCATGTGGTCAAAACTGATATTGGTGATGACCGACAGGGCGGGTGTGATCACATTGGTAGAATCGAGCCGTCCGCCTAGTCCCACTTCCACAATCGCTATATCCACTTCTTTCTGTGCAAAGTATTCGAAGGCCATGGCCACGGTGATCTCAAAGAAGGAGGGGGA
>DAIMYJ010000108.1:5014-8900 GCA_036734545.1 Chitinophagales bacterium
TGCGCTGATACATCGGCAGATGTGTAAACAGATAGTCCAGCGCCTCCGTATAATTCATACGGCAAATAGAAGGAAAATCGAACGGATATAAAAGTAATCAAAGTAACTTCCTCGCAAGGAAGTTACTTTGAATTGAATTAAATAAGTTTAAACTTGAATGTTATGTAGCCTATTTGTACCTCAGGAGACTTGGGATCTGCATTAAAGGTTGCTTTCATAGCCGCCTTTTTTGCTTCATTGATAAGTGTCGTGTTGGTAATGGTAGATCCAGTGCGTTCATATTCGGCTTTCGTCACCTTACCATTTCGGTCAACATATATGCGAATTCGCACGTCCCCCTCCTCATTATGAGGAAAATCCAAAGAAGGCTTGGATTTCATGTTCCTGCCGTCGAGACTCCAGCCGATGCTGCCATCATCTCCTTTACCTGCGCCGGGGCCGTGGTAGCCGTCGGGGTCACCGGTCTGACTGCCCTGATTTCCACCGGTATAGGTGTTTCCCTCGCTGGATCCTGTTTGCCCTTTGGTGTTCAGCTTGCTGGGATCGAACAATTCATCCTTGTTGATATTGGTGGTGTTGTTATTGGTATTGTTGGTGGTCTCCGTTTTCGGCTTATCCGTATTCTTTTTATCCGGCAGCGAAACGGTCTTCACCTCATCCTGGGTGGCTACTTGCTGATCCTGTGGTTGATAATCAGGTGTGCCGCCACTTTGCACGGCTTCAGGTTCAAATGAGCCCAGTCCGGACTCGCTCGTACCAAAGTCGATGAGCAGTCCTTCCGGTTCCAGTGGAGGGTTGGGCGGACTAAATCCGAACATGAACATCAATGCCGCAAGTCCGCACACAATGGCTGCAGTGATCACACTGCTCCTCCGTTTATTCGCTTGTTCAAATTCGCTCCAGGTTGCCATAGTGGTATTGTTTTATGATACAGATGCCTGTTTGGTGGAAATTCCACAAAAACTATTCCGCAGGCTTGGGTGTGGTAGCCAAAACCATCTTTATTTTCAGTCGGCTGGCCACATTCATCACGTTGACCACGTGTTCTACCGGCACACTCTTGTCGGCCGACAGCACAACGGTCGGATCTTCCTGTCCCGCCAGTTTGGAAGGCAGCATGGTCTCCAGCCATGTAGGGTCGATCTCTTCGCCATCGAGATAATACTTCATGTCCTTATCGATGCTGATGCTCACGGTTTGCACTGCCTGTGTCTGAGAATCAGAGTTTGGCAGCATGATATTCAGCGCATTAGGTGAAACAATGCTGGACGTAAGTACGAAGAAGATCAGCAGCAGGAAGATGATGTCAGTCAACGAAGCCAGCTGAAAATCCGTAAGTCGTTTATTTCTTGCCCGTAATCCCATAGTATAAAGTAAAGGGTGAAATTAAGCGGGTTCCTGAAGCAGATCGATAAATTCAACCGTGGTGGCTTCCATCTTATAGATCATTTTCTCGATCAGGGCTACGAGGTTGTTATAAGCTACGTTGGCGATGATACCGACGATCAAACCGGCAACTGTAGTAACCATGGCTTCATAGATACCACCGGAAAGGATCTTCGGACTGATCTGATCACTTACGCTCATGGTATAGAAGGCCTGGATCATACCGGTAACGGTTCCGAGGAAGCCGAGCATCGGTGCCACACCGGCCACCAGTGCGAGTGCTGCCAGGTTCTTTTCCATCCTGTACAGTTCGAGCTTGCCGACGTTCTCTACAGCCACTTCGATGTTCTTGAGCGGTGTGCCGAGGCGCATGATACCTTTTTCGATCATGCGTGCGATCGGGGTGTCGGTATTCTTACAGAGCATTTTTGCTGCTTCCACATTGCCATTGGAAATGTAATCGCGAATGTTCAGCATGAATTTCGGATCGCCTTTTGCTGCCTTGCGGATGGTGAGGAAACGTTCGAAATACCAATAGACCGCCAGGATAAAGAGTATACCGATCGGGATCATGACCGGTCCACCGGCGAGGGTGAGGTCGATGAGCGAAAGGCCTTCATCCACCGTTGGCGCAGCTGTATTGGTAACAGCAGGAGATGTGGAAGGTGTGATCTGTAAAATGGATTGTAGCAGCATTGTTCAATTTTTATGTTAAACGATCATCATGCCATGTCTGGTATGATACAGGTGACAAAAGTAGGTGTAACCCACACAGATACAGGCAGTTGTTTTACCCCGTCAGCCGTGTGTTGTTGGGAATAGTGGACAGGTGTATGCATGCTCATGCACATTTTCATGTGTATACATGTAAGCTTCGGCATGCATGGACACCGTAATATTGCATCCCATCGCTGGTGTATTCATAAGGAGTGTGCCAAGCATGTATTCCATAATGCCGGCAGAGAACCCATTTTCCAAACAACAGATATTCACCATAGCCATTCTGGCCTTCTTGCAATTCACGATCGTGCTGGATTTCATGGTATTGTCGCCATTGGGTGCCATCCTGATGCCCTCACTGGATATCACGCCGGCGCAATTCAGCCATCTGGTGTCAGCCTATGCTTACAGCGCTTTTGCCAGCGGTATCCTGTCGGCAGGATTTGCCGATAAATACGACCGCAAGAGGTTATTGTTGTTCTTTTATACCGGTTTTCTGGGCGGAACCCTGTTTTGCGGCCTGGCTCCGGATTATCATTCATTGCTGGTTGCGCGCGTCATCACCGGATTGTTTGGCGGTGTTATGGGGTCTGTCGTGTTTTCCATCATCACAGACCTCTTTGCGATGCAGCAGCGCGGCAGGGTGATGGGATTTGTCCAGATGGCCTTTGCGGCGAGTCAGGTACTGGGGCTACCCATCGGTTTATACCTGGCCAATGCCTTTTCATGGCACATGCCTTTTTTAATGATCGTAGGCATCGGACTTGTGGTATTTGTATTCATTGCGCTGTATATGCAGCCTGTGGATGCGCATTTGCAGCTTAAAAAGGAGATCACCGCATTCCGGCATTTTTATAACACGCTCACGCGCAAACGCTATATCACCGGCTTTGCGGCAACGGTTTTGCTGGCTACCGGCGGCTTTATGCTCATGCCCTTTGGCAGTGCATTCGCTGTCAACAATCTTGGTCTCAGTATGGATGATATACCTCTGGTATATATGATCACCGGCATTGCCACCATGATCACCGGGCCCATCATCGGAAAGGTGAGCGACAGGGTAGGGAAGTTCCCGGTATTCATTGCCGGCACCATACTGACGATGGTTCTGGTGGTGATCTACTGCAACCTGGGCATCACCCCGCTGTGGCTGGTGGTGATCGTGAATGTGATCCTGTTCATCGGCATCACCAGCAGGATGATCGCCAGTTCAGCGTTGATGTCGGCCGTGCCTGACATACGCGACCGGGGAGCGTTCATGGGGTTGAATTCCAGCATCCAGCAGTTGTCAGGCGGGTTAGCCGCTTCTCTCGCAGGACTCATTGTTGTGCAGGAAGAGAATGGTTATCTCCAGCATTATCCAACGCTGGCCTATGTGGTGTGTGTTGCCATGGTGATCACTTTGGTGATGATGTACAGAATCCATAAACTTGTGCAGCAGCAACCTGCCGATCAACCGTTAACACCCAATAACTCCTGATATGTCAAAAACACTTTTCATCTGCATTTGTACAGTCGCCATATTGCTCAGCGCTTCCTGTGCCGGATCCAAATCCGCATCCACAGCAGCCATCACCTATAATGGTCAGGTAAAGGCCATCATTGATGCCAATTGTGCAAGCACCTGCCACAATGCTACCCGACCGGCAGCGGGCATCGACCTGACCACTTATGAGCAGGTAAAGAACCACGCTCTGCAGGGTTCGCTGATACCGGCCATCCAACATGCCGAAGGTGTAGAGGCGATGCCGAAGAAAGCGCCTAAACTCGATGATGCCAG
>DAIMYJ010000109.1:0-8792 GCA_036734545.1 Chitinophagales bacterium
TATATCTCGAAGAAACTGAGCAATCGGATATGCCACTTCTCATGTTTGAGGGGCGGACGGTTGTACTGTTTCTGCCTTTTGCTGTAATTAAGCATATGTCCCCAGTCGAATGCGTCCACACGTTCGCGCATCACCGCAGGATGTGTGCCCTGGAATAACGCTTTTCTGCCCACAGGACCATAGTCAAAAAGATTAGCGCTGTAATCTGCCGCCGTTTGTTCCTTCCCGTGATGCAGCGTGTTGCTGAATTGCTTTTTGCGCATCATGAAATCCGGCGGACGCACCCAGCCGTAATGATAGATATGGGCATGTGCCGGCACAACGTGCAATTTGAATACCCGGTCTTTCTGGCGGTAATTTTTCCGGTCAAAATCCGGTATCCGCCTGAACCCCTGCGCATCGCCATAAGAATGGATATCGGGCCTATTGCGGATGATGCGCACTTCGCGTGCATAAGCGCTGTGACTCCGGTTGATGTGATCATAGTCGGCCCAGAAGTGATAATAATCGAAGAGAAACCCCTCTACCCTATCATCATGCAAATACTTTTCGCATTGCGATCTGATACTTGCATGGTCCTGCTCGTGGATCACTTCATCGCCCTGGATGTATAACAGCCAGTCGCCGGTGCAGGCATCTTTGGCCACATTGGTTTGCTGGGCATAGATCGTGGCGCGGGGGAACTGCACGGTGTCCCACACGGTATGCAGGATGCGGATCTTGGGCGAATCTATGCTTTCGATCAGCTGCAGTGTTCCATCACCGGGATCGCCTTCACCTACCGCGATCACCATTTCATCCACCAGTGGCAATACCGATAAAATGGATTCACGAACAGGATAGAACAACCTGTCGGCATTGCGGATGAAGGTGAAACCGGAGATGCGCATTGCAGGATCCTTGTTGTAAGGTGCCATCAGGCATTGAGGATGTCTTCCAGATCGCGAAGATCTTCCACCTTATAACTGTCGGAGGGTTTTTTAATGAATGTGATCAGATGCCGCACATATTCTGCCAGCACTTCTTTGTTGGAAGCCGGAATGAAATATTTATCCTCGTCCTGTATCTGCATGCGTTTGAGATACGTATGTATCTCGCGGTCGCCGAAGGCCAGTCCTTTGTTGTAGGGATTGATATAGAACAGAATGTCCGCACGATTCTCCTCGCGCTGCGTGAAATCCGTGATGTAATCCTTGGTGCGCGCTAAAATGAAATGGGTGCTCAGGCAAACGCCATACACCGGCATGTCAAGCTGCTGACACAAAGCCAGATACAATAATCCCAGCGCGAAATGATTGCCTTTGAACGCATCCAGCACATTGTTGAGATAAGCGAACCGGCTTTCGTCATCCCCCTGCTGCAGGCCTGTGAAGCCGTATTGGGAGAACAGTGATTGATTCACCACATTCATTTGTTCCAGTGGCGACAGATAGGTATTGATACCTATCCAGATATCTTTCTGTATGCGTGCAAACGTAGTGCGTATCTGCTCTTCATTCAGCTCCGGATATTGATGACGGGTGATGATGAGCATACCGGTGAGCAGATCGCCGTTGTCCTGCGCCGCCCATTTAGTCAGATCGGCCGATACACCAACGAACTGTATTTGATGGATGATATCCTCGATGCGTTCCTGCATCAGCGGATTGGGGATGGTGGTATAGGCATCTTCAAGCTGATCGATCACCATCGGACCGTAAGACAGCAAACGCGCCGCCACGTGATCGAACACTTCCGGGTCACTGTCATCCAGCAACGCGATCAAGGCTTTTATTTCCGACTCCGTGCTCACTGTGCGTTGGCTTTGCTGTTAACGGCGCGCGGTCATTTCTTTTTCGCGAATTTACGCTTGCCTTTACCGGATGGCTCAGTAGTGGAAACGATCTCCAGTACCTGCTCCAGCGTTAGTGCTTTTGCATCGGTGCCTTTGGGGATCTTGTAGTTGTCTTTGCCCTTCTTGATATACGGACCATACAATCCGTTGAGTACCTGTATCTCATGCTCAGGAAAATCATGGATCAGTTTATTCAGATCTTTTTCGTCCTTGGCAATGATCAGGTCTATCGCTTCCTGCAGGGTGATGGCCGCAGCCTCAGTTCCTTTAGGGATGGAATAGAATTTCTTATTGTTACGCACATACGGACCAAAACGGCCTATACCCACCACCACATCATCTTCGCGATAGGTGCCGATGGTCTTCGGCAGCTCGAATAACTTCAGTGCATCTTCGAGTGTCAGGTCCTGCATGTTCTGATCTTTCAGCAGGCCGGCGAATTTCGGCTTGGTGGTGATACCTTTTGCCTTCGCCTCTTTCGGGTCAAGCATCTCGCCCATCACGACCATCGGACCGAAACGTCCCATCCGCACGGCAATGGGCTCGCCGGTTTCAGGATGTACGCCCAACAGGCGTTCACCCGTTACGCGCTGCGCGGTTTGTGTGGTCTCCTCCAGATGTTTATGGAAAGGCTTATAAAACGCATCGATCATGTGATGCCATTCGCGTTTACCGATGGCGATCTCATCGAACTGTTCTTCTACGTTGGCGGTAAAACTGTAATCCAGGATCTGCGGAAAATTGGCCGTGAGGAAATCCGTTACCAGAATGCCCAGGTCGGTAGGGAATAATTTCATCCGCTCGGCACCATAGGTCTCTTTCACCACGGCGCGTTCCACTTTTCCTTTCACCAGTTTGAACTGCACGGCTTCGCGTTCGATACCGTCCCTGTCTTTCTTCACCACATATTCCCTTTTCTGAACGGTGGATATGGTTGGTGCATA
The DNA here is from genome assembly GCA_036734545.1 of Chitinophagales bacterium. Lineage (GTDB taxonomy): Bacteria > Bacteroidota > Bacteroidia > Chitinophagales > BACL12 > UBA7236. The sequence continues at coordinate 2,779 of DAIMYJ010000109.1, forward strand.
GGTAGAAGGGCGACCGATCCCCAGTTCCTCGAGTTTTTTCACCAGGCTGGCTTCAGTATAGCGTGCCGGCGGTTTGGAGAATTTCTGCGCGCCTTCCATTTCCAGCAGCGTAAGCGGTGCGTTCACCTTCAGCGGAGGGAGAATGGTTGCCTCATCATCGCGCTCCTCTTCCAGCGCTTCGGTATATACTTTCAGGAATCCGTCAAATTTGATCACCTCCCCTTTCGCCACCAGCTGCTCGCTGCGCGTAGATACATCAATATCCACCAGCGTCTTCTCCAACTCCGCATCTGCCATCTGAGAGGCCATGGTGCGCTTCCAGATCAGTTTATATAAACGCTTGGCATCGTTCTCACCCGGCACATCGCTGTTCTCCATGTAAGTTGGGCGGATGGCTTCGTGTGCTTCCTGCGCGCCGGAGGATTTGGTCTTGAACTGGCGCGGATGTGCATAGCGCTCGCCGTAACTCTTCACGATCTCTGCCTGCGCAGCCTCGATGGCCTGCTGGCTGAGATTGACAGAGTCGGTACGCATATATGTGATATAACCTTCTTCGTACAGTTTCTGCGCGATTAGCATCGTGCGCGATACCGAAAAGCCCAGTTTGGTGCTGGCCTCCTGCTGTAAGGTGGAGGTGGTGAATGGCGCAGATGGTGAACGCTTGGCCGGCTTAACGGTGATATTAGCTACCGAAAAAGACGCTCCGATGCAATCTTGCAGGAAGGTGCGCACGCGCTCCTCATCTTCGAAGCGTGCGGGTAATTCAGCTTTTAACTGATAGGTCTTACCGTTGTCGTCCTGCACATGGAACAGCGCCGTGATGCGGAAGCTGGCCTGTGCCGAAAATTTACCGATCTCCTGCTCGCGCTCCACGATCAACCGCACGGCCACCGATTGCACACGGCCGGCAGAGAGGGAGGTCTTCATATTGATCTTGCGCCACAGGAGGGGCGACAATTCAAAACCTACGATACGGTCAAGGATGCGGCGGGCCTGCTGGGCATCCACCAGATCGATATTGATGAAGCGCGGATTCTCAACGGCATTCTGGATCGCCTTCTTGGTGATCTCATGAAAAACGATGCGTTTCGCCTTGCGCGCGTCGAGACCCAGCACCTCGCACAAATGCCAGGAAATGGCCTCCCCTTCGCGGTCCTCATCCGTTGCCAGCCATACTTCCTCAGCATCCTTCGCCAACTTCTTCAGCTCTTTTACGAGCGCTTCCTTGTCGGCAGAAATGATATACTTCGGTTCGTAATTGTTCTTGAAATCGATCCCGAAATCGGTCTTATCGAGATCCCGGATATGGCCGTAGCACGACTTCACCACAAAGTCCTTACCCAGAAATTTTTCAATGGTTTTGGCCTTTGCGGGCGACTCAACGATCATCAGATTTTTCCCCATAACAGCACGTATCTTGGGTGCAAATATACTTTTCTGGCGAACATTCCACCCCCTGCCCCCTATTATCCACCATGCCGGGCAAACTATTTCGGGGTGGGTTTTGTTCGACTGAATGTAACTTTACACCCCTTAACAGAACCAGCATGGCCATCACCGAATCTAATATATTATCTGCCCTTTCCAACGTTGACGATCCCGATCTGCACAAAGACATCGTGTCGCTCGGCATGGTCAAAAACATCGCCATCGACGGAAAGAAGGTCAGCTTCACCGTTGAGCTCACCACACCGGCCTGCCCGATGAAGGAAGAGATCAAAAGAGCCTGTATCACAGCCGTGAAGCACCTCGTCGACAAAGAGGCGGAGGTGAACGTGGAAATGAGCGCCAGGGTTTCTTCCATCCGCAATCAGGGCGATCAGGTCCTCCCCGGTGTCAGGAATATCATCGCCGTATGCTCCGGTAAAGGTGGCGTAGGCAAATCCACCATCAGCGTCAACCTCGCCCTCGGCCTGGCCGCAACCGGTGCCAAGGTGGGGATCATGGATGCCGATATCTACGGGCCGTCCATCCCCGTCATGCTGGGACTGAAAGATGCCCGTCCCCGCGTAGTGGAACAAAACGGCAAGGCCATGATGATCCCGCTCGAGGCGCATGGCATCAAGGCGCTGTCCATCGGCTTCCTGGTCGACGACACCCAGGCGGTGGTTTGGCGTGGACCCATGGTGAGCAGCGCGTTGCGTCAGTTCGTGACCGACTGCATCTGGGGTGAGCTCGACTATCTCATCATCGACCTGCCCCCCGGCACCGGCGATATCCATCTCACGCTGGTGCAGACCGTGCCCGTTACCGGCGCCGTGATCGTTACCACACCGCAGGAAGTAGCCCTCGCCGATGCGCGCAAGGCAGCCGCCATGTTCCGTTTACCCAATATTCAGGTGCCCATCATCGGCGTTGTGGAGAACATGGCCTGGTTCACGCCGGAGGAACTGCCGCAACATAAATATTATATATTCGGATCCGGCGGTGGCGATACCCTGGCGAAGGAGATCGACAGCGTGGTGCTGGCGCGTGTGCCGCTGGTGCAGGGCATACGGGAAGGCGGCGACGCGGGGAAACCGGCCATCCTGCGCAGCGATGTTAACGTTTTGACCGAAGCGTTTGAGGAACTCGTTCAGAACACCGCCCGTTATATCTCCATCCGCAATGAAGAACGCAGTCCCACCAAAGTCGTGGAGATCAACCGATAAAAGCAAGTCAGCGGGAATACCTAATTTTGCTGTGCACATGGAAACGAATCAGGAACTCATAGAACGCGTGGAATCGTCGCTGGATACGATCCGCCCCTATCTCAATCAGGATGGCGGAGATATTCAGGTGGTAGAGATCACGGAGGATATGGTGGTGAAGGTGAAACTGCTGGGGAACTGCGAAAGCTGTCCGATGAGTTTTATGACGATGAAGGCGGGGGTTGAAGCTACGCTTAAGAAAACGATACCTGAGATCCGCGCCATCGAAACGATAAGTAATTAACTGCTCCTTACCACATTCCGGTATTTCCCGCAACAGCAGTCCGCCCTGTTTTTTCTGCGTTTTCCCACATCGCCATTCCGGCAGGTGCTCCTGCATTATTGTTACCTTTACGCACCATGCAGCGCCAACAACTGATCGCCGAGATACGCAGGAAAAAAAGTTATCTGTGTGTAGGGCTGGATACTGATCTGGACAAGATCCCCGCCCATCTGCTCAGCGAACCCGATCCGATATTCGCGTTCAACCGCGCCATCATCGACGCCACACGCGATCATTGTGTAGCCTATAAGCCGAATGTGGCTTTTTATGAAGCGTATGGCAGCAAAGGCTGGGAAAGCCTGGAAAAGACCATCGCCTATATCGGCCCTTCACATTTCATCATTGCTGATGCCAAGCGCGGTGATATCGGCAACACCAGTGCACGCTATGCGCAGGCCTTCTTCAGCAGTATGCAGGCCGATGCCATTACCGTGGCACCGTATATGGGTGAAGACAGTGTAACACCATTCTTTTCTTACCCCGGCAAATGGGTGATCCTGCTCGCGCTCACCTCCAATAAAGGCAGTGCCGATTTTCAGCTGATCGCTGATGGCGACGGCCCTTTATATGAACACGTGATCCGTAAATCTGCCACCTGGGGTAATCCGGAAAATCTGATGTTCGTAGTGGGCGCCACCCATCCCGAATATTTCGGCGAGATACGCGCACTCATCCCGGAACATTTTCTGCTCGTTCCCGGCGTAGGTGCACAGGGCGGCGATCTGCACGCCGTTTCCAAATATGGATTCAACAGCGACATCGGACTGCTCATCAATTCTACCCGCGATATCATTTATGCCTCTTCAGGCGCTGATTTCGCGCAGGCTGCCGGTATACGCGCAGCGCAGGTGCAGCAGGATATGGCACAGCTGCTTTCAGCGCATGGCCTGATCTGATCTTTTCGTGATATTTTATTTAGGTCACTGCAAATAGTTATGGAGTGAAAGGCAACAGATATCTGTTCATTGCTGCTTGCCGGGGTCAGGCATCTGCCTTTTACACTTTTTTCTACATTCACCCGCATGTTTATGATCTGTTCATCCCTTAAAAATCATGTATCATGCAGGAAGCATTACTCCAGTTCGCCTGGAAGATGCAGCTGTTCAATGCTGCCTCACTGGTAACCACCGATGGTGAGCCGGTTTCCATCGTCCACCGCGGCGATCCCAACACACACAGCGGCCCCGATTTTTTACACGCGCGCATACGCATCGGCGACACCCTCTGGGTGGGCAATATCGAAGTGCATGTGAAAAGCAGCGGATGGCTGAGTCACCGCCATCACACCGATCGCGCCTATGACAATGTGATCCTGCACGTCGTGTATGAACACGACATGCCGCACAGCGAGATCCCCACCCTCGCCCTGCAGGGACGCATCGCCGATGATCTGCTGCAGGGCTGGCAGCGGCTCATGACCACGGCATCGTGGGTGCCCTGCGCCAGGCACCTCGACAAGGTGCCGCCGGTGGTCGTTTATCAGCTGCTGGACCGTTTGCTGGCTGAGCGGCTCGAGGAAAAAGCGGCGCGCATCGAGCAGCGACTGCATATCAACAGCATGGACTGGGAGGAGACCACCTACCAGTGGATAGCCCGCGGCTTCGGCACACAGGTGAATGCCGATCCTTTCGAGCGCGTGGCCAGAAGCCTGCCGCTGAAGATCCTGCTGAAACATCATGATCAGCCCACACAGATAGAAGCTTTGCTATTCGGACAGGCAGGGATGCTGGAAGGCAATTTCAGGGCTGTGTATGCGCACCGGTTGAAAGCAGAATATACCTTTCTGCAAAAAAAGTATCAGTTGGAACCCATCCGCTCTCTCGAATGGAAATTCCTGCGCATGCGCCCGGCCAACTTCCCCACGGTGCGTATGAGTCAGCTCGCCGCCCTGATCACTGCGCGGCGAAAGCTGTTCTCTCACCTGCTGGAAGTGTATACCTTAAAAGATGTTCAGCGATTGTTCGATGTGGAGGCCGGTGCCTTCTGGCAGGAGCATTATCATTTCAAAAAGGCCTCCCGCAAGGCCACAGGGCATATCGGCGCCGACCTGGTGCAGCTGCAGGTCATAAACACTTTTGCGCCCTTGTTGTTTCTCTACGGCCGACTGCAGGACGATCAGCGGTATATCACCCGGGCATTGGATCTGCTGGAGCAGACACCGCCCGAAGACAATGCCATCATACGCCAGTGGGCATCGCTGGGGGTAACGGCGCGCCACGCCGGGCATACGCAGGCGCTCCTGCAGTTGAAGCAACAGCACTGTGTGCATAAACGCTGTCTGGAATGTGCCATCGGATATAGAGTTTTGCAGACGGACGGAATGTAGTACATTTGTAAACTGAAGGACCTATGTTGTATTCCATCAAACACCTCATTGAAACCGGCCTGTTCGGCGCGTGTTCCTGGTTAGGCGACAAACTTGGGATCGCCTCCAAGCGGGTGCGCCTATGGTTCGTATACGTATCCTTCCTGGCCCTCGGCTCGCCGATCATCCTCTACATGATCATCGCCTTCTGGGTGAACATGAAGAACTATATCCGCGACCGGGTTAGCCCGCTGCGCGACCTCTGATATCTTTCAAACGGCATTTTGCCCAATTCAGCCCTTTTCAGTACCTTTGCCCCGCCTTGCCCAGGTGGTGGAATTGGTAGACACACTAGCTTGAGGGGCTAGCGCCAGCAATGGTGTGCAAGTTCGAATCTTGTCCTGGGCACAAAAAAATACAAGCCATCATTTGATGGCTTTTTTTATTCCCCGGAGGTTGGCGTTAACTTCTGAAATGGCATTCCGGTTTTTCTCGTGCATACAGCAAAGCCCTAGACCCACACTTTACATTCTTCCGGTTTCGTCTTGTTTATCTGCAGGTTGTGATTTTTTCCCGCAGATCGCGCAGATGTACGCAGATCAACCCAAAAATGTTTCTGCGAGATCTGCGGGACGCAGGGCGCAAATCAGAAAACTGCTTATTCTTCTTTACCGTTGAAACGCGGATGATAAGCCACCAGTGTTGAACGCAAAAATTCTCTGTCGAGGTGTGTGTA
>DAIMYJ010000110.1:0-8537 GCA_036734545.1 Chitinophagales bacterium
AGTAAGATGGCCAAGAAGAAGCAAGAACCACAAAAAGAAGAACGATCCGAGCAGGAAGTGCCGGTGAGGCAGTCGAGTACACATGTGTCGCACATGTACAAGGACTGGTTCCTCGACTACGCCAGTTATGTGATCCTGGAGCGGGCGGTGCCGGATATCAGCGATGGCCTTAAGCCTGTGCAGCGTCGCATCCTGCATGCCATGCGCGAAATGGATGACGGACGTTTCCATAAAGTGGCGAATGTGATCGGTCAGACCATGCAGTACCATCCTCACGGCGATGCCGCCATCGGTGAGGCGCTGGTGAACATGGGCCAGAAAGACCTGCTGATAGAAACCCAGGGAAACTGGGGTGATGTGCGCACCGGCGATGATGCCGCTGCACCGCGATACATTGAAGCGCGCCTCTCGAAGTTCGCTTTGGAAGTGGTCTTCAACAAAGAGACCACCGAATGGCAGATGAGCTACGACGGCCGCAAGGCAGAACCCGTGACACTGCCGGTGAAATTCCCGCTTGTGCTGGCCATGGGTGTGGAAGGTATCGCCGTTGGTCTGAGTACCAAGATCCTGCCGCATAATTTCTGCGAACTGATAGAGGCGAGTATCGAAGTACTCAAAGGGAATGAGACCAATCTTGTACCCGACTTCCCCACCGGTGGGATGATCGATGTGAGTGAATACAATCATGGAGAAAGGGGCGGTCGCGTTCGCTGTCGCGCCAGGATAGAAGTGGCCGATAAAAAGACCATCATTATCCGCGAGATACCCTTCAGCACCACTACGACCTCTTTGATCGACAGCATCATCAAAGCCAACGACAAGGGCAAGATCAAGATCAAAAAGGTGACCGACAATACAGCCAAGGATGTAGAGGTCGCCATCGAACTTGCCGCGGGTGTTTCTCCGGAGGTGACAGTTGACGCATTGTACGCCTTCACGGATTGCGAGATATCCATATCACCCTCCACCTGTGTGATCGAAGACGATAGGCCGCTGTTCCTGAGCGTGGATGAGATATTGCGCAGAAGCACAAAGAATACCAAAGAGCTGCTCAAGCGTGAACTGGAGATACGTCTCGAGGAACTGAACGAAAGATGGCATTTCAGCTCACTGGAAAAGATATTCATCGAGAACAGGATATATCGCGATATTGAAGAATGCGAAACCTGGGAGGAGGTGATCAAAGCCATCGACAAGGGATTGGATCCGCATAAATCCAAGTTGATGCGCGAGGTGACCGAAGAGGACATCATTCGACTCACCGAGATCAAGATCAAACGCATTTCCCGCTACGATGCATTCAAGGCGGATGAATATATCCGCGAACTGGAGAAGGAGATGAAGGAGGTGAAGCACAACCTGCGTCACCTGACCGATTATGCCATCCGCTATTTCGAAGAACTGCTCAAGAAGTACGGCAAGGGTCGCGAGCGCAAGACCGAGATCCGCAAGTTCGATGTGATCGAGGCCAAGGCCGTGGTGGCAAACAATGCCAAGCTCTATGTGAACAGGGAAGAGGGCTTCATCGGATTCGGACTGAAAAAGGATGAATTCATCTGTGATTGCTCAGACCTCGACGATATTATCGCCTTCACGGAAGATGGTAAGATGAAAGTGGTGCGCATCGCCGACAAGGTGTTCATCGGTAAAAAGATCCTGTACGCCGCAGTATGGAAGAAGGATGATGAACGCATGACCTATCACATGATCTACGTGGATGCGAAGTCCGGGAAATCCTTTGCCAAGCGTTTCAACGTAACAGGTATCACCCGCGATAAGGAATATGACCTCACACAGGGCAATCCGAAGAGTAAGGTGTGGTATTTCAGCGCTAACCCGAACAGCGAGAGCGAGGTGGTGAGTATCCAGCTGCACCCCAACGCGCGGGCCATCCACAAACAGTTTGATTTCGATTTCAGTGAACTGACGGTGAAAGGCCGCTCGAGCATGGGTAATACCGTCACCAAATATCCGCTGCGCAAGATCGTCCAGAAAGAAAAAGGCACCAGCACTCTCGGTGGCCGTAAGTTGTGGATCGATGAAACGGTGGGACGCCTCAACGTGGACAGCCGGGGACGCTACCTCGGCGAGTTTGACACCGGTGATATGCTGCTGGTGATCTGGCGCGACGGCACCTATGAACTGACCAATTTCGATCTCAGCAATCGCTATGAGATGCGCGATGTCATGGTGATCGAAAAGTACAACGACGGCAGGATCATTTCCGCAGCGTACTGGGACAATGAACAAAAGGTCATGTTCCTCAAGCGCTTTTATATTGAATCTCTTGTGCCCGGAAAGAAATACCTGTTCATCAGTGAATCTAACGGATCGAAACTCTATTTCGCCTCCACTGCCGCTAAACCGCGTGTCGAGATCGTTGTAGTGAAAGGCCGCAAGCAGGAAGAAGTGCCTGAAGTGGTCAGGGTGGATGAATTCATCGATGTAAAAGGTTGGAAAAGCCAGGGCAAACGCCTCAGTCAGTATGAGATACGCAAGGTAACCCCCATGCCTGCCGAGGACGCACCGGAAGAAACCGCTGCGGCACAGGATCCCTCCGTAAAGGTTGGATCACAAATGGAGTGGGACCTCGAGAACGGAGAGACCAAATTCAAGGATTCCCAACAGACCAAGCTGTTTTAAGACATTGGATGAAGTGAGCAAGGTCACCTTTTTACGTGATACTGCTCACTCGGCAACCTGTGTATTCAGGTTAGCTTTGGCTTGTATCTGAGTCTCAAACAGGTTCGGATGCCGGTCATATGAGACCACTGTTCCTTTTTCTGCTGAGCATGTGTTCCATACATGCGATCGGCCAGACTGCGACTGATATTGTCCGCAAGGCCGATGAAAAACTGAAAGGCAAAACCTCCGCAGCCAATATCACCATCACCATCGTCAGGCCTGAATACAGCCGCGAGATGTCCGTAAAAAGCTGGACCAAAGGGGATGATTTGGCATTGATCCTGGTGACGGCACCTGAAAAGGATAAAGGCATCGTTTATCTCAAAAGGGAAAAGGAGATATGGAACTGGGTGCCCAGTATCGAACGCACCATTAAAATGCCGCCGTCCATGCTCAGCCAGTCCTGGATGGGCACAGACTTCACCAACGACGATCTGGTAAAGGAAGCATCCATTGCAGATGATTATACAGCATCGTTCACGGCTGATTCCACCATTGAAAACAGGCTTTGTTACGGCATTACCCTCATTCCTAAACCGGAATCTGCCGTCGTTTGGGGTAAGGTGATCATGTACGTAGATAAGAAAGACCTGATGATCCTGCATGCACGTTATTACGATGAAGAAGCAGTACTGATCAATACCATGCAATGCAGTGATGTAAAAACACTGGGCGGAAAACTACTCCCGGCTAAAATGGAAATGACACCGGCCGATAAGAAAGGGTATAAGACGGTGCTGGTATATAACGCTCTGGAATTTGATAAGCCGATAGAGGATAATTTCTTCACCACCCAAAACATGCCGCGCATAAAATGATCCCGACACTCGCATGGCGCAATCTCTGGCGGAATAAGCGACGCACGCTCATCACCACAGCATCGGTGACCTTCGCCGTTGTGCTGGCGGTAACCATGCAGTCGCTGCAAAAAGGTGTATTCGATAATCTCATCAGGGAAGTGGTAGGTCTCTATTACGGTTATGTGCAGATCCATCGCGCCGGATACTGGGATGAGCCTGTGCTTGATAACAGTATAGCTCTTGACAGTGCCGTATTACAGTCCGTGGCAGCAACGCCGGGTGTAAACCATGTGGTGCCGCGTCTTGAGTCATTTTGTTTGTCGGCCGGGGATGAGATATCCAAAGGCTGTCTTGTCATCGGCACTGATCCGCAGCGGGAAGATGCCATGACACAACTGTCGGCGAAAGTAACCTCAGGAAGGTATTTCACAGCCACAGATAAAGCCGTATTGCTGGGTGAAGGATTAGCAGAAAAATTACAATTGACCACCGGCGATACCATGGTGTTGCTCGGTCAGGGATATCACGGCACCATTGCAGCAGGAAAGTTCGTCGTGATCGGATTGGTGCATTTCGGAACACCGGACCTGAATGCCGGTGTCCTCTACATGCCGCTGCCTGTTGCACAGGAACTGTTCAGCACCGGTCCGCGCATCACCTCACTCGCCATCGGCATACAGGACCCTGCAGATATGTTCACTATTCAAAATGTACTTACCGCACAACTGGATACCACATATGAGATCATGAATTGGGAACAACTAATGCCGGATGTGGCCACCCATATCCGCGCAGAAAATCTGGATACGTATATCTATACAGGTATCCTGTATGTCATCATCGCGTTCGGCATTTTCGGTACCATACTGATGATGACGGCAGAGCGTCGTTTTGAATTCGGTATCCTCCTCGCTATCGGCATGTATCGAAGCAAGATGGCTGCCATGCTCGTGTATGAGACCATGCTGATCTCGTTGCTGGGCGTGCTGGCAGGTATGGCGGTGAGTGTGCCTATCGTGTTGTATCTCCAATGGAATCCCATTCGCTTCACCGGCGATCTGGCGAAGGCATACAGCGACTTTGGATTTGAACCGATTTTTCCGGCTATACTGGATATGAGTATCCTTATTTTCCAATCATCGGTGGTGCTCATCATTGCCCTGGTGGTGAGTATTTATCCCCTCGTATTTGTCAAACGGCTGCATGCAGTCAAAGCCATGAAAAAATAACCATGATCCTGATCAGAGTCGCCTGGCGAAACATATGGAGAAGCAGAAAGCGCAGTTTGATCATCATGACCGCGCTGACCATCGGACTTAGTTCCGGTATGTTCCTGATCGCTTTTTACAGTGGTATGATCGAAGATCGGATCAATACCGCCGTGCGCAGTGAGTATTCCCATGTGCAGGTGCATCATCCGGAGTTCCGTCAGGATATGGGATCGGCGTTCGTGATCCGGGATGCGGATAGGGTGCTTCAAATGCTTGATGCCCATTCCGACGTGCAAGCGTATGCTTCGCGCGTGGTGGTGCCCGGAATGATCAATTCACCTTATGGCAGCCGTGGAATTACCATTTGCGGTGTAGACGCGCCGGCGGAAGATGCACTCACGGGATTACAGTCCAAAATAATAGAAGGCAAGTATTTTGATACCGCACGCACCAACCAGATACTGGTATCGGAGCGCACCATGCGTAAACTGAAACTCAAGGTAGGGAACAAAGTGGTGCTCACCTTTCAGGATACCGCCAATACCATAGCATCTGCGGCTTTTCGCATCTGCGGCATGTATGCTACGATCAATGCGCCTTATGATGAGCAATTCGTATTCGTGCAGCGAAAATCGGTGGATGCACTGGCCGGCATCCCGGGACAAATACACGAGATCGCCCTGCTGATGGAAAACAATGAACAGGTGGAACCCATTGTTGCTGAGATGCGCGCGCAATTTCCGGAACTGGAAATACTGCCGTGGTCAGAACTCTCACCTGAATTGCGACTGACAGTGGCAGCTGTCGACCAGATGGTATACATATTCATGGGCATCATTCTGCTTGCACTGGCTTTCGGCATCGTGAATACGATGATGATGTCGGTATTGGAGCGCACCCATGAGATCGGCATGCTCATGGCACTGGGCATGAATAAGGCGAGGGTGTTCGGCATGATCGTGCTGGAAACCTTTTTCCTCGTACTGGCGGGATGCCCCTTTGGTTTGGGTATAGCCATGACAGCGATCAGCATTACGCACAGAACGGGCGTTACGCTTAAAGGCCTGGAAGAATTATATGCCAGCTTCGGATATAGCGGTGTCGTGTATCCGGTATTACAGTGGCACAGCATGCTTACCATTGGCGTGATGATCATCATAGCGGCGATCATCTCCTCTATATTTCCCGCTATGCGGGCATTGAAACTTAAACCGGCGCAAGCCATCAGAAAATGAACAACCTGCAACAAACCGTCATTGATGCGCATGATCTGGTCAAAATTTATGATCAGGATACAGTTCCGGTATATGCACTGAACGGTGTGCATCTGCATATCGAGAGAGGAGAGTTTACGGCGCTGCGCGGCCCCTCAGGATCCGGTAAGACCACACTGTTGAACATGCTCGGCGGTTTGGATACCCCCACCTCCGGACACGTGCTCATCAACGGCACGAACATCACAGCGCTGAAGGGTAATAAACTCATCGACTTCCGCCTGCATAACATCGGATTCGTTTTTCAGGCGTATAATCTTATTCCGGTGCTCACGGCTAAAGAGAATATTGCTTTCATCATGCAATTGCAGGGTCAGCCGGCATCCACGATCGAAAAACGGGCCATGGAATTGCTCGATCAGGTGGGCATTGTAGATAAAGCCAACAAGCGCCCTTCCGCATTGTCAGGCGGACAACAACAACGAGTGGCGGTTGCCCGTGCACTTGCGTCGAAACCGCAGTTCATACTTGCCGATGAACCCACTGCCAACCTCGACTCGGTGTCTGCCGGCAATTTGCTGGACATCATGGCCCGGTTGAATAAAGAGGAACATATGACCTTCCTGTTCTCCACACACGACCAGCGTGTGATCGACAGAGCACGACGCGTGATCACACTCGACGACGGCAAGGTGGTGGCAGATACGGATCCAAAAGTGATCATGCATGCTTAAGCGATGTGGCATCGGCCTGTTGATAGTATTGAACCTTTCAGGACAACTGACAGCACAGGATAGTGTATCCGTTTCGCTCGATGGCTATGTTAAGGATATGCAGATCGTGCAATGGGCGGATATCAATAATTCTGTTTATCTCATTGACCTGGTGCACAACCGCCTCACCACCCGATGGCAATATGGCAAATGGTCTGCACGGCTGGATGTGCGCAACCGGATTTTTATTGGTGATATCAGCTTTGTGTCGCCGGATCTCGGCCACAGTCTCGAGGAAGATCCGGGCTGGTGGGACCTCTCATGGGTATGGATAGACAAACCGGAGGTAACAGCCCATACGATAACCGACAGGGCCTATCTGCAATACAGCGGAGAAAAATGGGATATCACCCTAGGACGCCAGCGTATCAACTGGGGGATACATAACATCTGGAATCCGAACGACATTTTTAACGCCTATAATTTTCTGGATTTCGATTATGAGGAAAGACCGGGATCTGACGCTCTGCGCGTGCGCACATATTTGCCGAACAACCGGACACTGGAAGTGGCTGTTGCTATAGCAGGTGAAGAGGAGGAGGTGACAGCAGCAGCCCTATATGCATGGAACACACATCGCTTTGATCTGCAGGTCATGAGCGGATTGTTTCGATCGGATGCAGTGTTGGGCGGAGGATGGGCCGGTCATATCGGTGATATGGGTTGGAAAGGGGAGTGCAGCTATTTCATTCCTGTCGGTTCCGCTGCTTCTGCCGGTCAGGTGCTGACAGCTACTACCGGTGTCGACAGGTCATTCGCCAATGACTGGTATGCTTCACTCTCTGCGCTCTATGTGAGTGATCCGGAGGAGGATGCGCTACTGCAAGCAGGTGATATCACAAGAACAGCAAAGTCCCTGTTCCCATTCGTTTGGTCGGTGCATGCCATGGGTATGTATGCTGTGTCGCCGATACAGTCGGCCGCATTTTCCTGTGTCTGGGCGCCGGAGGAAGATATACTGGTGCTGCTGCCCATGTACAGCTGGGAACTGGCAGATGCTTTTGATCTGGATGTTACCGCGCAATCGTTTTTCGGAACTTACGATGGCGGCTTCCGGCATCAGTTCACAGCCTGGTATCTCCGTGGGCGATGGAGCTTTTAATGTTAATCGCAGAAGATTGACCAATGTCATTTTACAGGTCATCCACACATAGGAATTTTACTTGTTCGTTATGGGAACACAGGTAAGTGTCTACGGGAAATATGTGCTGCCGTTCATTCAATGGTATGCACTGATGATCGGCATCGCCATTCTGGCGGATTATATCCTGCACAGACTCGGACTGACACACATAGGGATCTATCTGGGTTATGCAGGCACGTTCCTCATACTGGTATCTTTTGTGTATAGTCTGCGCAAACGCAAGATCATCACTTCGGGTTCTCCAAAGAAACTGCTGGAAGTGCATGAGTATGTGTCATGGGTGGGAGCTATTTGTATCATCGTGCACGCCGGTATCCACTTTAACGCCATCTTACCCTGGGCGGCCTTGCTGTGTATGCTTGTGGCTGTGGCGAGCGGACTCACAGGTAAGTTCCTGTTAAAGAATGCTTCAGAAGATCTCAAACATAAGAAAAGTGCATTGCAGTCCACCGGAGCAACACCGGAAGAAATTCAGAAGGCTGTATTTTTTGATGCCCTGTATGTGGATGCCATGAAAAAATGGCGGTCGGTACACATGCCCATCACGCTGTTGCTGGGTCTGCTGTCGGCCATGCATATCCTCACCACCATGATTTTCAGCAGATGAATAAGTGGGTGGCCTATATGATCCTCGCGCTCGCCATCGTGCTCACAGTGAAGTTCCCTGAGCGGATGATCAATCCGGGCTCACTTATGCAGGCCCACGCAGA
>DAIMYJ010000111.1:0-8521 GCA_036734545.1 Chitinophagales bacterium
TAACATGGCAGATCGATTCCTTTGTGCTGACAAATTACCAGCCGCCCTATCGGTAAGGGCGGTTGGTTTTTCTATTTTTATGCCGAAGGACTGCAGGAGCCACATGTCGTAAAACTGAGAACAGCGATGCATACACTCAGCGAAGCACAGTGGCTACCCACAGCACACACTGCCACCAGCACAAAAGGACCCAAACGATCCATGCAGATCGACCCTGAATTGTTATCCGCAGCCGCCAGCGGTGACCGCAAAGCCCAGCACAACCTGTACAAGCAGGCCTACCAGCTGCTAATGGGTGTGTGCAGTCGCTATGCCGGTGACCGCGATGAGGCCATGTCGCTGTTGAATCAGGGATATCTGAAGATATTGATGCATGCCGACAAGCGGAAGGAAAATGTTCCACTCGAGGCCTGGATGCGTCGTATCATGATCAATACCATTATTGACACCTATCGCCTGCAGAAGAACTATAAAGAGCATACGCAACTGGTAGATTATTCAGATCAGGCCACCTCCGAGATACACACTACCGCGGTGAACAGCGATCTGGCAACATTTATACAGGCTGATGAATTGTATCATATGCTAATGCGACTGCCCGATATGACCGGCAAGGTATTCAACCTGTTTGCAATAGACGGCTATAGTCACAAGGAGATATCTGAACTGTTAAATATCAGCGAAGGCACATCCAAATGGCATGTGAATAATGCCCGAACCTTATTAAAAAATATGTTAGACACACACGATTAAGTAACCGGCATGGCAAAGAAAAAATTACCTGAAGAACATCCCATAGACAAACTGTTCCGCGATGGCATGGAGCAGCGCCAGTTTGTCTATGAGGAGAAATACTGGGAGGAGGCTGAAAAAGCCCTCGCAGGTTTCAACCGTACCGCCTCCCGCAAGCGCCTGGGATGGTGGCTGGGAGGAGCAGCAACGCTGCTGCTGATCATCAGTGTGTTCGTTTGGCAACGCAACACAGGAAACGGCAACATCACTTCCGAACACACCGCCATGTCCGGTTCGGAAGAACATGTCCCTGTATCTCCGATAGTTGCGCCTGCATCCGGCGCCGCAAGCGCAACAGCCGATGCATCCACTGCTGCAACATCATCTGCTGTTATCTTACCCGAACAGCCCGAACAACCATTACCGACCGGCACCCAATCACAATTCAATTCAAACACTTCGAATACTACTTTACAAAACACCGGCAATACTGACGATGCAGGTAATACTGCAAATAATACGGCAAACAACAGCACACAACCTGTCACTGATCAAGCTGAAACCCCGACAGCAGGAACCAGCGTCAGGGAACAGGAAAGTTCGACAGTAGTTGCCGTGGATCCGGAAGATGTTCAGGAGGTTCCCAACAATGACCCTATGGCTGATCCCGCCATCGCCATCAGCAGTGCCCTTACGCAGGGTGCATTGCCGCCGCGCGATCTGGGTCAGCCGCGCATGCAATGGTATGCAGGCATGTATGCCGGTACACAGCGCTCCTATCCGGCATTCACCGGAGGCCCCGGCATCTGGTCGTCCTATCTGGAAGACAAAGAGCGTCAGGCATTCAGTCCGGTGATCAGCCTGGAAGCCGGCATGAAGATCAAACGCCTGCCCATCGATATCAATTTGGGTGTCACCTTCATGCAAATGGGTGAGGATGGTTTGTTCGCCATCACCAATACGCTGCATGACACGACCATCACCATTGACATTGACTCCACGCTGATCATTGACAGCACCTGGGTGGATACGGCATGGGCATATACCTACGACTGGATGGTAACGGAAGATTCCATCATCATGATCTCCAGCAATGACACCACCATCATCCGCAAGGCATCAAACCGTTTATACTACGTGGAGATTCCCGTGCTCTTCGGTTATGTATGGCAATATAACAACTGGAATTTCCGTCTGACCACCGGCCCATCCATCGGCATCCTGCACAAACGTGCCGGTTATTATCCGAACGATGACTTCACGGCATTTGAGGCACTGGAAGACGTCGACTATTTCAATAAGACCGTCTGGTACTGGCGCGCAGAGCCGGCCATCGGATATTCCATTTCACCGAATGTGCTGCTGCAATGCCGCGGTTCATTCAGGCTGCAACTGACAGACACCTACGCTGCCGATGACAGGTCGCTCCGCTATTGGACGCACGGCCTGCAGATGGGCTTGCGTTATACCTTCACCGGGAAATAACCCCTTACCAACAATAAAAGGGCATTGATCCGTTTCGGTCAATGCCCTTCTTTATGCGCTATACTATAGTGTTACACTTCCTCTACTACTGCAGGTTCTTCCACGATGTCTTTCTCTACTCGCAAATTCTTAATGATGAAGGTCTGCCTGTCAGGTGTGTTCTTACCCATGTAATATTCCAGTGTAGACTGGATACTCTGCTCCTTGCCGATAATGACAGGCTCCAGACGGATATTATCGCCGATGAAGCCGGCAAATTCGTCAGGCGATATCTCTCCCAATCCCTTGAATCGCGTGATCTCCGGTTTGCCTGTAAGCTTGCGTATCGCCGCCTGCTTTTCTGACTCGTCGTAACAATAAATGGTCTCTTTTTTATTGCGCACACGGAAGAGTGGCGTCTGCAATATATACAGGTGACCGTTCTTCACCACTTCCGGAAAGAACTGCAGGAAGAAGGTGAGCAGCAAGAGGCGTATATGCATGCCATCCACGTCGGCATCAGTGGCAACAACGATATGATTATACCGCAGGCCGTCGATACCATCCTCAATATTCAGTGCATGCTGGAGCAGATTGAACTCCTCGTTCTCGTACACGATTTTCTTGGTAAGTCCGAATACATTGAGCGGCTTTCCCTTCAGGCTGAACACCGCCTGCGACTCCACATCGCGCGCTTTGGTGATACTGCCGCTGGCGCTGTCGCCCTCGGTGATGAACAAGGTACTGCGCAATGATTTCTCATGCTTATCCTCACCGAGGTGATACCTGCAATCGCGCAGTTTGCGGTTGTGCAGGTTGGCTTTTTTCGCACGCTCATTCGCCAGTTTCTTGATACCGGCGATATCCTTACGCTCGCGTTCACTTTGCAGGATGCGCTTCAGTAGGGCATCGGCGGTGGCGGGATTTTTATGCAGATAATTATCGAGTTCCTTCTTGATGAAATCCACCACAAAGGCCTTCACCGTTACCTGCTCGCCCGGCGCCATATAAATGGAACCGAGTTTTGTCTTGGTCTGTGATTCAAATACAGGCTCCTGAATACGCACGGCGATAGCGCCGACTATGGCCTGACGAATGTCGGATGCATCAAAATCCTTCTTGTAAAATTCGCGCACGGTCTTCACGATACCCTCACGGAAGGCCGCGAGATGCGTGCCGCCCTGTGTGGTGTTCTGACCGTTCACAAAGGAGTAATAATCTTCGCCGTATTCATTCGCATGGGTGAGGGCTATCTCAATATCATCGCCTTTCAGGTGGATGATGGGATAGCGGATGGTCTCTTCATTGCTGTTGCGCTTCAGCAGGTCCAGCAGGCCATTCTGCGAATAATATTTCTGACCGTTGAATTGAATGGTAAGCCCGGCATTCAGGAACACATAATTCCACAGCTGGTCATCCAGATATTCGGGAATAAAATGGTAGTTGCGGAAAATGGTGTTGTCGGGAACAAAGGTCACCAGCGTTCCGTCTCGCTGCTCGGTCTTGCCGATGGGGCTGTCTTTTTTCAGCAGTCCTTTTTCAAACTCTGCCGACTTGGTCTTTCCTTCGCGGAAGGCCTCCACGCGAAAATAATGACTGAGGGCATTCACTGCTTTGGTACCTACGCCGTTCAAACCCACGGATTTCTGGAATGCCGCTGTATCGTATTTGGCACCGGTGTTCATTACGCTCACGCACTCGATCACCTTGCCCAGCGGGATACCGCGGCCATAGTCGCGCACGGTCACCTGATGTTTATCGATGGTCACGTCTATACGCTTGCCATAACCCATCATGTACTCATCGATGGAGTTGTCGATCACCTCTTTCACCAGGATATAAATACCATCATCCGGCGAAGAGCCATCGCCGAGTTTGCCGATATACATACCGGGGCGCATGCGCATGTGCTCGATCCAGTCGAGGGTGCGTATGTGTTCTTCTGAATAATTATAATTGGTGTTTGCCATACGTATCGTTCACTATCAGGGTGCAAGTATAAAAAAGCAACAGGTCGACGGGTAGTCAACCTGTGTGCATAACAAAGCTCGGGTCACAATAATTCGTTCGCCAGATTGGCCAGTTCTGACCGCTCTCCGCGCTGCAGGGTGATCACGCTGCACATCGGGTGGTTCTTGATCTTATCGATCAGGTAACTCAGGCCGTTGCTATGTGCATCGAGGTAGGGCGTGTCTATCTGGTTGATATCGCCGGTGAACACGATCTTGGTGTTCTCCCCTGCCCTCGTGATGATGGTCTTCACCTCCAGCGGTGTCAGGTTCTGCGCTTCATCTATGATGAAGTAGATATTGGAGATACTGCGGCCGCGGATATAGGCCAGCGGCTGGATCACCAGCTTCTCCTGTTCCACCATCTGCGCAATGGCCTTGTATTCACTGTCGTTCTGCTCGAACTGGTTCTGGATCATTTTCAGGTTGTCCCACAGCGGCTCCATATAGGGATTCAGCTTGGACTTGATATCGCCGGGCAGGTAGCCGATGTCTTTATTGTTGAGCGGGATGATGGGACGGGCGAGAAATATCTGTTTATAATTTCTGCGCTGTTCCAGGGCGCTGGCCAGTGCCAGCAGGGTTTTACCTGTTCCGCTTTGTCCCTGAAGGGCGATGAGTTTGATGTTCGGATTCAGCAGGACGTTGAGTGCGAATACCTGCTCGGCATTCCTGGGCTTGATGCTGTAGGCGGTGGATTTGTTAATGCGTTCGAACACCTTATCCTCCGCATTATAGCTGGCCAGCACACTGCTGCTGCCATTCTTCAGGATAAAACACTGGTTGGCATACGGCTCGTGCTTCAGCACCTTTTTGAATCCGATGAACCCATCGCTGTATATCTTATCTATCGTGCCATGATCGATCCCTTCAATGGTCTCTATCGGCTCCTTCAGGAAGTTGGGATCCTGAATTTTATCATTCTTGTAATCTTCCGCCAGCAGGCCGAGTGCCTTGGCTTTGATGCGCAGGTTGATATCCTTGCTCACCAGCACGACCGTGCTCTCCGGATGCTTCTGCTTAACGACCAGCGCTGTATTCAGTATCTTATGATCGGGCTTCTCTTCGCCGAATACTTCTTCGGCATTGATACCGGATTCCTCATACATCATCACGATCATCTTGCCGGTGCTGCGACCGTTAATGGGGCGCCATTCCTGCAGTGTCGATTCTTTGGATTTGCCATCCAGGAAACGGATGAATTCACGTGCCTCGAAGTTGATGGTCTCGTTCCCCTTTTTGAAATTATCCAGTTCCTCCAGAACCGTGATGGGAATTACGATATCGTGTTCTTCAAATTTGTTTACGGAGTTATGATCGTGCAGTATGACCGAAGTGTCGAGAATGAAGATCTTTTTTTCTTCCTGCACTTTTGCCCGCTTCTTTGACGCCATAGTAATATTTCTACGTCAATGTTAACCTACCTGATGCAGAATCCAAACCCGGTTATCCCTAGCCTTTGTTGATAATGTACGCTGGTACGTACAGACACCCTACGCTTCCCCGCGCCTGACGGCCGATTCACGCCGCGCCGCTTCGAACCACTCCAGCGCATGGCGGGCGGTAAGTGCATCCTGTTCGAGGATCTCGGCAATGTATTGTGACGCCAAGCGGTAATACTTGTCAACATACAACGGATCAAAATACACCCGCCCTGTTCTGCGGATGAAGAAATCCGCGAGCCCGGTCACCATTTCCTGTTCTATGCCATATAACAGCTCGGCATACAGCAATGTCTGCGCCGGATCACCGATCGCCTGCAGATGTTCGAACACCTTATCAATGATCACCTCGGCATCTGTGCCATAGGTAAATACGAGATACTGCACCTGCTCCTGTGTAAGCCCGGCCTGCCGCGCTTCTCCGCTGCGTTTCGCGATATAGACCGGTAGCGCAACATCCCTTACGGCGCCGTGCAGAAAAACATTTCGGGTGGAGGCCGCAGGTGTCTTCTTTCCTGTGTTGTGTTGCAGCGTTTTACATACGAGACGCACCACCTTCTCCGCCATCCTGCGATAACCGGTGAGCTTTCCGCCCGCAATGGATATCAGTCCACCCCCTGAAACAAATATTTCATCCTTGCGCGATAATTCCGATGGCGAACGACCTTCCGCATGAATGAGCGGACGCAATCCGGCCCACGCCGAAAGGATATCCGACGTCTGCAACGCAATACCCGGGAACATCGCATGCACTGCGGCCAACAGATAATCGGCATCGGCCTGTGTGATGTGAATGCTTTCTTTCGATCCGGTATAACTGGTGTCGGTAGTGCCGATATAGATAACGCCATCACGCGGAATAACGAATATCATGCGGTTATCAGTGGCCACATCGAAATACATAGCACGCTGCACCGGTAATTTGTGTGCGGGGACGACAATATGCACGCCTTTGGTGAGATGCAGTCGTTTGCCCGTAGGTGCGCTTTCGTATCCGCGCACTTCATCCACCCACGGTCCTGCTGCATTCACGATCACCGATGCTGTGCAGGTTACCGTTGTATCCGTAAGCAGATCGCGGGCCACCACTCCACTAATGCGTCCGTTGTGTCGTTCGAACGACTCCACTTTCATGTAATTGAGGCATGTGGCGCCCTGGGCAACAGCTGTTTTGATCACCGAGAGTGTCAGACGTGCATCATCGGTGCGATATTCCTTGTAGATAGCTCCACCTTTGAGTCCTTCTTTTTTCAGCAAGGGCTCCAGCTGCACCACCTCGTCGGCGGTTAACATGCGATAGCGCTCATCTTTCTGCACGCCGGCCAGTGTGTCGTACACTTTAAGGGCGAGCGATGTTGCGCGCATGCCCAGTGTTCCCCCTTCCACGATCGGCAGCAGCATATCCACCGGGTGCACCAGATGCGGGGCGAGGCGATGTAAAACGGCTCTTTCCATGCCCACCGTGCGCACCAGACCGAATTCCAGTTGCTTGAGATAGCGCAGGCCGCCGTGGATCAGTTTTGTTGATTTAGAGGATGTGCCGCCGGCGAAGTCATACTTTTCGAGGAGTAACACCTGCAATCCGCGTACTGCTGCATCCAGCGCAATACCTGCACCGGTGATACCGCCGCCGATCACGATCAGGTCCCACTGCGCCTGTGCGGCCTGCTGCAGCGCTGCGCTTCGGTGACGTGTATTCAAGGTCGGCATGGGGTAAAAATACATATCCGTGTGCAGAGTGTGCGATACCGGGTGTCAGTAGCGGTCATGCCACAAATTCCCTATATTTGCGCCCATGACACTGGAACATTACAACGAGCTGATGGACAAATTGCTTGTTTTGAGGAGGTTTCTTTAACTACGATGATAAGCTCATCCAGGTAAAAGAAGACGAACAGATCACGCACCAGCCGGGTTTCTGGGATGACCCGAAAAATGCTGAAGTGGTTCTCAAGCGCATCAAGATCAACAACGTATGGATCAACAGTTATAACGAGGCACAGGCTGCTGTGGAAGACCTCGGTGTGCTGTATGAATTCTCTCAGGCCGGCGAGGCTACGGAGGCGGAAGTGGACGCACAGTTCAAAAGAGCCACCGACCTTGTTGAAGAACTGGAATTCAAATCCACCCTTACCGAAAAGGAAGACGCCCTACCGGCGATCCTTACCATCAATGCGGGCGCCGGTGGAACGGAGAGTTGCGACTGGGCCAGCATGCTGTACCGCATGTATATGATGTGGGCCAACAAAAAAGGCTTTACGGTAACGGAACTGGATTTTCAACCCGGTGATGTGGCCGGTATAAAAAGTGCTTCCCTCGAGATCGAAGGTGAATTTGCCTATGGCCTCCTGAAAGGTGAGAACGGCGTGCACCGCCTGGTGCGCATTTCGCCATTCGACGCCAACGCCAAACGTCATACTTCATTTGCCTCCGTATTCGTATCTCCGCTCATCGACGACACCATCGAGATCAATATCTCGCCCAGCGATCTTTCCTGGGATACTTTCCGAAGCGGTGGCGCGGGCGGACAGAACGTAAACAAGGTGGAAACGGCCGTGCGTGTTACGCATATCCCCACCGGTATTGTCGTAGCCTGTCAGGTGAACCGTACCCAGGGACAAAACCGCGAAATGGCGATGCAGATGCTGCGCAGTAAGCTGTACGACCTGGAGTTGCAGAAACGGCAGGAGGTGAAGGACAAGATCGAAGGCACCAAGAAGAAGATCGAATGGGGCAGCCAGATCCGGAACTATGTGTTGCATCCTTACAAACTCGTGAAGGACGCTCGCACTGGCATGGAAACAGGCAATGCACAGGCAGTGCTCGACGGCGATCTGGATGACTTCATCAAGTCGTTCCTGTTACAGCAGTAAT
>DAIMYJ010000112.1:0-8340 GCA_036734545.1 Chitinophagales bacterium
ATCGATGAAAACATACGCCCTCCTGACATGCTGTATCCTGTTGTCTGGATCACTCATGGCACAGACCGCCGAACAGCAGGAAAAAGCCATCGAGCAAACAGTAAAGACGATCGATCAGCAGGTAGATGCCATGGATAAGCACAACTGTGCAGATTGTCTGATGCTGTTGGGGAAAGACACCGTGGTAACGCCTGTTTCTACTATCTATCCCGATCTGACTGCGCATTGGCATGAAGGTAAGCCGGAGCGCATCACGGCAGTATATACCAGTGAGGCCGGAAAAAAATGGGAAGCGGCCTGCTATTATACTCAGGATTCACTCATTTATGTGTACAGTGAATATGCCACGGAATTAACGACCATGGGACCGGGTTTTTATGTGGTCGACTTCAGCGTGGAACATTATTATATAAAAGGGGCGCCGTTCTATAAACGGTCGGCAGGAGCAGGTAAGGGTTTGCCTGCCGCATATGTGGATCCGATAGAATTGCAAAAGATGGCGATGGAATGGTATGCCCTCACAAAAAAAAGAAAACCCTGATGCTACACACACATCTCGGGAGTTGATCGCGATTATCTTTAGCTTTACCGCGAACACGATCAATAAACATGCGCGCTTCCGGTTTATTATCAGCAGCGATCTTCCTGTCAGTGGTATGGGGGTGTGAGAAGCAAGCGTTCATCACGCAGGATGTTCAGTATGCCAACGGCGAGCTTTCCATCGGCGCCCGCCTCTATCTCCCCGCTTCCGGAAACCCTACTACAGCTGTCATCATGGTACCCAGTGCCGAGCCGGATACACGTGAGACATTTGCCGAGTATGGTGAAGAACTGGCGGCACGCGGACTGGCAGTCCTCTGTTATGATAAACGTGGCGCAGGAACGAGCACGGGCAATGTTGATCTCGCCGGATTTTATGACCTCTATGATGATGCAGCCGCCGGTGTGCAGTTCCTGCAGGAAGCATCGGGATTGGCACTGCAGCATATCGGCCTCATGGGTCATAGTCAGGGCGGCATGTATGTGTTCCTGGCAGATACGCTGAACACGGAAGTAGATTTTGTGATCGACTTCAGCGGCTCACCGGGTACCCCGCTGGCGCAAAGTCACTATAATATTTATTCGCGCATCACCGGTCTCGGCGGTTCTGCCAATTATGCCGAAGATCTTGCCGATCTGATGGACGCCTACATCATCTATCTCCATGAACGCGAACACTATGATTCCCTCCGCACGGAATGGCAGCGCCTGCAGACGCATCCCGAAAGAGCCCTCGCTAACGAGATACACTACTTCGATCAGTTCACCTATTTCCTCCCGCCGGCAGAGATGCCTGCCGTAGATGCCACACCGATGTATCCGTTCATGCGCAGCTATCAATATCATGCTTCCGCATTTATTCCGCACCTGACCATACCGGCACTGGTGATCTACGGAACGGAAGACAAAGTGATACCTGCGATGGCCTGCGCAGATTCTATTCGTGCATTGCAAAAAACACAACCCTTGCTGGATCTCCGCACGTATGCCGGCGCCAATCACGGCATGAAGATCAAAAAAGCCGGAAGGGCGGCATTCCCGGAAACGTATTTTGATGATGTGTACCAATGGATCACCACACACACTAACAACACACGTTGATCAAACATCAGATCACAACATGTATCTTTCAAACACAATCGCCTAATTGCCATATGAAAAAAATCGCCATACTGCTCATCGCCAGCGTTATGTGCATCGGTCACATTTCGGCACAGGGATATGATTATCTCGGACTCGGATATAACATGGGCTTTCTCCGTTCGGAGGGGCTTGACTTTGTTGTGGACCGCTATAATGAAACGCGTCCTTATCTGTATGACCAGATGGAGCACCCGCGGTATTTCGATGGCTTTGCCATTCATGGTGGAGTGGGTAGAGGATTACTGCTGTTGAACCTGGGCTACACGCAACAAAGTTCAAAGGTTAGCGCAGAGGGCACCGACGCCACGGCCACCACCGTGCAGCGCGACCTCAAGAACAAATGGAACACCTTCGACCTGGGCATAGGTCTGAACATCGCTGATGGCGACAGAGGGGCATTCGGCCTGGGTGTAAATATGGGGCTGAACAGCGAGAAAGCGCTCACCCGCACAGGCGCACCCGATGATATCGGAAAAGAGAAGTTTGAAGAAGTACAAAAACAGTTCAAAGTGGGATTTTCTCCTTTTGTGCAGATCATCCTCACCGGCGATAGCGGCACCGGACTGCTCATCAGGCCGTATTATGCATGGTCACCCATGACCACGGATTATACTGAACTCAATGCGGCGATCAACCCCGCAACAGCAGCGGGAGATCCCACGCCGCTGGAAGGTGATCTGAAGGGATTCGGCATAACCCTGCTGATCGTCTCCATGGACGGATATTGAAGGTGGCAAGTTGATGCCGTACGGTCTGTAAAAAGAAACTTATTTATTCCCCGTATCGATCAGATCGGTGAACGGACGCTGCGGTTTTTCGGTGGCCGCTTTTTCGATCATCTTTTTGTTCGACTTGTTCAGTCCTTTTTCAAACATCAGGATGAGTGCAGGCAACAACAACAGGTTGTTGAACAGCGCAACCAGCAAGGTGATACTCGTGAGCAAACCGAGATTGACCGTGCCGCCGAATTTGCTGAATACAAATATGAAGAATCCGCAGAACAGGATCAGTGAAGTATAGATCATACTCACACCGGCTTCCTGCAAACTGCTCATCACGGTCTTCGGAATGTTGAAGGAGTTACGGATGAGATCGTGTTTGTACTTGGCTACAAAATAACAGGTGAAATCCACGCACATACCGTATGCAATACTGAAGATCAATACGGTAGACGGTTTGATCGCAATGTTCAGGAAGCCCATGATGGCTCCGGTGATGAACAGCGGAATGATGTTGGGCAGGAACGAAATAGCCAGCATGCGCCAGCTGCGGAACTGATACATCAATATCAGTGAAATACCCACCAGCGCGATCAGCAAGCTTTCAAACAGGCTGTCGATCAGATACTGATATCCGCTAAGCGCTACGATACTGGTGCCGGTGATGCGCACATCGTAATTCTCTTTATCAAAGATCGCGTCGATCTTCGGCTGCAGGTCGGCCATCAGTTTAGGCATGCTGTCGCTGCCGATATCGGCCACCTGCACGCTGATGCGCGCGATCTCGCCACGGGAATCTATGAATCGGTTTTCGAGTACGCCCTTCTGTCCGGAATTCTCCAGATACTCTTTTACCTTGAGGTCATTCGTGGTAAGGGCGTTCATATCGGGGAGCGCATAGTAGCGCGGAGAACCATTGTAATACGCCTGACGCGCAAATTTCAAACCGTCGAGCACAGAGAGGGAGGTAGACAACTGCGGATAAGTAGCCAGGGTGTCCTGCAGCTGGGCAATGCGTTGCAGCGTACCCATGCCGCTCACTTTGGTGCCTGAGGTGTCGGCGCGTTTTACTACCAGTGTGTCGTACACGATCAGCGTATCCACACCATTGATCTGCAAATCCTCATTCACGATCGTGTCCTGCACGAAGGAGACCACCTGTTTCTTGGTGACCACCACCTCAAACGGCATCACACCGTGGAACACGCGTTCAAAGAACTTCATGTCCTGATACACCTGTGTGGTCTCCTTGACCTCGTCGAGGATATATCCGCGCGACTTCAGCCTCGCAGCGCCAAACGCAGATACCGTAATGATGATGATGGCAGAGATGAATATCTGACGGCGGTGGTTCGAGGTCCACAACTCCAGCTTGGTAAGTATGAATTTTAACTGCTTGCTTTCCAGATAATCCGTGTGCTCCGACTTCGGTTTCGGCAGGAAGCTGTACACCACCGGTATACCCACCAGGGAGATAATGAAGGTGGCGAGGATACCGATCGTGGCGATCAGTCCGAACTCCTCGAGGATGCGCACATTGGTAAAGCAGAACACCACGAATCCCACCGCTTTGGTCATGTTGGTGATGAAGGTGGGGAAGCCCAGTTTTTCCACCATGATGCTCAGGCTCTTCATCTTGCTGCCGTTGCGGCGCACTTCGTGGTGGTATTTGTTGAGCAGGTAAACGCAGTTGGGGATGCCCATCACGATGAGCAGACTGGGCACCAGGCTCGTGAGCACGGTGAACTCATATCCCAGAATGGCCATGAAGCCGGTGGCGATGACCACGCCGCTGCCGATGATCAGCAGGGGGAACACTACCGCATCCCAGCTCCGGAACAGGAGGTAGAGGACAATGATGGTGATGACAATGGCCAGGATCAGGAAAAGGCGCACCTCATGGGTGATGGTGCTGAGCTGATAATAGCGGATATACGGTAATCCGGAGTATTTGATATCGGTATCGAAACGCCTGCCGAACTCCTCGGTCGAGGCCTGTATCTCTTCGATCAGTGAAATGCGCCGCGGCGAGTTCAGCACCTCGCGGTTGATGCTGATGAGCATCACATAGGTGTTGGAGTCGGGGCTGTAAATGCGGTCCTTGTAGAAAGGCAGGCGTAGAAAATCGCGCTTGATGGAATCCAGCTCTTCCTGTGTTTTGGGCGGATCGGCCACCAACGCCTGAATGTCGAAACGGCGGTCGGCTGTGTTCTTCACCAGCTTATAGCTGGTGGGCACCGACAGGGTGCTCTCTACATCGGGGATGGAGCGGAGGTCCTGTTCCAGCTCTACCCAGGCGTTGAAGAACTCCAGTTCAAAGAAGCGTTCTGTCTGCACCCCGAGGAACAACACATTGCCCTCTTCGCCGAAAATACCCTTGAACTCCTCGTAGTGGACAAAGGCTTCATTGTCTTCCGGAACGGTCTTGTAGAACTCATAACTGAGCTTTACCCGGGTGGTTTCCCATATCATGAACGCCGTTACCAGCACCCACCCGGCCAAAAAAGCCCAGCGGTTCCTGATGATGATGCGTCCAAAAGCCCTCCAGATCATAATAAAATGGAGCGCAAAGATACGATGATTAGGGGATTATAGCCCAACCATCCCCCTCGATGCCCACCACCCTGCCGGGCGGTCACCGCCGTGCAACAAAAGCGGCGACGGCTCAATAATCACGGCCGTGCTGCGTTATTAACCCTGATTTATGAACTTTGTCCGGATATGAAGCGAATCCTCACCGCGGTGCTGATGCTGATGCCTTTCCTGTTGACAGCCCAGGATTTTAATGTGCCCATCGGTTCCTGGCATACCCATCTGCCGTATAATGCAGCCATCGCCGTGGCCGATGCCGGTCAGAAGGTGTACTGCGCCAATAACATCTCCCTGTTCGCTTTCGACAAGACCGACAATTCTTTTGAACGCCTCACCACAGCCGTAGGCTTCTCGGACGTGGGTATCCGTGGCATCGATTATGATATCCCTTCGCAAACCCTGGTGGTGGCATATACCAACAGCAACCTGGACCTGATGTTCGGCGATGAGATATTCAACTATCCATTCATCCAGTCGAGCGCCATCAACGGTGATAAAAATATTTACAACGCCTCTTTTTACGGAGACACCATTTTTCTGAGCTGCGGCTTCGGTATCGTGTTGTTCGACCGGGAAAAAAGAGAAAGTCCCGCCACCTATTTCTTTGCCGATGCCGAGGGCGCCAACATGCGCGTGAATGGTGCGGCAGTATTCAACGGAAATGTGTATGCTGCCACTTCCGGCGGACTTTACCGCGGTGCACTTGCGGAACCCAACCTGCAGGATTTCTCCAAATGGGATTCACTCAGCGGATCTGATGGCTTGCCGGTGGGCGAGGTGCGTATGGTGGAAGCATTCAACAACATGCTCTATGCCGAAGTGGGCGACACCCTTTATCAATGGGTGGATGGTGTGTGGTCAAATTATTTCTTTGAAGAAGGATGGAAAACACAACATCTTTCAGCTGATGATCAGGCGCTGGTGATCACACAGGTATTCGGTGAGGACAATCCCGCGGATTCCTGTCGCATCCTGGTGGTGGATACCGAAGGCGGTGTAACCGAGATCGTGGATGACGTGCGCCTGCAATTCGTGAATCAGTCTATCCGCGACAGCGACGGAAAAATATGGATCGCGGATAGTTATGCCAGTCTGGTGGGCTATCGCGATGGTGCATTCAGTTCCTATCTGCCTAACGGTCCCGGATCCAGCAAGGTGCAGGATATGGAGGTGGCCAATACAGTATTGTATGTGGCGCCGGGTGAGATCAATGCTTCATGGAACTATCAGTTCAACCGCGACGGATATTTTGTGTACGACTATGGATTTTGGAGCACCTTCAACGGATTTTCATGGCCGGCTCTTGATACCGTACTCGATATCATCACCATTGAGGCCGATCCGCGCACCAATACGATCTGGCTGGGATCGTTCGGCGGTGGTTTGATACGCTACGACAGGCCGGGTGCTGTGATCGATGTGTTCAAGCAGGGCTATCTGGAAAATGTTCCGGGAGACCCATCCTCCTATCGCGTTGGCGGTCTTGCGCTGGACTCCACCTATAATTTATGGATATCGAATTTCGGCGCCGTGAATCCGCTGGCGGTGCGCAAAGCCGATGGCACCTGGAAACATTTTAATCCCGGACTGTCGGCCGATATCGTGAATCAGGTGGGACAGATCGCTATTGATCAGTTCAACACCAAATGGATACAATTACCGCGCGGTAATGGCATCCTGGTATATAATGAGAACGGCACCATCGACGACGAAAGCGACGACCTCATCAAAGTATTGGGTGCCGGTGCGGGCAACGGCAACCTGCACACGAATTTTGTGAACTGCATTGCCGTTGACAAACAAAATGAGATCTGGGTGGGTACCAGCGAGGGCATCACCATATTTTATAATCCCGGCGAAGTATATACCAACACCACTGCCGGTGACGCCACACAGCCGCTGGTGAATCTCGGCGGTTATTTTGAGCAGTTATTGCGCAACGACATCGTGAACACCATCGCCGTCGACGGTGCGAACAGGAAGTGGGTGGGCACCAACAGCGGCGCATTTTTGATCAGCGAAGACGGCACCGAGCAGTTACTGTATTTCAATACGGATAATTCGCCGCTCATCTCCAACGCAATATTGAACATCGAGATCGACGGTAAGACCGGCGATGTATATTTCGGCACCGACAAAGGCATCATCGCCTATCGCTATACCGCCACCGAAGGGGTGGGCGCCATTTCCACCGTGCAGGTGTTCCCCAATCCCGTGCGTGAAGATTATACCGGCACCATCGCCATCAACGGCCTTACACAGGACGCAGAAGTGCGCATCACCGATATGGCGGGACGCACCATCTGGCAAACGGTGGCCCTGGGCGGACAAGCCATCTGGGACGGCAACGGCTACGACGGCGATCGCGCGGCAACAGGTGTGTATATGGTGTATTCCACGAACGAGGACGGCTCACAAACCGCTGTCGCCAAGATACTGGTGATCAGCAGGCAGTGAGGATGATCCGCTGATGTAGCGGAAGGCGTTCCTCTATTCCAATATTCTATCTTTATCCTGCAGTGCTGCACAAAACACGCGGTATCGTTCTCCGCACCACGAAGTATGGTGACACCAGTGTGATCGTGAAGATCTATACGGAACACTTCGGTGTGCAGAGTTATATCGTGAACAGCGTGCGCTCCGTTAAAGGGAAGGGCAAAGCCTCCTTATATCAGCACGGCAATTTGCTCGACCTGGTGGTGTATTACAAAGACCAGGGCAATATTTTCCGCATCAGCGAATGTCAGTTCGCACAATTGTATCAGGATATACCGTTTCAGGTAGTGAAGGGCGCCATGTTATTATTCTATGTGGAGGTGCTCAACAAAGTGCTGCCCGACCACGATCCCAATGCGTCGCTGTTCGATTTTATTTTCAGCAGTTTTATCGACCTTGATCAAACCGATCGTCCGCTGGGCAATCATCCCGTGTGGTTTTTACTGGGCTTGTGTAAATATCTCGGCTTTTATCCCGAAGTTGCTGAAGGCAAATATTTCGATCTGCGCGAAGGCGCCAGCGCGGAGGCGATGCCGGCGCATCCGGATTTTTTATCCGAGCAGCAAACGCAGGCACTGCGACAATGCATTGAACCGCAATTGCGCAATTACGATCAGCTCATGATCTCTGCTGCGCAGCGCAGACCACTATTACATCATTTGCTGCGCTACTACCAACTCCACCTCACCGGCTTCGGCACTCTCCGTTCCATCGATGTGCTCGAGTCTGTTTTTCATTCCTGAAGAGCATTTTTCTGATCACATTATTCTTCATGGTCTCGTGACTATTGCTTCGATTGTTATTTTCCACCTTTTCCTTGATGAAAAGGTGGAGCCAAAAATCACGGGCT
>DAIMYJ010000113.1:0-3523 GCA_036734545.1 Chitinophagales bacterium
CCGCAGGGATCATCATTCAAGGGCTGTGCTGAAAGCGAAAATGTCATGATGCCCGGGAGGAGGATAGAAATTAAGGGCTTCATATTGCACCGGAGTGTTCTTTTACTCCATGTCATCTGCCGCAAGGGGAAACACTCCATTGCAAAGCTATCCCGCAGATAAAACCGAACCAATAATATTATGCCGTTTCGATGAAAATCACTGGGCGGAATGACCAAAATCAGTCAGTTGGCTGACTTACAGGTCATGCGTGATCAAACCGATATCCGGTGAACAGGTGGTTGTGACCTGTATCACAACAATCGTATCCCAACGATCTTCAGCTGATCGTTCTCTACTTCGCCGGGGGCGTCCATCATCATGTCGCGGCCATTGTTGTTCTTGGGGAAAGGGATCACATCACGGATGGTCTCCCCGCCGGCCATCAGCATCACCCAGCGGTCGAAACCGAAGGCGCAGCCGCCGTGCGGAGGTGCACCATATTTGAAGGCGTTGACCATGAAGCCGAAGCGGCGTTCTTTTTCCTCTTCTGAGAATCCGAGGATGGTGAAGATCTTTTCCTGCAGGGCTTTATCGTGAATACGGATACTACCGCTCAGGATCTCGTTACCGTTCATCACGAGGTCATAGCTCTGCGCACGAACACGCAGGGGGTCAGAATCCATGTACTGGAAGTCATCAGGATGCGGGGAACAGAAAGGATGGTGTGCGAAGATGGGTTCGCCGGTTTCCTCGTCGGGTTCGAACAAAGGCATATCCACCACCCAGAATACGCTCCAGGCATTTTTATCGATCCAGTTCTCGCGCTTGGCCATTTCCAAACGCAGCTCACCCAGCACCTTGCGCGTTCTTTTTTCTTTGTCGGCCACGATCAACAGCAGATCGCCACGCTCAGCACCGCAGGCTGCGCCGATCTTCTGTAGTTGTTCCTGCGAGAAAAATTTATCGATGGAGGATTTGATGGTGCCGTCCTGTCCGAATTTGATATAGATCAAACCGCCTGCGCCACGCTGCGGCGCTTTCACAAATTCGGTGAGTTCATCGATCTGCTTACGGGAGTATTCACTGCAGCCTTTGGCAATGATGCCCGCTACGAGTCCGCTGCTGTTGATCACATTATTGAAAACCGCAAAATCAGAGCCGGCCACTACCTCGTTCAGATCATTGATCTTACAGTCGAAACGCAGGTCAGGTTTGTCGCTGCCGTAATATTTCATCGCATCGCGGTAGGGGAGTCGCTGAAAATCGGGCAGGTCGATATTCTTTACTTTTTTAAATACATGTTTGGTCATGCCTTCGAACATGTTCCACACATCTTCCTGGCGCACAAAACTCATTTCGCAGTCGATCTGCGTGAACTCCGGTTGGCGGTCGCCGCGCAGGTCTTCATCGCGGAAGCACTTGGCGATCTGGTAATAGCGGTCCATGCCGCTCACCATGAGCAGCTGCTTTAGTATCTGGGGTGATTGCGGCAGGGCATAGAACAATCCCGGCTGCAGGCGTGAAGGTACGAGGAAGTCGCGGGCGCCTTCAGGGGTGGATTTGATCAGGTTGGGGGTTTCGATCTCCACAAAACCTTCCCCGTCCAGATATTCGCGCACCGCTTTGAGCATATTGGCGCGCAACATGAGTCGCTGCTGCATTTGCGGGCGGCGCAGATCGAGATAACGATAGCGCATACGCAATTCCTCACCGCCATCGGTCTCGTCATCCATGGTGAATGGAGGCAGTTCAGCGGCATTCAGTATGGTCAGTGTTTCCACCAGAATTTCAATATCGCCGGTCGGCAGTTGCGCATTCTTATTGGAACGCTCGGCCACAACGCCGGTAACCTGTATCACGAATTCTCTCCCCAACTTCCTCGCAAGGCCGCAGAGCTCGGCATTGCTTTCCATGTTGAACACCAGCTGGGTGATGCCATGGCGGTCGCGCAGATCCACGAAGGTCATACCGCCCAGATCGCGGCTGCGGTGCATCCATCCTGCCAGGGTAACAGACTTACCGGCATCGGAGAGGCGTAATTCGCCGCAGGTGTGAGAGCGATAGAAAGTGGAACTGTGCATAGTCAACGATTTGCGGCAAAGGTATGAAATCAGGGGGTGTACTAAAAGCAAACCCGGCGCCTGCCTGCCCGGAATGCGCTATCTTAGCGGCTTCTGCGCTATGCATTGTCCGAATTGCGGTAACGAACACTATACACCCACGCCCTATTTTTATCTCTGGGAAGGGAAGGAATTTACCCTGCAGAAGTGCAGACAGTGCGGACTTATCGCCCTGCACCCGCAACCTACCGACGCCGAATTGGCGCGACTGTATGCCGATGAATATTTCCAGTCGGGCCAGCACGGCCTCAACGCGCTGCAGGCTACCTATGAAGAAGGACAGGACAGGGTAGGGGAGGAAAAACGCCGGCAGGCCATACATGATAATGTATTGCAATTCAAACCGGACACCCGTTCGTATTTCGAGATCGGTTTTGCGATGGGGCATATGCTCGCCGCCGCCCGAAGCATGGGCATGGAGATCGGCGGTATTGAGTTCTCGGAGATGGCCGTGCGTAAAGCAGCAGATAAATTCGGCATTCAGGCTCTATGCGGAAATTTTGAGCAGGTCGACCTTAAGGAGCATATCGGCCGATGGGATTGTGTATACGGCGGAGATGTATTCGAGCATTTTTTACATCCCGATAAAGTAGTGGAGAATATGCATGCCATTCTGGCCGACAAAGGCATCGCCGTGGTAGCAGTTCCATCCACCTTCAATTTGTTCTCTACCTATTTAGCTACAGCCTTTTATCGACTACTCGGCAAGCGCAAGAAATTCTACGACAAACCTTATCACGTATTTGAATACACTCCGCGCACCATCAGCGCACTGTTCGCTCAGCGATTCAGTAAGGTGGTCGTGGTCAACCGCATAAAGAAACCCGGTCAGCTGAATATGAAAGGCGGAGGATGGGAATACCGCATGAAGTATCTCGTGCATTGCGTGAATTATCCCTTTACACGACTCTTCGGGCGCAATGGCGACAGGTTGCTGGTAGTAGCATTCAAATAATTTACCATCCTGCTGCAGCGTCATCTCCCCGCGGATCCGGAGCGCCTTCATACAGATGTGGCTGCGGGATCAGTATCGCATCTACGCGTCCGATGGCCGTGCGCGGTTTGATCGTGTACCCTTTGCCTTTCATCGCTGCTGTTAGTCCCGGACGAATGGATCTTTCAACGGCAACCTCATCCGGCAGCCACTGGTGGTGGAAGCGCGGCGCATTTACACTTTCCTGCATCGTCATCCCGAATTCTGCCACATTCAGGAATGTTTGAAATACACTCGTGATGATGGTGGAACCGCCCGGTGTTCCCGTAACCATATACAGCGCGCCGTCTTTCAGCACGATGGTGGGCGTCATACTGCTGAGCATACGCTTGCCGGGCGCGATGGCATTGGCTTCGCCGCCGATGAGTCCGTACATATTCGGTTCACCGGGTTTGGCACTGAAATCATCCATCTCATTATTTAAAAT
>DAIMYJ010000113.1:3623-8118 GCA_036734545.1 Chitinophagales bacterium
GAATGGAAACCATATTGTGCCAGCGGATAGGGCTCCACCATATTCAATAATTGCAACAGCGCTACGCCGCCACTGCTCGGCGGAGGCATACTGATGACTGTATAATTTTTATATGTTCCTTGCACCGGCGCACGCCAAACAGCATGATAATTCTGCAGGTCTTCTTCGGTGATGATGCCGTTGTGTTTTGCCATCTCAGTGGCGATCTTGGTGGCTATCTCACCTTCATAAAACCCCGCTCTCCCATTGGCGGCAATCTGTTCCAGCGTATAGGCCAGATCCGGTTGCTTCAGCCAGTCACCTGCTTTCCAGTCTTTTTTGATGAAATAGGATTTGCCTTTATTGAGGGTAGCAAATTCATTTTGTAGTTCAGCCAGGTCCTCCGCCTGCATGGCCGTGATGGCAAAACCTTTTTGTGCGAGGTCGATGGCCGGCTGCAACAGTTCTTTCCACGGCATGGAACCGTATTTCTGATGCGCCTGCCACATGCCTTCCACACTGCCCGGAACACCGGATGCCAGATGCGAGGTCTCGATCCATTTGCGGTTCACTTCTCCTGTCTTCGGATCCAGGAACATATCGCGGTGTGCTTTGCCGGGGGCTTTCTCCCGAAAATCGAGGGCGTTCACCTCGCCATCCGCCATACGCACGACCATGAACCCGCCGCCGCCGATATTACCGGCATTGGGATACACGACGGCCAGCGCAAACTGCACGGCGATCGCCGCATCCACGGCGTTGCCACCCCTGCGGAGGATGTCGGCACCCACCTGTGCGGCTGCGGGATGCGCGCATACCACCATGGCCGAATCACCAAGAAGTCCATGCACCCTGTCTTCAGCGTAGGGCGTTGTTGTCGCATTAACGGCTTGCTTTTCAGTTCGGGGATCACTGCCGCAACTCAGCAGCCATAATACCAGCAGAAGTGTAGATCGCATGCCTAAAGATAAATAGCTTTCACGGGTTGCCTGCCGACGCCAATAACAACACATCAGCGGATGCCCGAAATTGGGTACATTTGGACATCCAAGCCTATGCCGGAAGCTGTTAATTATATCGTGTATTCCATTCCCGTTTTCTTTTTGTTGATCGGGGTGGAACTACTCATCGACAAATTGCGCAAAACAGGGTATTACCGCCTCAACGATGCGCTTTCCAATATCAACGCCGGTATTACCGAGCAGGTAACAGGCGCTTTCCTCAAAGCGTTCGTGGTAGGTGTATATGCGTGGATATTCGATCACTGGCGTGTATTCACCGTGGAACAAACAGCGCTCACCTGGATAGGGCTATTCATCGGGGTTGACTTTTTTTATTACTGGTTCCACCGCCTGGCCCATGAGATCAATGTGCTGTGGGGCGGACATGTGGTGCATCATCAGAGTGAAGAATATAATTTAAGTGTGGCGCTGCGGCAGGGAGCATTTCAGAAATTTGGTTCATTCCTATTCTATCTTCCGCTGGCTTTCGCCGGATTCGATCCGGTGATGTTCATCGTGGTGAGCCAGTTTCAAACACTTTATCAATTCTGGATACATACCAAGACCATACATCTGTTGCCGGCACCACTTGAATTCGTATTGAATACACCTTCCCATCACCGCGTACATCATGGACGCAATCCAAAGTATATCGACAGGAATCACGGCGGCACACTGATCATTTGGGACAGGATGTTCGGAACCTTCCAACGGGAAGAGGAGGAAGTGGTGTACGGTATCACCAAACCGCTGCACACCTGGAACCCATTGCGCGCACAGCTCGACTTTTGGCGTGACCTGGCGCATGACCTGGCGCATACGCGTTCATGGGCAGACAAATTTCGCCTGCTGTTCCTGCCGCCGGGCTGGTTTCCGGCAGAGCTGGGCGGTCCGCAGCGACCGCCGGTGATCACCGTTGCCACGCTGGATAAATTCGATACGCATATTCCTGCCGGATTGAATTATTATGTATTTGTCCAGTTTACACTGATGCTCGGCGCAACCTCTTATTTCCTTTTTTCATTTGATGCAATGCCCCTCAGTTCGCGATTGGTTTTGTTGGTGTATATACTGCTGTCGATCACCACGGTCGGACTGATACTGGAGAATAACCGCAGAGCTGCCACTTTTGAATTGATCAGGTTGCTGTCTACTGCAATGGCCGCATGGCTGTTGCTCAGCTTTGGGACCATACAGGCCTCACTGCCGATCGTAAGCGCAGCGGTAGCGGCATACGGTGTGCTATCCTGGATATTATTCATCAGAAGTAAACGACCACACCATGACCAATAAAACTGTTGCTTCCAACCTTTGGATAAATCTGTATGTGCTGGTGGCGATAGCACATATTATGAGTATCGTGATCGGACATGATATGCTCAATATGGTATCTAAATATCTGTTGATGCCGGTGTTATTCGTTTTTGTGTTGTCTGCCTCCGGCTCACCGTTGAACATGCGCATGCCGGTACTGATCGCTGTATTCTTTTCCTGGGTGGGTGATGCGTTTCTGATGTTCACCGAGCGGGATCCGATGTATTTTACTTTGGGCCTCGCAGGATTTTTACTGGCACATATCAGCTATATCGTCGCCTTCCGCAAATGGCGTGATCCCGGACAAGCCCGGCCCTGGCAATGGAAGTTCTCCCTTTTGGTAATAGCGTATGCGGTAGGGTTGTGCATCATGGTCTATCCGGGACTGGGTGATATGCGGATACCGGTCATTCTGTATGCCGCAGTTATCTCCACCATGTGCATAGCTGCGAACGGACGTTATGGCCGCACCAATGTGTATAGTTACGGATTTGTGCTGGCAGGTGCGGTGATCTTTGTGGCTTCTGATTCCATGATCGCCTGGAATACGTTTTATCAGCCATTCGCCTTATCGCGCCTGCTGATCATGTGCACCTATATCATCGCGCAATATCTGATCGTTACCGGACTTCTGCAGCACCGGCAAAATGAAACGGCGCATGCCGATGCATCAGTCTGAAGAATACAGTCCGTGTTTCTGATTGCGTAGTACGTTCTCCAGATTCCATGTCATGCGCTCACGGAAGGGCGCTTTGCGTTCCGGACAATCCGTTTTAAGGCAGAGTTTGCACATCTCCGGCGGTACGCAGGCATCCACATGCACGAACCATTCGTCGGAGGTCTCGTGATGCACATGGATCAGGGATTCCATTTTTTCGAGTTCATCATGGCCTTCCTTTACCGTGAAGTAGAATGGCACGGTCAGGTGGCAGTCAAAGTGGAGGTTTGCACCATATTTGATCACGCGCAGGTTGTGGATGTCGACCCAGTTCGCTTCGCGGTGTTTCTCGAAGGTGTCGATGAGTGAACGCAGTAATTCCGTATCGGCTTCATCCATGATACCGGCAATGCTTCTGCGCACGATGGTATAACCTTCGAAGCTGATATAGGCACCGAATAGGATGGCTACCGCGCTGTCTATCCATGGGAATTTAAAGATCAGCAGTAATCCCAACCCAACCAGCAACCCCAGTGTGCTCCAGCCATCGCTTTGCAGATGTTTGCCCCCGGCGATCAGGGTAAGGCTATTGGCTTTTTTACCGCGGCGTTCCATGAAGAAACCCATGGCAAAATTGATGGCACCGGCAATGGTCACCAATATGATCCCGCTTTCTACATTTTGGATGGTCTGTGGAAAGAAAAGGTTGAAGGATGATTTGCCGATGATGATGATACCGGCGATCAGGATCATACTCCCTTCAATACTCGCCGATATGAATTCGATCTTACCGTGCCCATAGGGATGTGAAACATCCCGCGGCTTGGAGGCCAGTATCAGACTGAACAACCCGAACGCCCCGGCGGCTACATTCACAATGCTCTCCAGCGCATCTGTCAGGATGGCATTGGAGTGGGTGATGACATATGCTGTGAACTTGATCAGCAGCAATAATACTGCCACCGCCACCACGATCTTCTGCAACCGTATGTTCTGCCGCTGAATATCCATGCTGTAAAGGTATTGGGTTTTAGGATTTCTCCGGTGACTTTCATCATTGACTTGAAGCAGGAATTGAGCAGGTAGGATGGGTTAAGAATTGAAGATTTGAAGGGTTGTCCCTCCTTGGCGGGTAAGATGTTGGTTGTAATTTTTTTCTTGTAATGTGAGTTGTTGAACGCAACAAAGCCGGTTTTGCTGGCAGTTATCACTGTGGCCTTCAGATAAGATAATGAGAAAATCACTTCATTGGTTATAATAATTCAGGTTGCTTCTAATTTTATTCCTATGCCATAAAATAAGCTTTAAATAAAAAAAAATGGGCAGTTGAGCTGCGCATACTCAACTACCCAAATCGGTAACGATACCTTTCAATGCATCCTGAGCAGTGTTTTGGTTTCCTCTACACATCCATCAGCCCTGATGACCACGGTATAAGGTCCTGCAGGGAGCATGGACACATCCACCGGCTCACCGAGCATGCCAGTTGTGCTGTGCACCAGATTCCCATAGAGGCTGTACAGCTCGATGGTTAAAGCCTCCG
>DAIMYJ010000114.1:0-8015 GCA_036734545.1 Chitinophagales bacterium
AGATTCGAAGGTGGGGGGAAGATTTGTAGATTAGAAGGTACGAAGATTCGAAGGTGGGGGGTGGGAAGATTTGATGATTTGAAGGTCCGAAGATTCGAAGGTTGGGACGAGGGCTTATTTGGGTAAGCGATCATCCATTACTTCCGGGCAGGATCGCGGCGGGGGAGGAGGAGGGCGAGGCAGAGGAGGCCGAGGATGGGGATGGAGCGGTAGCGGCTCAGTGTGTCGGCATCGGTGACCATGAGGCCGAAGATGAAGAGGAGTTCCAGCAGGAAGAGCAGGAGGGCGGCCGACCACAGGGTGAAGGTCAGGGGTTTGCGGGCGCGCGCCAGCAGCCAGAGGAGGGCCAGCCAGGTGAGGAGGAGTTCTACGGACTGATACAGTCGGAATGCCGAGCGGCTGTGCAGGATATTAGGGCGGAAAAGGATATTGTTGACCGCATAAGGCACTTTCCGAAATACATCGCCCGGGGTGCCGTCGAGGGTTTGGAAGGGGTAGTCGGGGTCGGGGCCTGATACGGTGAAGTAGGTTTGTTCCTTTCGAAGGTGTTCGAACAGATCCGGAGCGGTCGGGGCTTGTGTCAGGCCGATGAGGATGCCGGTCATGACCAAAAGGAGGATCAGGTGGCTCAGGAGCGGGAATTTCCGGGATACCGGATGGAACGACAATAACCATATCCCCAAACCATTCACCACGAGTAAAATGGCCACGTAGTCGCGGATGCCATAGACCGCTGCCGTGATCACCAACATGCGCAGCAGATTCCGCCAGAGGTGAGCACCCGCCCTGTTGAGCAGGATGCTTTCAGCGGCGAACAGGCATAAGAGGGCCAGCACGGGGCCTTCCTTGAGCAGTCCGCTGCTCCAGAACACGGCGGAGGGCAGGAAGAACAGCACGCCATAGAGCATGCGCTGACGACCCGGGTCGAGGGAAAAGTGACGGTTGATGACGCTAAATAGTCGGCATTGCGCGGCAAACACCCCGGCGGCGAGCAGTACGATGTTGCCCCATGGGTTTCCGGCGGTGAACAGGTTGAGCACGGCCAGGAGTCGCACCATATTATATTCGGGCACGTGCCATTCGATATACAGCGCTTTCTGATAGGGCACCAGTTGCGCGGGCACATCCTCCAATGAAGTGCGGAACAGCAACTGCAGGTAATACCGCGGATCGTCGAACAGGCTATTATACACCACGAGGCTGTCGTGCACGTAGCGCAGACTGTCGCCATGCCCGATCACCTGCATCCAGATGTAGTAATTGGCAAACCCGAGCGCCACCTTATATATAAATGCACCTTGCCATCCGATCTCCCGAACGGGCGAAACCGGACGATAACGATGGATGACCCAAAGCGTAAGTCCGATGTATACAAGCATGAGCGCTGCGGGGAGCATAGGGTAAAGATAGTGAGTGGTGAATGGTGAATGGTGAGTGGTGAGTGGTGAGTGTGGGATTTTGGTGATGAGATGAGGTGTTGGTTCTTAACGGTACTTGATCCGTGTCAATCTCTTTTATCCGTCCCGAGTACTCGGGATCTGTGTTCCATTTCCCCGCGTTACCACCCTGTCGATAAATCACAAAAAAACATTCATTTTAGGAATGTAACTTTGTCGTTCAATCAACGTCCATGGCCGAAGCATTAGCTACCGTAGAACAGGCGAAGCAGTTGGGATTGCTGCCCGAAGAGTTTGAACACATCAAGTCCATTCTCGGCCGCACGCCCAATTTTACGGAACTCAGTATATATAGTGTGATGTGGAGCGAGCACTGCTCTTACAAGAACAGCATCACCCTCCTCAAGACCCTTCCACGCAGCGGCAAAAAGATGCTGGTGGAAGCCGGTGAGGAAAATGCGGGCCTGATCGATATCGGCGACGGCCTCGCCTGTGCCTTCAAGATCGAAAGTCATAACCACCCTTCTGCCATCGAACCGTATCAGGGTGCGGCAACGGGTGTGGGCGGTATCCACCGCGATATTTTTACCATGGGTGCGCGACCTATCGCCTCCCTCAACTCCCTGCGTTTCGGCAACCTGTCGCTGGCGCGCACGCAGCACCTCATGAAAGGTGTGGTGAAGGGCATCGGCGACTACGGCAACTGTTTTGGTGTGCCTACGGTGGCGGGTGAAGTATATTTTGAAGATTGTTACAACACGAACATCCTGGTGAATGCGATGAGCGTGGGCATTGTGAAAGTAGGTGAGACCGTATCCGCGATCGCAGAAGGCGCCGGCAACCCGGTGTATATCGTAGGTTCGGCCACCGGCAAGGACGGTATCCACGGTGCGAGCTTTGCCAGCGGCGACCTCCATGAAGAAAGTCATGAAGACCTGCCATCGGTGCAGGTAGGCGACCCCTTCCAGGAGAAGCTGTTGCTCGAAGCCACCCTCGAGGCGATCAAGACCGGTGCTATCGTGGGCATGCAGGACATGGGTGCTGCGGGCATCACGTGCTCCACTTCCGAAATGAGCGCCAAGGGCAAGCACGGAATGAAAATACATCTCGACAAAGTGCCTACGCGTCAGCAGAACATGAAGGGTTGGGAGATACTCCTCAGCGAAAGTCAGGAGCGCATGCTCGTGGTGGTGCACAAAGGCAGGGAGAAAGAAATTGAAGCCGTATTCGATAAATGGGATCTGCACTGCGAGATCATCGGCGAAGTGATCGAAGGCAACACTTTATATTATTACATGCACGGTGAGCTGGTGGCCGAGGTGCCTGCCGACAGTCTCGTATTGGGTGGCGGTGCGCCGATCTACAAGCGCGAGACCCGCGAACCCGGATATCTGAAAGATATCGCCGCTTATGATCCGGCCAATATTCCTATGCCGGCCGATCTGGTATCCGTAGCCAAACAAATGGCCGCCAACACCAATGTGGCCAGCAAGCGCTGGATCACCACACAATATGATTCGATGGTGGGTGTTCGCAATACCAGTACGAATCTGAAGAGCGATGCTGCACTCATCCGCATCATCGGTAAAAATAAAGGACTGGCCGTGACCACCGATTGCAATTCGCGTTATGTGTTCGCCGATCCTTATGTGGGATGTATGATCGCTGTATCGGAAGCTGCGCGCAATATCGTTTGCAGCGGTGCAGAGCCGGCGGCGGTGACCAACTGTTTGAATTTCGGTAATCCGTATAACCCTGAAGTATATTGGCAGTTTGCCAATGCCATTCGCGGCATGGGTGATGCGTGCAGAAAGTTTGATACACCTGTAACGGGTGGAAATGTTTCCTTCTATAATCAGAGTGAGGAAGGACCGGTATATCCCACACCGACCATCGGTATGGTGGGTGTGCTGGAAGATTATGCGCATCAGATGACGATGGATTTCATCAACGCCGGTAATGTGATATTGATGGTGGGGATGGCGACGGAAGATATGGCGTGCAGTGAGTATCTCAAGGATATTCATGGTGTACGCTTCTCTCCGGCACCGCGCTTTGACCTGGATGAAGAATTCAGGCTCCAGCAGAGCATCCGCGAGCTCATCCGCAAGCAACTGGTATATTCTGCGCACGATGTGAGCGAAGGCGGTTTATTCATAACGCTGCTCGAAAGTGCGATGGTCAATAATCTGGGCTTCGAAATAGAGACCGATCACAGCATCCGTCGTGATGCATATCTGTT
Source organism: Chitinophagales bacterium (assembly GCA_036734545.1). Lineage (GTDB taxonomy): Bacteria > Bacteroidota > Bacteroidia > Chitinophagales > BACL12 > UBA7236. Next base: position 3,640 of record DAIMYJ010000114.1, read on the forward strand.
CGGTGAAGGTCAGAGCCGCGTGGTGATCTCCACTTCAGCCGAGAAAGTATTCGAGATCGAAAATGTATGCAAGCGTCACGGCATTCCGGTGAATGTGCTGGGAACAGTTACGCAGGGCAGCATTGTTATCGATGGGGAACGATTCGGCGGCATACGCGAGTATAAGAACGAATACGAGAACGCCATCGGGAACTACATGACCCGGGAGGTTACCGTTTAATCCGCGTATCGCATGTCTTCAGTAAATCACGGCTCCTCTCGCAGATCCCTGTGGTGGTGTGTGGTGGTGCTGCTGGTGTTCACTGTTTCAAAAATTCCTGTATTAAGTCTCCCGTTCTTTTGGGATGAGCTGGGCGTATATGGCGCTGCAGGACTATACATGCATGACCATACGCTCAGTTTATTGCCGGCTTCCATGCCGCCGGAATTATCGCGCGGACATCCCCTGCTTTTTACTTTCACTCATGCGCTGGGTTTTCATCTTTTTGGCGATAGTGTTACCGGTGGACATATCACTGCGCTGTGCATCACACTGATATTACTGGCCAGTATATTTTATATTATGCGGCGGCTGTTTTCCGATGCTGCCGCGATGACCGCGGTCATGCTGCTTATTGTGCAGCCGATCTTCTTTGCGCAGAGTATATTGATACTACCCGAGATCATGCTGGCACTGTGGATGTTGTGGGCCTTGTATCACTGGTATGCCGGAAGTCGGGCACTCTTTGCCGTTTTCGGTTCGCTGGCCATCCTCACGAAAGAGACTGCGATCATATTGCCGGTGGTGCTATTGCTCAGTGAGCTGGTGCTGCGCATCGGTCGCCATCCGAACCTGCCGCGTGTAACATGGAGGTCGGCATTGGCCGGTATTGCGCCGTTGGCGGTCTTTGGCATTTTCCTGCTGATACAGCGACAGCAGATGGGCTGGTATTTTTTTCCGTATCACGAGGAAAACATCAGGATCACACTTCCGCACCTGCTTGATCTTTCAGGCGACTACCTGTGGTTCCTTTTCGTGGAGCAGGGGAGGGTAGTGCTCACGGTTGTAGTGGCGATCGCCCTGCTGATATTGATCATCGGCAGGCGTTTGCGCATGCATGCGTTTTCCGTGTTGTTATTGTTCTGGTGTATGGGCGGGGTGGCGTTCAACGGACTGTCGTTCTACATGAACCGGTATGTGCTGTTCGTTTTGATCGGCGGTGTGTTGCTGGCATCTATCGTATTACATTTATTGTATCAGCACAATAAAAAATGGCTGCTGCTTCTGCCGGTCATCACCATGTGCAGTGCATTCTATATGTATGGCGACCCATTCGAACGCGTGGCACCTGATGAAAGCCTGGAATCAGTTTTCGGATACGATGAGAATATGCAATACATCGAGTACGTCCGCCACATGGAAACAGCGGTAGGCATTTTATTACAGGACAGCGATGCAAACACCGGGGTGCTGGTGAATTTCCCCGTGAACACAGCGCTGCGCGATGTGCGTTACGGCTATACCCGTTTGCATCAGGGCGAAGATTTCGTGCTTGCCGGCAGCCTGCAGGGGAATGTGCCCGTTCAACGCGCTTTGTTGGCCAATCCCGGCTCCTACGAAATCTACATTCCCGAGGACAGCCCGCTGAAGAAAGTGCAAGTGATTGAGAGTGAACATGCTGCATTCACACTTTACCGTGCAGAGTGATCCTCCATTGAGAGAAACTTTTCATTTGCGATATTTGTTTAGCCTTCATAACTCTCTGATCATGCGTTCAGCACTTATAGTATTTGTTGCAGGTATCCCGGCCCTGTTGGGTATTTCCGGATGTCAGCAATCCACAGGAACCAATAACACTACAGCATCGACTGGTGCTGAAGCACCTGCGGTAGCGCCCTTTGTGCCCACCACTGAATGGAATGCGTACTGGTATACCGGCAAGGGAGAGATCACCAGCTATACACTGGAGCAGAGCCGCTACGGTGAACTGCATACCGGCACTGTTGTGAATGTTTTTGTCACCGAAGACCTGTCACTTTCCAAACAGGTAAAGCTCGATGATCCGGGCAGTGCCGGAAATGATAAAGTGCCTGTGCTCAAGCTGAACCAATCCATTAAATTCGTTACCGGAATATATCCGTACTCCATCATGCTCAGCAGTTATCAGCCGCTGGATATCAATAATAATCCCTATCCGCTGAAATCGACCGGCAGTGTGCAGGACTGGTGCGGCATGACCTATTTTCAGCTGAACACCCGCGAGGATAAATATGCCGTGGAGTCGCGCAGCTATTTTGAAACGGAGGGCGACCGGCAGTTCACCTTCGATAAAGTAGTGCAGGAGGACGGTCTGTGGAATATGGTGCGCATTGCACCCAAGCATTTGCCTGTCGGCGATATCCGAATATTGCCCGGTGCGATGTATCTGCGTCTTTCGCACAAGCCCATTGAACCCGTATCGGCTACGGCCACGTTATCGGCAGAAAAGGATGTGCAGATCTATACAGTGGAAATGCCCGAACTCAGGCGCAAGCTGATCATTCGTTTTGAATCCGCGTTCCCGTATCGCATCCTGGGTTGGGAAGACAGCTATCCCGGTTTCGACGGCCGTGTGCTCACCACCACCGCCACGCGCAACAAGGAGATGATGATCGACTACTGGCGCACCCACAACAATGCCGACCGCGTGTTGCGCGAGCAGCTGGGATTGCCGCAGGATACGCAATAAGTTTATTCGATAAAGGTAAGTCCGTACCGCGCCGAAAAGCGCTGTTGCAATGCTGCAAACCGCTGTGCCTGGTTGGCGAGTGTATCCTGATTTGCTTTCAGCAGGGTTTGTACGGCAATAGAATCTTCCGGATAATACACCGAATCCGACAGCATCGCATATACGGTATCGTAGATGGCGAAGGTCTGGATGTAGTTGTCGACCATATACATGGCCATTTGTCGCAGTGAATCATCACCTGCCAGCGGTTCAATGGTATTGATCGAGTCCTGCATATTGAGCAGGCGCATCACGGTATTGTGTTTTTTCAGTGTGTATTCCTGCATGAAGTTGGTGGTATTCCACACTTTCATGGAGCGCTCGCACTGTTCGATGAAACCCACCACACGGTCGTTGTATTCGGTGGCGTCTGCATACTTCTTTCGGTTGCAGGAGATGAGCACCGCCATGAGCATACCGGCCAGCAGGAGCGTTCGCATAAATGGAGTAGTTTTACGCAAAATTACGAAATGCCTTCCGGTAACCCTGCAGCACGCCCCCGCATTGTGATCACCGGCGCCCTGGGATTCATCGGCAGCTGTCTGGCTGCTGCTTTACACCGCTCAGGTAAATACTCACTGGTGCTGAGCGATGATCTCTCCGCGGCGCATAAACTCGGCAATCTCTCGGCCATAGCGGATCATGAATCGGTGGACCGCACTGCTATCGCTGCATGGATCACTGAACAGCCAAATGGCAGCATCGCCTGGGTATTGCATATCGGTGCGCGTACCGACACGACGGAATTCGATCAGCAGATATTCGACACACTCAATATTGATTTTACAAAGGCCATTTGGACGGCCTGCACGCAACAGCAGATCCCTCTCATCTACGCCAGTTCAGCGGCTACTTATGGTGCCGGCGAGCATGGCTATCGCGATGATCACACGGATATCGGTAAGCTGCATCCGCTCAACCCATACGGTTGGTCGAAGCAGGTGGTGGATCAATGGGTGCTCGAGCAGCAAACTACGCCGCCGCACTGGTATGGCCTGAAATTTTTCAATGTATACGGACCGAATGAATATCACAAAGGCCGTATGGCATCGGTGATCTTTCATGCATTTCACCAGATGCAAAAGACAGGTAAGGTGAAACTCTTCCGTTCGCATCGCCCCGATTTTCGCGACGGCTATCAACTGCGTGATTTCATCTATGTGCGCGATGTAGTAAAGGTCATCACCTGGCTGATGGATGCACACCCACAAAATGGCATTTACAATTTAGGCACCGGCCACGCCGAAGCCTTTTATACACTCGCCGCCTCCACGGCGAAAGCGATGGATATTCCGCTGGAGATAGAATGGATAGATATTCCGGAGGATATCCGTGACAAATACCAGTACTTTACGGAAGCTGATATGTCTAAACTCCGTGCAGCAGGGTATACGGAGAAATTTTATGGCTTGGAGGAAGGCGTGGAGGAGTATGTGCGCGAGTTTCTCCTAAAAGGCAAATACTTTTGATTGAGTGCCGAGTCGGAGACTCCGCGGGGCGTGTTCATCTGATGGGGCAGTCCGCTTCGTAACCAGCCTGATGCGCGTCGGGTCAGAGACCCTCGCGAGCGGCCCGGTGGCCGCTGATCACCTCCCCCACTCACCCACTCACCGACACACCAAAACCCCG
>DAIMYJ010000115.1:0-7993 GCA_036734545.1 Chitinophagales bacterium
ACCCATTGACCCCTAACCCATTTCCCCTTACCTTTGCATCATGCACAACGCCGATTTTCTTGTTATCGGTTCCGGTATTGCCGGGTTGACTTTTGCCCTGAAGATCGCCAGACGGTTTCCGGACCTGTCGGTGGCCATTATCACGAAGGCAGAGGAAGACGAGACCAACACCAAGTATGCCCAGGGTGGTATCGCCGCTGTGTGGGATTTTCAGAAGGATAGCTATGAGCAGCATATCAACGACACGCTGATCGCGGGCGACGGGCTGTGCAAGCGCGACATCGTGGAGATCGTGGTGAAGGAAGGGCCGGACTGCGTGCGCGAGATCATTAATTGGGGAGCCGATTTCGATAAGACCAAAGAAGGCGAGTATGCCTTAGGCAGAGAAGGTGGACACTCGCAATTCCGGGTGCTGCATCATAAAGATGTTACGGGAAAGGAGATCGAGAAGACTTTGCTTGAAGAAGCACAATCGTTGCCCAATATCACCTTTTTTACCCATCACTTTGTCATTGACATCATCACCCAGCATCACCTGGGCAGGGTAGTGACGCGACATACACCGGATATCGACTGCTATGGTGTGTATGTGCTGGATAAGGAGAGTCATACCATAGAAACCGTACTGGCGCGGATAACCGTGATGGCCAGCGGCGGGGCCGGACAGGTATACAAGAATACCACCAATCCCCTCATCGCCACCGGCGATGGTATGGCGATGGTGTATCGCGCTAAAGGCAGGATGTCGAATATGGAGTTCGTGCAGTTCCATCCTACTTCACTGTATCAGCCGGGCGTGTCGCCGAGCTTCCTCATTACCGAAGCGATACGCGGCGCAGGCGGTATTTTGCGCAACAGCAGCGGCGCCACGTTCATGCATAAATATGATGCGCGCGAATCGCTGGCTCCCCGTGATATTGTGGCGCGAGCCATCGACAACGAAATGAAACAGCGCGGTGACGACTTCGTGTATCTCGACTGTACGCCCATCGCCAAAGAGGAACTACTCAATCACTTCCCGAATATTTATGAGAAGTGTAAAAGCATAGGCATCGATATTCTCAAGGACTATATTCCCGTAGCGCCCGCAGCGCATTATATGTGTGGCGGTATTCTCGCTGATGCCTATGGCCGTTCGTCGATACAGCATTTATATGCCTGCGGCGAATGTGCATCCACCGGACTGCACGGCGCCAACCGACTGGCCAGCAATTCATTGCTGGAGGCATTGGTGTTCGCGAACCGCATTTATCAGGATGCGGCAGAGCAGATCGGAAGTGTGCAGTTCCAGGAACATATTCCCGACTGGAATGCGGAAGGCACCACTGACCCGAGAGAGATGGTGATGATCACACAGAGTGTGCGCGAACTCAAAGAGATCATGACCAATTACGTGGGTATCGTGCGCAGCAACGAGCGTCTCGACCGCGCACTGAAGCGCCTGCATCTGTTGTACGAAGAGACCGAGCAGTTGTACGAAACTTCCACACTTTCACCACAGTTGTGCGAACTGCGCAACCTGATCACAGTCGGATTCCTCATCACCCGCGGCGCTTCCATACGCCATGAATCCCGCGGCCTGCACTATACTTCCGATTATCCGGAGCACAGCGCCTGGGCTGAGGACAGCCTGTTCTAAGGGGCAGGCACGATGTATGCATTACCTTTGCAGTATGCGCGGTCTCCTCTTGAGCATAGGCATTCTCCTGGCGGTCTTCCGATCATCGGCACAGGATTATTGCAACATGGATCGATTCGACACCTTCGTGTTCGACTCCGTGGATGTGGCCGTGGTGAAGAATGTCCAATACGGCGAAGCGCTGAACTGGCTCGATAATGTAGAAGAATTATATCTGGATGTATATATGCCGCCCGCGGCCATGGATCCGCTGGCCCGCAAACCCTGTGTCTTCTTTGTGCATGGCGGCGGACTTGTTGGCGGCTCCAAGGAAAGTGCCGGTGCAGTCGCGCTGGGCTATCTGTATGCGCGGATGGGGTATGTCTATGTGAGCATCGATTATCGCGTGGGATGGAATAACGGTGATGGCGATGAGGCCTGCAACGGTGATACGGTGGATCTGTTTCGCGCCACCTACCGGGCACTGCAGGATGTGAAGGCGGCATATCGCTACATACGCGCAGAGGCATCCACCTTTGGCATCGACACGAACTTCATTTTCGTGGAAGGCAACAGCGCAGGTTCGCGTCAGCTGCTGCTGGCTCTGTATGCAGAGCAGGAGGATCTCGATCCCGCGTTCTATGCTGAGCTGGGCAGTATCGACACTGCCGTGAACGATCTTACCAATTTCGGATTTGCGCCACAGGGCGTGATCACCGAAGCGCTGGGGATCGAAGACAGGAACCTCATCACCCGCAAAGACGTCCCGCACCTTTTCTTTCACGGCACCTGCGATTCGATCGTGCCGTTCTTCAACGGGCCTACCTTTTTCTGTTATGAACCGCTGCGCTATCCGCAATTATACGGCAGCTATGATCTGGTGCAGACACTGAAAGAACAGAATCGCACCTACCAGTTCTATATCGGTGAGGGAGCAGGGCATGACGCGGTGGTGCCCGACAGTATCATACAATACGCAGGGCCGTTCATGAAGGAGATCATGTGCAACGCACTGCATACTGAGGAATATTATCGCGTGCTCGGCAAATTCAAATGTGCCGTTGCCAATGAAGGCGAGCTGGTGATCACACAATTATATCCTAATCCGGTCATCGATATGATCTATATGGAAGTGACCAGCACACGCAACCGCGAGATCGAAGTGGATATTTATAACTCGCTGGGACAGTCGCTCCTCATCAGCGAACTACCCTTTTCTCCGCCAATCGGAAATTATACGATCGACGTTTCGACACTCCCGCATGGCATTTATTATATGCGCATGAGCCAGCGTCAGGAAGAATACGTATTGAAGTTTGTTAAGATGTGACCGAACGATTCCGTTCGCGATCGGGTATTTATCCTGCTGCCTGCCTGCGCATACCTTCCACCTTCACATAACGCATGAAGACCGCTTTTGCGCTGAGCGAAGAAATAATGTAACCGGCCCTCCCGTCGAGTATGCCCAGTTGCAGAAAATAATGTTTGAAGAAACGGAACGCGGGTTTTACAATAAAATGAAAAGCGTTGGGGCGCACGCCTTTTTTAAACGCATCCTGAGCGCTCCACGTGGTGTAGCGATCCCATTTTTCCATATAATGGAAAATATCCCGATAGGTGTTGTGCACCAGCTTGTGCCTGAGTGTGCCGATCTTTCCTGTAGTGATCACCTCGGCGTGCACTGATTTTTCTTCATACCGGCAGGTGTCGCGTTTGAACAAACGGATCACCTTATCGCCCTGCCAGCCGCTGTATCGGATGGCTTTGCCCATGAAATAATTTTTGCGGTAAATCCAGTATGCATCGCAGGGAATGGCATCACCGCTCAACAGGTCCCGGATCTCTTTTTGCAGCTCGGGGGTGACGCGTTCATCGGCATCAACCAGCAATATCCATTCGTGTGCGGCCTGTGGGATGGCGCGGTTCTTCTGGCTGGCTGAATTGATGTATTCGCTTTGGATGATGCGGTTCGTGTAGGCACGCGCACGTTCTACCGTGTCGTCCGTGCTGAAGGAATCCACCACCATGATCTCATCGCACCACTGCACAGAGCGCAATACCGCATCGATATTGTGCGATTCGTTGAAGGTGGGTATGATGGCGGTGATCTTATGCATGCTGCAGCGCGGCGTTGTCGTCGATGTATTTTTTGATCAATAGCAAAAATACAAGATAATAGGCAGTACCCAGTTGTATCTCCAGCGTATGTTCAGCCATGAAGGCGAACAGCATCATGAGCATGAATACCGTATACAACAGATTACGGTAGCGATGTTTGCTCAGCCAGGGATACAACGCAGAAAAAAGAAAGATAGCTAAACCGATAACACCCGTGGCCGCGAGAAAATAAATGTATTGGTTGTGCGGCATCTTCGACTTTACGGTTTCCTGCTGCGCATGTTGGGTATACAGATCGGTCATGGCATTGCGGATATCACCGGCGCCAACACCGATCAGCGGTTGCTGTTCGGCAACGGTGAGTCCGTATTGCATACTCAGCAGTCGCTGCGCATCACTGTGGTCGGCGTTGATCTGTCCCTCGCGGATGAGGTGCAGTTCATACCGGAAATAGTCCATCCGCGCTTTGAGTGATGGAATGTATTGCGTGCTCAGATAGCCGGCCAAGAACAAACCGGCCAGCCCCATGATGGCCGGCAGATATTTTTTGTGCGTGAAGGCCTGATGCAGGATCACCACCACCAGTGCCAGATATAATGTGATGATGCCGCTACGCACAGCGAACACATGGATACAGATCAACAGAAAAAGCGCCAGTATGCCCCACCAGCGACTCTCTTTCGGGGAGAAGAAGAAATATTTCTGCTTCCAGAGGTAACCGGCGACTATGATGGCGAAGGCGAGTTCCAGGCTGAAGCGGATGTGATCGCGCAGCGGTGCGGGGATGGGCTGGCCCATGGTGAGCTGATGGTTCAGCTCGGCGTAGTGCGCCAGGTAGTTGATCAGCATGACCAGCGAGGCGCCGGCCACCACGACCACATAGATACCCAGCCAGCGGTGAAAATCGCGTTTGGTGATCGTCCTCACCGCCGTAAAGCCCAGCGGCAACGCCAGGAAAGGCAGTTTCATGCGGCAGCGGTCGACCCAGTAGCCGGTGTCTTCCGACCAGAACCCGGAGACCAGATACATGAGAAAGACGGCGATCAGCGCCAGGCTGGTGGGGGCGGTGAGCCAGGTGCGGAAATTCCGGGCCGCGCGGATATTGATGAACGCATTGCACATCAGCATGATGGTGGCCACGCTGAGCACTACCTTGCTGGTGACAAGGCCTACAATGAGCCCGAGGATCGCCAGATGGGCGAAGAACTGATTGGGAAAAACCCGGAGTAATGACCGCATGTCAGTGAATAATGGGTAGACGTAGAGCCTCTGGTGCGGATGGGTTTAGGGTGAATAATGAACCAAATGTAAAGATTTTCCCTTAATCAGGTCTCGATCAGGGGTGTATATTGGCTGTGAGCCATAAAAACCCGTATTTTTATGGCTGTGGAAAAAGCGAACCTCACCAAGGCTGAAAAGGACAGGATATTCTCCCGGGAGTTTCTCCCGCACATGGATGCCCTGTACAACTTTGCCTTCCATCTGGCCATGGATGAGGATGATGCCAATGACCTGGTGCAGGAAACTTTTTTAAAGGCTTATCGCTTTATTAATTCATACCAGCAGGGCACCAATGCCAAGGCGTGGCTGTTCAAGATCCTGAAGAACGGGTTCATCAATGAATACCGTCGCAAGACCAAACAGCCGTCGCGGGTCGATTATGATGATATCGTGAGCTACCACGATACCGACGATGAGGGACATGTGGAATATCTCGACCTGCGCCAGGAATTGTTCCAGGGCATGTTGGGCGATGAGGTGACCAAGGCATTGAGCGAACTGCCTGTTGATTTTAAGACCATTATTCTGCTCTGTGATATCGAAGAATTCTCCTATGAAGAGATCGCCAAGATCATCGATATTCCTATCGGAACGGTACGTTCACGCCTCCACCGGGCGCGTAATATTTTAAAGGAAAAACTCCGCGAATACGCCCGCCAGGAAGGCTATAAAGAAAAACGTTAATTATGGATCAACAGCTACCCAAACACGATTGCCGAACCTTCGTTAAAAAGGTATTCCTCGTTCTCGACGGGGAACTGCCGGAAGAAGAACGCAATGTTTTCATCGCTGATATTCAGCGTTGCAAAGGCTGCCTCGAACACTTTCATATCGAAAAAACCTTCAAGGAATTCCTCACGGTGAAAGTAGAACGCAAAGAATGTTCCGATAAGTTGCGCGACCAGATCCGCAATATGGTGAATAATGCGCCCGACGCCTGACACCGATCGCCTATTCCCGCCGACCGCCTTTTTTTATCGATCCCTCCGTATTTAGTCATTTCCACTGATCATCCCGTAATTTTGTGCCCATGAAGGGTTGGGGTGTACACATTATTGGCAGCGGTATTTGTCTGCCCGGTGAACCGGTGAGCAGCGCCGAGCTGCAGGAGCGATGGGGGCTGCGGTTCGATGTACACATGGTAGAGTCCAAGATCGGCATCCGCCACCGGCATATCGCCCCCGACCATTTGGCTACCAGCCACCTCGCCGCCGAAGCTGCCCGTCAGGCGCTTGCTCAGGCAGGCATCACCGCCGCACAGCTCGACAGGATACTGCTGGGCACCTCCACACCAGATTATACGAATACCGCCGCTTCCTGCGCCGTGCAGCACCTGCTGGGCGCCACCTGTCCGGTGGGTGATACCAATGAAAGTTGTTCCAGCTTTTTATATGCACTGGATCAGGGCATCCGCCTCATCGCAACCGGAGCACAGTATGTATGTGTGATCGGCGCGGATATCAAATCGCGTTTCGTGCGGCGCACCGATCCCACTTTTGCACCACTGTTCGGCGACGGCGCCGGTGCGGTTATTCTGACGAAGGGAAATAGCGAAAGCGGGTGCATGCATATCCGCCTGTTCGCCGACGGCTCCGGATTACAGCATATCTATGTGCCCGCCGGCGGCAGTGCCATGCCACCGAGCGCTGAAACGGTGCAGAAGGAACTGCACGGTACGGTGATGACCGTATCCGGAAAAACCATGGTGGATACGGCGGCGCAGATCATGGCCGACAACAGCCTGCGCGCTCTCGAAGCCTGCGAACTGAAGCCGGCAGATATTGATCTGTTCATTCCGCATCACGCCAATTATCTCATCATGCGCGAAGCGGCAGAACGCATCGGCATCCCTTTGGAAAAAATGATGTCTACGATACACCAAACCGGAAACACCATTTCTGCCACCCTGCCGATCGCGTGGCATATGGCGCGCGAAACGGGACGCATCCGGAGCGGCGATAAGATATTGTTCGCAACAGCGGCTTCCGGCCTCACCGGCGGCGCCATGGTGTACATAGAACCCTGATGTGCACAGCGCTTCGACTCCCGCGCCGGAATTTTATCGTATTTTACAGTTTTATCAGCCATGGACAATTACCTCGACATCAACCGGAACTCCTGGAATAATATAGTGGATGTGCACGTTGCGTCTGCCTTGTATAACATGGATGCCTTCCTCGCCGGCACATCATCACTTAACGATATAGAATTGCGCCTGCTCGGCGATGTATCCGGAAAACGTATCCTGCATCTGCAATGCCATTTCGGACAGGACTCCATTTCGCTCGCGCGCATGGGCGCGTATGTTACGGGTGTCGACTTCTCCGACAAAGCCATCGAAAAAGCGAAGGAACTCGCCGCCGAATTGCAGGTGTCGGCATCCTTTGTGTGTTGTGATATTTATTCGCTGGCCGAACATATTCATACACCGTTCGATATCGTGTTCACATCATATGGCACCATAGGCTGGTTGCCCGATCTGGATAAATGGGCGAAGCTGATCAGTAAGTTTTTGAAGAAGGACGGGAAATTCGTGTTCGCCGAATTTCATCCGGTGGTGTGGATGTTCGATAATGATTTTCAACAGGTGGCGTATCCCTATGCGAAAGCGGCATCGATCGTGGAAACGGAGACCGGCACGTATGCCGACAGAAAGGTGGATATTCAACGTCAAACCATTACCTGGAATCATGGTATCGCCGAAGTGCTCACTGCTTTATTGCAAGCCGGTTTGCAGATCAGTGCATTTGAGGAGTATGATTATTCTCCCTATAGCTGTTTCCGGCACACCGAAGAATTCGCCCCCGGCAAATTCCGCATCACCCATCTCGGCAATAAGATCCCAATGGTGTATGCGCTTTCAGCAGTAAAAAAAGCGGAATAAACATTATTCTTTTCAGCTGAAGTTTTATACGCGTATTAATATGCGGTTTTCATAGTACGGCATTCTCCTTCGAAATGTATTTTCCACCTTTT
>DAIMYJ010000116.1:0-4315 GCA_036734545.1 Chitinophagales bacterium
GGAATAATGATGAGCATGCAGAGATAAACATATTAGGTGTAGTGTGTGGTGATGCTTGTTATTGCTGGGCGAGGCGTGAATTATGGCAGGGGTATGATATTGCTTAACATTTAGTTAACTTTGATTACTATACTGATTAACATGAGGCACACACTACTCCTACTCGCCCTGGCGGCGAACATCCCCGTTTTTGCTCAGGTGGTGATCAATGAAGCTGCACATACCAATGTGAGCACGATCGCCGATGAGGATGGAGAATATCCCGACTGGATAGAATTATATAATGCCGGCGCGGCAGCGGTGAACCTGCAGGAGTATGCGCTCACCGATGATCCGGATCAGCCGGCGCAATGGCTGCTGCCTGATACCCTGCTGCTTCCGGGTGCACACCTGCTGGTGTTCGCCTCCGGAAAGGACCGCGGCGGATATGATGCAGAGATCGCCTCCATCGACCACTGGGAAACCGCTATCTATGATGCGGATATCTGGGAATATTATCCCGCCTTCGACGAACCGGACCCGGCATGGCAGCTCGTAGGCTTTGCCGGCGGCTGGGATACAGGCATGGGCGGCTTCGGATTCGGGGATGATGATGACGCCACAGAGATCACGGATGATGTGTCGGCTGTTTATTATCGGAAGGAATTTGAAGTGCTCGATAAAACACAACTCGTACGCGCCATCATCAACATGGATTATGATGACGGCTATGTGATCTATCTCAACGGCGTGATGGTGGCCTCGTTCGGACTCGTGGAAGATGCCGCTTATGATGCGCTATCCGTTTTTTCTGCAGAAGCACAAGTCTATGACGGCGGTACACCGGCCTATATATATCTCGACAGCACCACACTCGCCGGCCTTCTCGTGGATGGCACCAACGTGCTGGCCGTGCAGGTGCATAACAAGACAGCAGGATCTAACGACCTCACCGGCAGAACCTGGCTGAGCTTCGGCATCACAGACGCTACCGTGTATTACGGTACACCACCGGTATGGTTCGAGCCGAACGGCTCCACGGAGATGCATACGAATTTCAAGATCAGCAATGATGAGACCATCGCTCTTTTCTTCCCCACCGGCACGCTGACAGACTCGGTAACGATCGACAGCGTGTTCGCGGGACTCAGTGTGGCGCGCATGCCTGACGGCGGACTCTGGTGCATCAGCGATACGCCTACGCCGGATACCGTTAATGCGGGACTGTGTGCGACTGAATATTCCGCACCGCCGGTCATCACCCCGGCCGCCGGTTTTTATACCGGTGATCAGACTGTGACCATCACAGGCACGAACGTAAAATATACGCTCGACGGTACGGAGCCCAATGCTTTCGCCATCGACTACGCCGGGCCGTTCGTGGTGTCGGCATCCACGGTCGTGAAAGCGAAATGTTTTGAAGCGGATAAACTGCCCAGCGGTATGGTCACAGCATCTTTGTTTATCAATGAACCTACGCTGTTACCGGTGGTGAGCATCAGTGCAACACCCTGCGATCTGTTCGACCTGGCCGACAGCTGTATTGCGGCGTATGACAATGTGAACGATTTCAACAATAATAACCCGCAAGCCAAGGTGACGGTAGAATATTTTGAGGCCGATAAGACATTCGGCTTCTCTGCCGAAACGAAATTCGAGGCGGTGGGTAATTATTCCATCGGCCTGCCGCAGAAGGGTGTGCAGTTCACCTGCGATGAGGATTTTAACAGCCCCGAGAATATCGATTATACGATCTATCAAAAAGATAAGCCGCTCAACGACAGCTATCACGCCTTCCGCCTGCGGAATACGGACAATGACTCTGAGCTCACCCGCATGCGCGACCTCATCGTGAATCGCTTTGCCATGCCTACCCATTGTGTGGCAGCCGGCAGTCAGAACGTGGCGGCATTCATCAACGGCGAATACTGGGGCCACTATGTTTCACGCGAGCGACTGGATCAGTATTTCTGTCGCGACAACTTCGGCTGCGATCCCGAATCGGTAGACATGATCAAAACATCCTTCACCTTCGGCGGTGGCGGTAACTATGTTACCGAAGCGGGAACGGATACGGCATTCTTCAATCTGCATACGTTTTGCGTGGAACGCGACCTCACCGTGCCGGAATATTATCAGTACGTGATCGACCGCGTGGATGAGCAGAACTGGGCTGATTATTATGCGACTGAGATCTATATCGCCAACGACGACTGGATGGGCTTTATCTTCAATAACATCCGTTTGTTCCGTGCTACCTCTCCGGAAGTGGAATGGAAATTCATTCTCTGGGATCTGTCGTATTCACAGGATGGTGTATCCGGCACCGGTCCCGGGTCGAATGCAATAGCCGACGCGCTGGATGACAATAATTTTTATAACGACATGTTCCTCGGGCTGCTGGAGAACACGGAATATTTCAACTATTTCGTGAACCGCTTCGCCGATCTGATGAACTATTATTATACACCGGAGATCATCCACGGCATCATTGATGAGAACACCGCAGAGATGATCACCGAAATGAACGCACATGATGACCGCTGGAATACCGGCGATTCGCTGGATGTGCTGGAAGAAGTGCAGGTGCTGAAAGATTTCCATACCGAACGCCCCGGCTATCAGTTCGACGACATCGAGAATTATTTCGACCTCAACGGTCAGGTGGATGTGACCATCGACGTGAATCCTCCCGGCGCCGGATTTGTCAAGATATCTACCATCATGCCTACCACGCTGCCGTGGACAGGTATCTATTTCGACGGCGTGCCTGTGACGCTCACTGCAGTGGCCAATCCGGGCTATACGTTCGTGAACTGGACGGATAATCCGTTCATTGATACACTGGATAATATGCAGTTCACCGCTGATATCAATACCGCCACCACCTTCGTGGCGAATTTCAACGGCGCGCCTATCGAGAACCCGATCGTCATCAGTGAGGTGAATTACAATTGCGACAGCACGCTCAACACCGGCGACTGGATAGAATTACATAACACTTCGGATGCCGAGATACAGCTCACGGATTATATGCTGTCCAACACCATTTTCTACAACGACTATCAGTTCCCCACCGGCACAAGCATTGCGCCGCATGGATATCTGGTAGTGGCGGAATCAATAGAGGAATTTTCTGCCATACATCCCGACATCGAAAATGTGATCGGCGGATTCGAATTTAATCTGGAGAACGATGGCGACTCCATCACCCTGCTCGACTATACACAACAGGTGGTGGCGGCCTTCCGTTACAACGATAAGCGCCCGTGGCCGGTAACTGCAGATAACTACGGCCGCACGATGGAGCTTGTTGACGCCACCGCCAATCCCGCACTCCCTGAGTCGTGGTTCGACGGTTGTGTGGGCGGATCGCCGGGAGTGGCGTATACGCCCTGCCTCGAGAATCCGCTGGTGTATGAGATCAACTACAATTCTGCCGATACGGCGGATGCCGGCGACTGGTTCGAGATATACAACAGCGATATCAGCGAATGGGACCTGAGCGGCTGGACCGTGAAAGACAAGAACGGCAACGCGTTTGTGTTGCCTGCCGGTACGCTGGTTGCGGCGGATAGTTTCCTGGTGATCTATCAGGATGATGTGTTGTTCACTTCCCGCTTCCCGGAAACGATGAACAAAGTAGGTCCTTCCGGATTCGGATTGAGCAGTGAGGATGATATCATCAGCATATATGATGCGGGCGGTATCATTTATCAGAGTGTCGCGTATGATTCGGCGGCGCCGTATCCCTTGTCGGCGAACGGCGGCGGATATACATTGCAGTTGTCTGATATCACGCTCAACCTGAACGATGGTGCAAGCTGGATGGAAGCGTGTCCCGAAGGATCGCCCGGTACGGATTATTATTTCCCGTGCGTGGTGCCCGAGGATACAACGGAAGATACGACAACAACATTCACAGAAGATCTCGTGAACGGCACCATGCTGTTATTCCCGAATCCGGCAAGCGCCGAGATAACGATCGTTTTCGGCGATGCGGCCATGGATGTGGGTGATGTGTATGTATATGACATGTCGGGACGCATTCAGGTATATATGCCGAACATCAGCAACAGTGTCGTTATTCCGGTGGCGCAGTTGGGATCTGGTATTTATCTGGTGCAGAAGCAGTGTGCGGATGCGCGATTCATGGATTATTTTATCAGGGAATAAATGCAGACATACGATCCGTGTGTTGTGCGTTGGCTCTCGGGATGGCAGAGACGACGCATAAAGGATGTGTTCGTTTTAACGGACGATAATGCCGCCCCGCTGGGGCTGACATAATTCGCGCATCGGAATTTTTCTACAGGTCGGTCGCCCCGATGGGGCT
>DAIMYJ010000116.1:4415-5938 GCA_036734545.1 Chitinophagales bacterium
CTGACATAATTCGCGCATCGGAATTTTTCTACAGGTCGGTCGCCCCGATGGGGCTGAAATATTTCGCGCATCGGATTTTATTATACGTGAACGTCGTAACGCTGGGATGGCCGATCCCGGCCGGAATCGCAAAACGGATAATTATCCAGCCCCAGGGGGGGCGACATTTCCGTAGAAATGGCGCAACACAAATATGCGGGCCTCCAGGCCCGGAGGGGGGTGCCTTTGGATTTAGGAGAATGTAATGGGCTGTGCGTTCGTTTCGATCGCGGAGTGGGGTGTTGTCGTTGGGAGATCAGAGCTGATCGATCTGCAATTCTCCGTTGGGAAGAATGGAAATGATGTGTGATCTGTTTAACAGACAGCCGTCGTCGTAATAATAGCCTGTATACAGGGTGATGACATTTGCATCCATGGTAAAATACCGATACTGAACGTGTTGTTCTCCATACAGGACGTGATAAATGTTTAGCACCTTGCCGGTTTTTGAACGCTGATCATAGAGGAGGAGGTTGCCATAATCTCCTTCCATAGTGTCGGCATGTTCAAAGAAATAATAGCAAGCATACATGCCTGCATCGGGAAGCCGGTATTTTAAATGCCGGGTGCGCTGTGCCGCAGCGGTGTCGTATCGTAGTGCCGACACGTCCATGGTTCCCACCGTCACATATTCGGTATGCAACAACGCGGGTGTTTCAGCAGTTGATGTTGACTCGTGGATCGCCTTAAAACATTCGACAAGGGCATCCCATTCCTTTGCCTGCGGTTGCTGCAGTTGTCCGTATTGCTTCGCATCTGCTTCCCAGCGCTTCGGATAGGTGAATTTCGTCAGATCCGCACATCCGAAAGGAAAATCGGCATCGAGGATCATCTGTGCAGTATCGGCAGACGTTGTTGTGTCGACCTTGTTGCGCGAAGCCGCCGAACCCTGCTGATCGCCGGAGCAGCCATATATTAGACTGACTGCACAGATAAAGAGAAAAAGTGTTTTCATCGACGGTGTTTCGTGTTCATGCCAACAAGCGGTCGTTGCACCGCATTACTCAGCATCTTTCACAAATATATGCAGATCGTCATAGTCCGGAGCCGACTCCGTATACACGCAATTCCTGAAAGTGAGCGTGTCGGCATCATATCCCTCACGTGCGACCACAATAACATCCGGCTGCACAGAGGCAAACGCATCTTTACACTGCGCACTCGCATTTTCAGGATCGAGATTGATGACCAGGGGATGTTCGGTGTGCAGGAGATACCAGAGCGGAAATTCCCAGGTGTCGCCGCCGCTGAGGAGGGCGATGGTGTCGGCGTGGAGGGTGGTGAGGAGGGTGTCGAGCGTGCGGTAGGGGAGGGCGATGTCGTTATGATTGCGTGCGAGGTCGTCGAGGTGATCACCGCTGAAAATGGTGGTGGTTTGTTTGGGGTGAATGGCGAACCAGGGACGAGTTTGATTCAGGAATACAAAAGGCAGTGCGCCAAGTATCAGCATACTTATCATTCCGTACCGCAACACCTTATTCGCG
>DAIMYJ010000116.1:6038-7978 GCA_036734545.1 Chitinophagales bacterium
GAAAATTCCGGTGAGTATGACCAGTTGAGATCCGGATCATTCATCTCCACACCGGCAAGACGATGCCAGAAGGCGACTTTATTTTCTATCAGCGTATTCACCGGATCGAACGGCGTTCTGAAATGCATGCCGATATTCTTCGACACATTCGCCACAAGCGGACCGGTGCCGAATTGTGTGTTTTGCAGATCATAATCATTCCCGCCCGGCGAGCCGAAGGTGTGCATGTTGCGCACAGCATGCGGCACCAGCAACGCAACAGCCACAGCGCTGCCGATCATGATATGTTTATACGGAATGCGGATGCGGTGTCGCACCGCCACCCCGAGGGCAATGCCTATTACAGGCAACAGGAATAGTATTCCTGTCCCCTTTGTCAGCACTGCACATCCCATTACCACCAAAAAAAATGACCACGCGTATTTTCTTTCCGGATATTTCCAGAACGTGAGCATGAAATACAATACACACAGAATGAAAAATCCGACAACGAGGTCGTTCTGTGTGCTGCTGCTTTGCAGGATGGCCATGGGAATGGTGGCAGAGATGCCTGCGCTGAGGAGTTGTGCGCGACGGCTTCCGCCGAGTGTGCGGGTGATGAGTGTAACGGCGATGATGCTGCCTGCGAAACAGGCCCACTGCACCCATGCGGTGAATGCAGGAATATTCGACAGCGCGAGGATGTGTGCGAACGCATATTCACTCAGCGGCGCGAGGTTGAGCTGACGTTCGATCTGTGTGGGATAATGCGCCACCGAACCGCGATGTATCCACTGCATCGCACGTGCGAGGTGGTAGGTCATGCTGTCCCAGTTGTTCGGGAACGACAAGGCGCCGGTGAGCAGGGTGACGACTAATATTATTATCACCGACCAGAAAATTGGTGAACGTGCTGGTAATTTTTTTGGAAGGGAAAAATATGTGCGCTGACGATACAGCAACACACCGGATATTATTAATGCCAATATCCACGCAATTAAAATTCCCGTGCTTTGAAAAGCATGCAGTGCACTCAGCAGTTCCGTGCTGAACGCAATAAAGAGAAACGCGATAATGATGGTATAGAGCGCTGCGTGTCGCCATACCGCTTCACGGGCATTGCGCTGCAGGGTGGCTGCGACGCCGGAGAAAAGAATGCCGAGTGTGAGCAGTATCAGTATGGCCATGCATCAGTCGTACACTTCCAAATGTACGCGTTCTTTGCCATAGCCGAGGTCTGCGAGTTTGGTGCGGGCGTCGTTGATCATCATGCGCCAGCCGCAGAGATAGAAATCCATGTCTTTCGCGCCGTTGCCGCAAATTTCGGTGTAGATGTCGTGCACGTAACCGCGACGGCCTGTCCAGCTGTGGTCGGCGCGACTCAGTGTGAGGTAATAATGGAAGTTCGGATGCTGTTTGGCCAGCGCCTCCAGCTCCTGTGCATACAGCGCATCGGCAGCAGTGCGTGTGCCGAACACCAGGTGGATGTCGGGCGTGGCGATGTTGTTGTTGAGCAGATGCAGCACCTGCGAGCGGAACGGCGCGATGCCGGTGCCCGTGCAGATCATGACGATGGGGCGTTCGAGCACTTCGGGCAGCACAAAGGTGCCCTGCGGTCCGCGGTATTTCAGGGTGTGGCCGGGCACACAGTGTTCAAAGAAATATCCCGAGCCCGAGCCGTTGGGCATGTGGGTGATGACCAGTTCAAATGTATTGTCGCCCTGCGGCGCGCTGGCGATGGAATAGCTGCGCATGCGCTGACTGGGCCGCTCGGCGATGGGGAGGTCGAACGTTACGAATTGTCCGGGTATGAAATCGAAAACTGTGGTGTTCTCCGCTGCGAGGATGAAACTGCGCGTGTGCGCATTATGGGGCCTTACTTCGACCACTTTGGCTGAATGCCAGGGCAATAACGACATAGTGCAAAAGTAACACAAGCATTAGCGTTATGGTTCGAAATC
>DAIMYJ010000117.1:0-7966 GCA_036734545.1 Chitinophagales bacterium
TCACTACTCACTACTCACTACTCACTACTCACTACTCACTACTCACTACTCACCATCTTCCCCATCTGCTTCACAATGAAGTTCACTGCATAGCGCGGATTAAAACGGTAGATGGTATCCAGCATGCGTGCGTCGCTGCCTACGAGGATGCGGAAGGCGTTCTTTTCAATGCCATCGAGCATGATGGTGGCAGCCTTAGAGGCCGTGAGGGCGCGTGCTGCCTGTTCGGGATCGGCGGCGGCGGATTGCAACTGCACATCGGAATTGGCAACGATATTGGTATTTACCGCACCCGGAAAAATGATGGTCACACGCACCGGTGTGTTCTTTAATTCGGCATATAATCCTTCGGTAAGCAACTTTACGGCTGCTTTGGATGCACCATACAGCGTTTGTCCCGGGAACGGAATAAATCCGCCCATGCTGCTCACATTGGCGATGTGGGCTTCGGGACGTTTCAGCAGATGCGGTAAAAAGGCTTTCACCATATATAACGTGCCGTAAAAATTGATGTGCATGATGCGTTCAATGCGCTCAAAGTCCAGGTCTTTCACATGCACGAAAGGTTGAATGATACCGGCATTGTTGATGATGCCGTCCACCGTGCCATGCGCTTTGATCACCGCTTCGGGAAAAGCATCCACGGCGGCTTTATCGGCTACGTTCAATACATGCGCACTCACTTTATCAGGGCCTGCCAGCTGAGCTGTTTCCTGCATGCTCTGTTCGTGGATATCTGCCATCGCCACGCGTGCTCCGCGCTGTACCAGTTGTATGGTAAGTTCTCTGCCCATGCCGCTGCCGGCACCGGTAACGACGATGATCTTGTTGTGGAGTTTCATAGTTGTAGTTTAAGTGTGTTGTGTGCGAAGTTGGCACGCAGAGGCGCAGAGGCGCGAAGGAGGAATATGGTGTTGCGTGTGCGCATGTGTCGGGTTATTGCATACGTATGCAATGCAATAAGCACCTATATGTACAAGGGAGCAGGAGGGGTAAAAGTTCCGTAAACAGGACTCCTTTTCCACGCAACATTTGTCGTGGCATTAGCGGATTTAAACAGATGAATGAAGGCTTATGACCTGTGGTAGGTCACGCCTATCATCCGACCGATCATTCCGTAAGCTTGTTCTCGGTCTCGAAGTGCTCGAGTGCGGCCGTGAGATCCGGACAAATGGTGAAGAAGGCATTGAGCTTGGTGGTGACCATCAGCGTTTCGAGCAGTTTGTTCATAGAACATATCACCACTTCACCGTCGAGCCGGCGCACGCGGGTGAGGGTGCGGAGGAAGAAATTCAATCCGCTGGAGTTCATATACTCCACCTGGCCGAGGTCAAAGATGAGTCGGGTATACTGATCCTCCTCCAGGTCCTCCAGTTGCTCGGCCAGCGGGATGGTCTCGTATTCAGCGATCATCCTGCCTTTCAGGCGGATGACGGCGATGTGTCGGTTGTGCTTCTCTATCGTGAATTCCATCGTTATTCTTTCGTGTGGGCAGCTTCATGTTGCTGCATCTCCCGTATCTTCTGACAACTGCCGCAGATACCATACATGTTCAGACTGTGATGCGTGATCTTGAAATTTAGCAGCTCACCCATCATGGTCTGTATCTGATGGATGCGCGGATCGCAAAATTCCACAACCTTCTTGCAGTCGACACAGATGATATGATCGTGCTGCTTATACCCGTACGACTTCTCATACTGCGCCAGATTCTTACCGAACTGATGCTTGGTCACCAGGTCACAGCTCAGCAACAACTCCAGTGTATTGTATACCGTGGCGCGGCTTACATGGTAGTTCTTCTTGAGCATATGAGAATACAGGCTTTCGGCATCGAAGTGATCGTTGCGGCTGTATATCTCCTCCAGAATGGTGAAGCGCTCCGGCGTTTTGCGCAGTCCCTTCGATTCCAGGTGTGCAGCAAAAATGTTGCGTATCTCCTCGAGGTATTTGGCTTGTTGAATATCCTTTTCCATGTTGTGATTTAGGTGGTTTCCAAACGTGTTACAGAAATAACACCTTTCATATGCTTGAGCTTATACATGAGCTTGTCCAGCTCATCGGTATTTTTCACATACACGCGGATGGTGCCCTCAAAAATGCCGTCCTTGGCATCCATCAGCAAACTCTGCATGTTCAGTCGCATCTCCCCGGAAATGATATTGGTGACCTTGTTCACCAAACCCACATCGTCGAGGCCGGTCACTTTCACCCCCGTGAGGAAGGCGATATCCTTCTGCTGCGTCCAGCGTGTACGCACGATGCGATAACCATACTTGCTCATCATCTCCGTGGCATTCGGACAACTGGTCTTATGTATCTTGATGCCTTCGTTGATCGTGATGAAGCCGAATACATCATCGCCCACGATGGGATTACAGCATTTGGCGAGTGAATATTTGATATCATCCAGCTGATTGTCGAAGATCAGCAGCTCGGCATTGCTGGTAGCGATCTTTTCGAGGCGTTCCAGGTCCACCGGTGTCTGTTTGTCTTTCGACGGCGGCACGAGCTTACCGCCCTGCACGGTGAAGTCTTTCAACTCTTTCAGCACGATATCCTTGGTGCCCACGCGATAAAAGAGTTCCATGCTGGTAGGCTGATGATAGAATTCCATCAGCATCTGAATATTGCGATCAAAGAATTCTGCCTTTACAGATTTTAATTTCTTTTCCAGTAGTGCCTTTCCCTCCTGTGCGATGGCCCGCTTCTCCTCCTTGAGCGCATTCTTCACTTTGCTGCGCGCACGCGAGGTGATGAGGAAATTGAGCCAGTCCTCATTAGGCTTCTGTTTTTTAGACGTGATGATCTCCACCTGGTCGCCATTGCTCAAACGGTGACTCAGCGGCACCAGCCGATGATTCACCTTCGCGCCGATGCAATGGTAGCCCACATGTGTATGGATCTCGAAGGCAAAGTCCAGCGCCGTGGCACCCTGCGGAATGATCTTGAGATCCCCCTTCGGTGTGAACACATAGATCTCCTTGCTGAACAGATTCAGGCGGAAATCATCCATGAACTCCAGCGCGTTGAACTCCGGATTGCGCAACAACTCGCGTATCTCACGCAGCCAGGTGTCAAGCGCTTTGTCGCTAGAACCTTCTTTATATTTCCAGTGCGCGGCGAAACCTTTTTCGGCGATCTCATCCATGCGCTTGGTGCGTATCTGCACCTCCACCCAGCGGCCTTTGGGGCCCATCACCGTAGTATGCAGACTTTCATATCCGTTCGCTTTTGGCGTGGATATCCAGTCGCGTAAACGGTCGGGGTTGGGATGATATAATTCCGTTATCATGGAATACACGCGCCAGCAATCTGCTTTCTCGTGCTCCAGTGGTGTATCAATGATGATGCGGATGGCGAAGAGGTCATACACCTCATCAAAAGTGACGCCCTTGTTCTTGATCTTGTTGTAAATGGAAAAGATACTCTTCGGGCGTCCGTACATCTCAAAGGTAAATCCGTCCTTCTCGATGCGCTCACGTATCGGCTTCATGAATTCATTCATGTAGCGCGAGCGTTCACGTTTGGTTTCTGCCAGTCGGCGCGCGATATCTTTATACGCTTCTGTCTCGGTATATTTCATACCGAGGTCTTCCAGCTCGCTCTTGATCGCATAAAAGCCTAATCGATGTGCGAGTGGAGCGTATAGATACAATGTTTCGGAAGCGATCTTGAGCTGCTTTTTGCGCGGCATGGAATCCATGGTCCGCATATTGTGCAGGCGGTCGGCGATCTTGATCAGGATCACGCGCACATCATCCGCCAGCGTAAGGAGTAATTTCTTGAAATTCTCGGCCTGTATCGAGCTCGTCAGGTCGAACACACCGCTCACCTTGGTGAGGCCGTCGATGATCTTCATCACCTTGACCCCGAACTCGCGCTTGATATCGTCGAGGGTAAGCTCGGTGTCTTCCACCACATCGTGCAGCAGTGCACAAATGGCGGCAGTAGCCCCCAGCCCCATCTCGTTCACCACGATCTGCGCCACATGCAGGGGATGGATGATATACGGCTCGCCGCTCTTCCGGCGCATATCCTTGTGCGCATCCAGCGACATCTCAAACGCCAGCCTGATCTGCTTGCGCTCGGCGGAAGTCATATTGTTCCGCAAGCCGCGCAGCAGGTTCCGATACTCCTTCAGTATCAGTTTCCTTTCCTTTTCCAGGTCGATAGGGCTGGTCTTATCCATGCTAGTCTAGACTACAAAGCTATTATATAATGCTATGGGGGTGAAATAAGTTTTAAACGGTCTGTTTCAATAGTATTTAAAAATAAAAAGCCGGCGCTCAAACGGGCCTCCAACCCGCCGTGCTCCCCGCTGACGGCGAAGCCCATCGCCCATCACCCGGTAACCGCCTCCGCCCCATCCCGCGGGTCTCCGCCCACTCCATTACCTTTGCGCCGTGAACTACCTTCAGATCGACCACCTCTCCAAAACCTACGACACCCGCGTCCTCTTCCACGACATCTCCTTCACCATCAACAAAGGCCAGAAGGTAGCCCTCGTAGCCCGCAACGGCGCCGGTAAGACCACGCTCATGCGCATCATCACCGGCCGCGACTTCGCCGACAGCGGCAAGGTGCAGGTGCACAAAGCCATCACCGTAGGCTATCTGGAACAGGAACCCGTGCTCGACGAGACCCGCAGCATCATGGACAACATCCTCGGCGGCGATTCCCCTTCCATCCGTGCCATCCGCACCTATGAGGAGGCTCTGCTCGCACAGGAACGGATGTATACCGACGAGACCGTCCTCGCCGTGGAACGTGCTCATGCCCAAATGGAAGCACTCGGCGCCTGGGACTTTGAACTGCGCATCAAACAGATCCTCGGCCGACTGCATATTCACGTCCTCGACCAGAAGGTGAGCACCCTGAGCGGCGGACAGAAAAAACGCATCGCCCTCAGCAAACTCCTCATCGAAGAACCCGACCTGCTCATCCTCGACGAACCCACCAACCACCTCGACATCGAAATGGTGGAGTGGCTCGAAGAATATCTCAGCACCCGCAACCTCACCCTGCTCATCGTCACACACGACCGCTACTTCCTCGACCGCGTGTGCAATGAGATCATGGAACTTGAGGATGGAAAAATATTCAGCTATCGCGGTAACTATTCGCTGTACGTAGAAAAGAAAGCACTCCGCGACATGGTAGAGGCCGCCGAACTCGACAAAGTGCGCAACACCTACCGCCGCGAACTCGAATGGGTGAGGCGCATGCCTAAAGCGCGCACCACCAAAAGTAAATCGCGACTCGACGCTTTCGACAGTATCGCCGAAAAAGCCAAAGGCAAAAAACAGCAGGAAGCACTCAGCCTCGACGTGAAAATGACACGCATGGGCGGCAAGATCCTCGAGATGATCAAAGTGTCAAAAGCATTCGGCGACCTGAAGATCGTGGATCAGTTCACCTACCTGTTCAAGCAATACGACAAGATCGGCATCGTGGGCAGGAACGGCATGGGCAAGACCACCTTCCTCAACCTCATCATGGAACTCGAAAAACCCGATGGCGGAAAGATCACCACCGGCGAAACCGTGGTATATGGCTATTACGCACAATCCGGCATGCTGCTTAAAGAAGATAAACGCGTGATCGAAGTGGTGAAGGACATCGCCGAATTCATCCCGCTCGCCGACGGCAGTAAACTCAGCGCCGCACAATTGCTCACGCGCTTTCAGTTTCCGCCCGAGACACAATACACCTTCGTAAGCAAACTCAGCGGTGGCGAAAAGCGACGATTGTATCTGATGACCATCCTCATCAAAAATCCGAACTTCCTCATCCTCGACGAGCCCACCAACGATCTCGATATCCTCACACTCAGCATCCTCGAAGAATTCCTCTCCGAATTCAAAGGCTGCCTCATCATCGTATCGCACGATCGCTATTTCATGGATCGCCTCGTAGACCATGTCTTCGTTTTCGAAGGCGACGGTGTGATCAAAGATTTTCCCGGCAATTACAGTGAATGGAGAATGGCCGAAGATCTCGAAAAGGCAAAAGCCACTTCCGCAACACTGCCCGACACCACTACGGTCGAAACGGCCTCCAAAGAAACACCCGCAACTACACGCAAAGCAGGCTTCAAGGAAAAACGCGAATACGAACTGCTCAGCACCGACATCCCCCTCCTCGAAGCCCAAAAAGCCGACCTCGAATCGCAGCTGCAGTCAGCCGTTGCCGATCACGTCAAACTCCTCGAACTCACCGAAACCCTCGCCCGCGTAAGCGACCAGCTCAGCGAAAAAGAACTCCGCTGGCTCGAACTCGACGAACTTATCAACACGCCCTGATTTTTTTCTCCTAACCGCTTACCTCTTTTTACTTCATTAAAAGTCTCTGACTTTTAATGAAGTAAAAAATGTGCAAAGTCTCCGACTTTGCACCACCTCCGCCGATCTCCCGATCGGCATACCGCGCAGAAGATCTACATTTAAGGTTCACCCTTAAAAATGCAGAAGCATGTCACTCCGCGCAGGCTACGCCATTCGCGACGAATTCGCCCCGCACTTCATCACCTTCACCGTAATAGACTGGATTGACGTATTCACGCGCACAACATATTGCGACATTCTACTTGAGACATTCCACTTTTGTCGCACGCGATTCGGCTTGCAGATACATGCGTATGTGATCATGACCAATCACGTACATGCCATCCTCTCCGATCCGAATGGCGAGTTACGGAAGATACTCACCAGTTTCAAAAAGCACACCGGAATGGAGATCATCCGAACGATACAACACCCGCGTGAAAGTCGCCGCTTGTGGATGCTGTATCGTTTCGCATATGCCGCACAAACGGCGCGCGGAAATGCCGACCATCAATTCTGGGAACATGGGAATCATCCAATTGGTATTTATACGGCCAGGCGGTTGAGTAAATGTTTACAGTACATACATTACAATCCGGTGAAGGCAGGATATGTGGATGATCCGTCGGCGTGGCGGTATAGCAGTGCAAGGGATTATGCCGGTACACCGGGGTTGATACCGGTGGATATTTTGCGGTGGTAGCGGTCGGAGACCGCAGGAGGTGGTGCAAAGTCAGAGACTTTGCACATTTTCCATTCTGGAAAATGTTTAATACAAGTAGGTATTCAAACAGGAGAAACCCCCTCCTCACAATTAAACCTTCCCCTCCTGCGTTTGTCATACCAGTGTCAGTATGGCACAGGATTTGGTTGTTATTGATTAACTTCAAGGTATGCCGTCACCTCAGAAACACGTCCAGCATTTGTATCTCCGGGCAGGATTCGGGGAAACACCGATGGTGGTCAAGCAAAAGATGTCTTACGACATCCCCAAACTGGTAGATGAACTGTTCAACAACAGCAAACAATACCGAAACCTCACCTATCTCGAAGACCCTACCAGAGGTAAAGAGATCGGCAACCTGAAGGTGTTGCTGTTACTGCTGAAATCAGCCGAACAATCGCGGTCGCTCAATAATGCGTGGATGGACATGATGGCTTCCACCAAGGCTGTACTGCGGGAAAAGATGACCCTGTTCTGGCACGACCATTTCGCCACTTCCACACAATTCGCCTGGCTCATGCAGGTGCAGAATAACACGCTGCGCAAACATGCACTCGGCAAATTCGATAAACTGCTGCACGCCGTTTCCACCGATCCGGCCATGATCATCTACCTCAATAACCAGCAGAATAAAAAGGATGCCCCCAACGAGAACTTCGCGCGTGAGGTGATGGAACTCTTCACCCTGGGAGAAGGGAACGTATATACCGAAAGAGATATTAAAGAGGCCGCACGTGCTTTTACGGGGTGGACAGTCAATAAAAAAGGGCAATACGAGTTCATCGCCAAAGAACACGATGATGGCGAAAAAACCTTCCTTGAGCGGAAAGGAAATTTCAACGGCAACAAAATCATCGATAAACAACAAGAGGAAAAACAAACCACAAAAAAAAAAAAAACAAAACTCAAAAAAAAA
>DAIMYJ010000118.1:0-7927 GCA_036734545.1 Chitinophagales bacterium
CATTGCGAGCAAGTCCGGCGTAACGCAGTGCAGCGGGACGCAGCGAAGCAATCTCTCGAGAAACGGGAGCGCGCAGTCCTTTTCATCGACAACTCCTGTTACTTCATGGGATGCACATTTTCTTTTCTTACTGTTTCCTCATTTTATTATGCAAACCTCACCCATTGACCCACTCACCCTCCCGATAGCTATCGGGACACCCACTCACCCCAAAAGAAAAACCCGGCGCATGCGCCGGGTTTTTCTTTGAACAGTATTGTTTAAACCGGGTTATTGTGCGAGTTTAACGTTTACTGCGTTTTTGCCTTTGCGACCGTCGATGATGTCGAAGGTTACGAGGTCATTTTGTTTTACCTTATCAACCAGACCGGTCTGGTGAACAAAGATCTCTTCGTTGGTACCATCCTTTGTGATGAACCCATAGCCTTTGGTAGCGTTAAAGAATTTGATTTTTCCGGTTTCCATTGTAATAATGCTTGTTGGTAAAAAATGTGGTTAACACTTCAAAGTTAATAAAAAGTCAATATATCGGCGGGTAGCTTCCGGGATCGACGTCGGACAGCATATTGTAGACCGTTTCGAACACATCTTCTTCGCTCGGTTTACAGAAGTAATCGCCATCGCTGGCATAGGCCGAACGGTTGGCCTGTGCGCTCAGGCATTTCGGGAATGCGTCGAGGTAGCGGAAGAGTGATTCATCGGCAAACACCTGCTGCAGCATATAGGCAGTAGCACCGCCGGGCACATCTTCATCTACGAAGAGGATGCGGTTGGTGCGTTTCACGGAAGCACGGATGATGCCATGAATATCGAACGGCATCAGCGTTTGCGCGTCGATGAGTTCTACGGAGATACCGATCTCTGCCAGGCGCTCAACGGCAGCCTGCACCACGCGGAGGGTGGAGCCATAGCTCACGATGGTGATATCGCTGCCCTGTTGCATGATCTCGGGCACGCCCAGCGGCACTGTGAAGGTGTTGATGTTGAGCGGCAGCGCTTCTTTGAGTCGGTAGCCGTTGAGGCATTCCACCACAATAGCGGGCTCATCGGAACGCAAGAGAGTGTTGTACATCCCTGCCGCCTGGGTCATGTTGCGCGGCACACACAGGTGCACGCCCCTGCACGATCCCAGTATCATGCTCATGGGTGAGCCGGTATGCCAGATGCCCTCCAGGCGATGGCCGCGGGTGCGGATGATGACCGGCGCTTTTTGTCCGCCTGCCGTGCGATACTGCAGCGTGGCGAGGTCGTCGCTGATCGGCTGGAGGCCATAGATCAGATAATCGAGGTATTGTATCTCGGCGATAGGCCGCATGCCGCGCATGGCCATACCGATGCCCTGTCCGATGATGGTGGCTTCGCGGATACCGGTATCGAATATGCGGTGCTCACCGTATTTTTCCTGTAAACCGGCAAACCCCTGATTCACATCACCGATCTTGCCTACGTCCTCACCGAAGGCGTATAGCTGCGGATTCGAGGAGAAGTGAGCGTCGAAACATTTGTTCAGCAGTTCAAAGCCATTCACCATCACCGGATCTGCGGGGTATTCGGCAGGTATCACCGGGATGTTGGCAATGGCCTGTTCCGACGTGCTGAACAGGTTGCCGTTGTAGCGGTCGTTGTTCAGGGCGGCATATTGCTCGGCCCAGGCGGCAAGGGCGGCGCGTTCTACGGTCTCCTCGCCGGCGGTCACCTGCAGGGCGAGGCGGGCAGCCCGCATCAGGTCCTTGCGCACGGCATCCATGGTGCCGCGGAGTTCCTGCGCGATGGCAGCGATCTGCTGACCTTTGCCGGAAGCAGCTTCCAGTTGGGCCAGTAGTGAAAACAGTACATCCATGTCCGCCTTTATGGACATGAGGTGGTCATTCCAGGCCTTTTTCTGCAGGTTGCGGGCCTCTTCCTTGGCCTCTGCCTGTATACGGTTGAGTTCTTCGTCGGTGGCGATGCTGGCGGCGATCATCCACTTGCGCATCTGGCGGATGCAGTCCCAGTCGGCCTCCCACTCCAGGCGTTCCTTGCTCTTGTAGCGTTCATGCGAGCCGGAGGTGGAGTGTCCCTGTGGCTGGGTGACCTCAGTGACGTGGAACAGCACGGGAATATGTTCGCGGCGGCAGAGTTCTATGCCTTCTTCGAAGGTTTGCACCAGTGAGGGATAATCCCAACCCTTCACTTCATAGATGCGCACACCGTTGCCATCCTCGTCGAGCTGGAAGCCTGACAGGATCTCGGATATATTTTGTTTGGTCGTTTGGTATTTCTGGGGGACGGAGATGCCGTAGCCGTCGTCCCACACGAACACCGCGAGCGGTATACGCAGGACCCCGGCGGCATTTACAGCCTCCCAGAAGTGGCCTTCCGAAGTGCTGGAATCGCCGATGGTGGCGAACACCACCTCATCGCCATTATTGCTGAAGCCACGGGTATGCGGACCCGGGTTGCTGCGGTACAGTTTGGATGCCAATCCCAGTCCTACGGCACGTATCATCTGGCTGGCGGTGGGCGAGGTGTCTGACGAGCTGTTCTTCATGGCCGTCAGGTCTTTCCAGTTACCCTGCGCATCGAGACTGCGGGAGGCGAAATGCGCATTCATCTGGCGGCCGCCGCTGAAGGGATCCTTTTCGATGTCGGGGATGGCGTACAGCTGGGCAAAGAACTGCTCAGGGGTGCCGATACCGGAGGCGAACACGAAGGTCTGGTCGCGGTAGTAGCCCGATCTGAAGTCGCCTTCCCTGAACACGCGGGCCATAGCTATCTGCGCCACTTCCTTACCGTCGCCGAAGATGCCGAACTTGGCCTTGCCGGTAAGCACCTCCTTGCGGCCGAGCAGGCTGATCTCGCGGCTCAGGCTGGCCGTGGTGAAATCCCTGATCACATCTGCCCGGAAGGCTTCAAAGGTGAGTTGCTGCTGAGACATGGTTTCCGACATAACGATGGCTATTGAAGAGCCGCAAAACTACAAAATATAGCCCTCCCCGCTCAATTTCGGGGTGATTAATGCAGTGGCAGGCAGTATGGTATAATTCTTGTAGCAATTCTGTGGCTTTTTACCGGTAATAGCTACTTTGTTAGCGGTAGAACGCTCCTAACAGCTAAAACCTATTCATAATGAAAAAATCTACGTTCATTCTTTCGCTGATGATGCTCGCCGCCACTGCGGTGTTTGCACAGTCGTCAACCACGCCCCCCGCCGGCAGTTCCACAAGCACGCCGGTAGTGAATCCCAATGCCGGTGAATTCGCCTGGTCTGAAGAGACCCATGATTTCGGTACCATCCCGCAGGGCATCCCGGTAAAGCACAAATTCGAGTTCTCCAACAACGGTAAGGAACCCATCATCATCTCCAACGTACAGAAGACCTGCGGTTGCACGGTTACTGACTGGACGAAGGAGCCTGTGCTGCCCGGACAAAAAGGTTTTGTTATGGCTGAATTCAACGCAGCCAAGGAAGGTCCTTTCACCAAGGCCATCACGGTGCAGTCAGACGCGAAGACACCCAGCGTGAAATTGTATTTCAAGGGCACAGTGCAGAAGTCAGAACAGGCAGGCAGTGTTCCCGAGCAAAATAATATCTTTAACCAGGGCGGCAATTGATCACCCATAAATCCTAACAGCAAGATCTTATGAAAAAAGTATTATCCATTTTCGCATTCGTTGCTATTGCAGCAGCGGCACATGCACAATCCGTAGCCGCTCCTGTATCTGCAACGGCACCGGAATTCCAGTTTGTGAGTGAGGTGTACGACTTCGGCAATATCCCGCAGGGAGTTCCGGCAGAAGCACGCTTCGAATTCATCAACGCAGGCAAAGAACCGCTGATCATCACCGATGTACAGAAGACCTGTGGTTGTACCAAGACCGAATGGAGCAAAGAACCGATCGCACCCGGCCAGAAAGGCTGGATCGTTGCAGAATATAATGCAGCCAACGAGGGTGCTTTCACCAAAGCCATCACGGTGATGTCCAACACTAAAACCCCTGCCATGAAGCTTACCTTCAAAGGCACAGTGGTAAAAGATGCAGCCGGCAGCGTTCCGCAGCAGCAGAGCATTTTTGGGAACTGATCATTACTTGAACGTACTATGCGACAAAAGCTGCTTCGTAAGAAGCGGCTTTTTTTTTGCCCGGTGCACGCAAAGGCGCAGAGGCGCAAAGTCCAACTATGTGCGGTCGGTTGCGGATATACTGATTAAGCCGCCATGGCCTAACCTGAAGCTCACACACCTCCTATCTCATTCCTCATTCCTCATCCAATTGCCTAATCCCTGATTTCCCGTTACCTTTGTCGTATGCCACATATATCGCATCGCGGCGAGCAAATGCCCGCATCGCCTATTCGGAAACTGGTTCCTTTTGCTGAGCGCGCCAAACTGAGGGGCGTGAAGATCTACCATCTGAATATCGGTCAGCCGGATATTGAAACACCGCATCAGATGATGGATGCCGTAAAGCATACCGATCTGAAGGTGCTGGAATATTCGCACTCTGCCGGATTTGAATCGTACCGCCGCAAGCTGGTGCAGTATTATGCGAGTCGCAGTATTACCCTGAATCATCATCAGATCATGATCACCACCGGTGGCAGTGAGGCGATCATGTTTGGTATGATGAGCTGTCTGGATGCCGGTGATGAGGTGATCATCCCCGAACCGCTGTATGCGAATTACAATGGATTTTCCACGGCAGGCAATATTGTGATCAAACCCATCACCTCGCATATCGAGAATGGCTTTGCACTGCCGCCGATCTCCGAATTCGAAAAACTGATCACGCCGAAGACCAAAGCGATACTGATCTGCAATCCCAACAATCCGACCGGTTACCTGTACTCGAAGGATGAATTGCAACAGCTGCGCGATCTGGTGATCAAATACGATCTCTTTTTATTTGCCGATGAAGTATATCGTGAATTCGTATACGACGGACGCGAACATTTTTCTGTGCTCAACCTCGAAGGGCTCGATGACCATGTGGTGCTGATGGATTCGATATCCAAACGCTACAGCGCATGCGGAGCACGCATCGGCGCGCTCGTTTCCCGCAACAATAAAGTGATGGAAACGGCATTGAAATTCGCACAGGCGCGTTTATCTCCCCCCACCCTGGAACAGGTGCTGGCAGAAGCATTCCTGGATGTGCCGGAATCGTACTTCACCGAAGTAGAAAAAGAATATGTGGAGCGCCGCAACCTCTGCGTGCAGCGACTGAATGCCATGGACGGCGTGGTATGCCCTACCCCGGGCGGCGCTTTCTATGCGATAGCAAAACTGCCCATCGACGATTCGGATGTTTTCTGTCAGTGGTTGCTGGAATCGTTCGAACTCAATCAGGAGACCGTGATGCTGGCGCCGGCTACCGGATTTTATTCCACCCCCGGATTAGGCAAGCAGGAAGTGCGTATCGCTTACGTATTGAATAAACAGGATATCAATAAAGCGATGGATTGCCTCGATGCTGCATTGAAAGTGTATCCCGGCAGAACAGCTATTGCCGCTGCCGAGGTCACCAGCATGTGATCCCTTGTCTGAAACCTATCCTTCATCTGAAAATACATCCATGATCAAAAGTCTGACCTTATGGGCAGCAAGCCTTTTCTTTGGCGCTGCCGTTTTTGCCCAATCTGTTCCCGCCGGCCTGGAAGGTAAATGGCTGGGCACATTAAATGTGGGCATCGAACTGCGTCTCGTGTTCAATATCGATATCGACGGCGATTCACTGAGCTCGACACTCGACAGCCCCGACCAGAGCACCTATGGCATACCTACCGGCTCCACCACTTATGCGAATGGTACGATCACAGTGGACATGCCTATGATGAATGCGCAGTATGCAGGTAAATATTCCGCCGACAGCAATATGATCACGGGTGTTTGGATACAGGGTGCACCCATGCCGATGACGCTGCGCAAAGTGGATTCTGTTGCCAAAAAGATACGTCCGCAGGATCCTATTCCGCCGCTTCCCTATCACAGCGAGGAGGTGACCTTCGCCAACAAAAAGGCCAAAGGGGTTACCCTCGCCGGCACGCTTACCGTTCCGAAGGGCTCGGGGCCTTTTCCTGCCGTGATATTGATCAGCGGCAGCGGTCCGCAGGACAGGAATGAAGAACTGCTTGGTCATAAACCCTTCTTAGTGCTAAGTGATCATCTGACACGGCAAGGCATCATCGTTTTGCGCTACGACGACCGCGGGTATGGCGCCTCCACCGGCGATCATGCCACCGCCACCAGTGCAGATTTTGCTACTGACGCCAATGCCGCGATGAAATATCTGATGTCGCGCAAAGACCTGAACATCAGTGTCGCCGGGTTTGCCGGTCACAGCGAGGGCGGCGTGATCGCACCGATGGCTGCTGCTAAAAACAAGCAGGCAGACTTTCTCGTATTGCTCGCCGGAACGGGCATCCCGGGTGATTCGCTGTTGATGCTGCAGGGAGAGTTGATCGGGCGGGCATCGGGGATGAATGACAGTACATTGAAATACAGCAATATCCTGCGCAGAAACCTGATGGACCTGGTGATGGCTTATACGGATACAGCAGAACTGCGCAAAGCTGTCATTGACTTTAACCGCTCATTTCTGCAAACCACGCCACCGGATATACTGAACGCACTACAAATGACGCCCGCCGATACCGCATACGGATACGACGCGTTTTCCGGTCCCTGGATGCGGTATTTCATGTCCTATGATCCGGCGCCGGTGCTGACCAAAACGCGCATTCCGGTGCTGGCACTGAATGGTAAAAAGGACCTGCAGGTGCCGTGGCAGGAAAATCTGAGCGCCATCGAGGCCGCACTCAAAACAGCAGGCAACACCCGGTACCGCATCGAGGCGCCGGAGAACCTCAATCACCTGTTCCAGAACTGCGCCACCGGCTCGCCATTCGAATATTCGTCCATAGACGAGACCTTCGACCCGGCTACGATGCAGCTCATCAGCGACTGGATACGGAGCTTGCAGGAGCAGTAATCCGGAAACATATAGGCATTTATTCTATCTTTGTCGCCGCTCTTCAGGCACAATAGCTCGAGTATTTCCCGGTGGAAATTGCAACTATACAAATAGGCAACCTCATTATTGGCGAACCGATGACCAGTTTGACGGACATCGGCATTGCCATCACGAGCTTTGTCTTCGTGGCCCGTATCCGCAACCGGCTGAACGAAAGCGGGTTCTACAATGCCTGGCGGATGTTTTTCCTGTTCATGGGTATTTCCACTTCCATCGGCACCGTTGCACATGCATTGAACGGCTCCCGCGCTGTGGAGTTATTCAATATCCTGTGGATGTGCATGATCACGGCGAGCAGCATTGCGGTGTATTTTGCCAATGAGGCCACCATCCGCTTCATGAACGCCGAATCAACCTTGCATAGGTTCATGCAAACGACCAACCTGTTGGCCTTGTTCGTGTTCATCGGATTGACATTCCTGCGCAATGATTTCGAGATCTTCAAATATCATGCAGCCGCCGGCGTATTATTCATTTTCCTCACCCACCTGATCGCCTGGATCCGCAGTCACTGGGGCAGCGGATGGCTGGTAGCCGGCATGGGCCTATCGATCTGCACGGTATTCATTCATACCATCGAATTCAGTTTCAGCACCTGGTTCAACTACAAAGACATCAGCCACGTGATCATGGTCCTAAGCCTCATCTTCATCTACAACGGCATCCGCGCCATGAACGAATCACTGGTGCTCAGCAACTATAAGGCAAGAATGGGGAGGTGATCGGGGATTTTGCTAAGAAGGGGAGTTTTCTTGGTGAGTGGTGAGTGGTGAGTGGTGAGTGGTGAGTTTTAAACTATACATTATCGTCTGACCTTCGGTCAGACATTTTTATTTAAATACAGGCCTGCCCCGAAGGGTAAATTTTGGAGCGCAGCGGAAAAATTTTCTACTTCGGGGTGTTCGTGTGTTTC
>DAIMYJ010000119.1:0-1340 GCA_036734545.1 Chitinophagales bacterium
CCCTTAATATTTATTTAACTTTGACCACCTCACTCCATCACTATGCGCAAACTCCTCCTCCCCCTCCTACTCCTATCCCTCACCGCTCTTCACGCCCAGGTCGTCATCAACGAAGGCTCCAACAAAAGCTATCAGACCGGTATCGATGAGGATGGCGACAGCGAGGATTGGATCGAACTGCATAACGCAGGTGCAGCGGCGGTGGATCTCTCGAGTTTCTTTTTGAGTGATAAAGCATCCGAGCCCTTCATGTGGCCGCTCACGGGCATCACCATCGGGCCGGATGAATTTGTGCAGGTGTTCTGCAGCGAAAAAGAACGCTATCGCAGCGCGCCCTTCACCAACACCATCAACGACATCAACTACACACCTTTCGTCGGCTGGAACACACACACCTTCACCACGCCCTTCATCTGGGATGGCAGCAGCAACATCATCATCAACACCTGCTCGTATGTGAACACCGGCTACACCGATAATGCCATTTTCCTGCAATCCGCCACACCCTACGTCTCCACCGTAGCCGCGTTCAACGACGGCAGCGACGCATCCTGTTCGGCACTCGCGGGCACACCGTATTTTCAGCGACCCAACCTCCAACTCAACGGCGTCACCATCGGCACCGGCACCATCCAAAATTCACCCACCGATTATCCCGCACCGTATGGCAACTGGTATTGGAGCGCGCGCCATCAGATACTCGTCCTCGCATCGGAACTCCTCGATGCAGGCGTCACCCCGGGCCCCATCAGCTCATTAGGTTTTGAGGTGGTGTATGCAAATGGCGTTACATATACGTATATGGATATTTCCATGTTGGCAACACCGTTGACTGAACTAAGCAGCGGATTGCTGCCTCTAACCGGCAACTACGATCACACCAATTTCAAGATCAGCTCCGAAGGAGAAAATATTTATTTATTCGATGTCACCGGAACGAACGTAAGCACGCTCTTCGTGCAGTCACCCGTTGCCGATGTATCCGTTGGCCGCACGCCGGATGACTCCGAAATTATTTATTGGATGTCGCCCACACCGGGTGCTACGAACAACGATGCGGTGCTGTATACCGATACCTTATTATCACCGGTATTTTCCGTGCCCACCGGTATCATGGATGCGCCGTTCACACTCGACATCACCAACCCCAACACCGCGCCCATCACCACCAAGATCACCTACACGCTCGATGGCAGTGAACCCACGGCTCTTTCCACAATTTATACCGGCACGCCCATCTCTATCGATGCCACCACTGTTGTGCGTGCAAGAATATTTCCCATAGGCGCACCCAATTATATTCCGAGCTATGATACATACGCCACGTATTTATTCGATGT
>DAIMYJ010000119.1:1440-7895 GCA_036734545.1 Chitinophagales bacterium
CATTCGGCATTGGGTGAACAGCCCATCAACGAAGCACTTATTCCGAATATCCCTTTCAGGGATATCTATAGCGATGTCTACCTCCGCAACGGCAGCAATCAATATCTGGTATTGCCGTATAAGGATGCGTGTCAGGTGAGCATGATGAGCAAGGGCACCGATACGTATTATTCCGCGATGGAACCGGCTACCGTGTATATCAACGGAGAGTATTTCGGCTTGTATGAAGTGCGCGAAAAATTCAACACCGAATATTTCGATGTACGCGAAAATGTGAACGAAGACTCCGTCGAGATCCTCACGCTCAGTTATTTCTACAACCTCGTGCTGCGCGCTCTCGAAGGCGATGTCGATAATTTCTTTGCCGACTACAATGCCTTCAACGCCCTCGACCCGCTCGACACCAACTACCTCACCCTCGCCGATCAGTATTTCGATATGGACCACTACACCGATTACATCATCGGCGAATCGTGGATGGCGAATATCGACTGGCCCTGGAACAACATCAAGATCTACCGCTCCAATACTACCGGCGGACGCTGGCGCTTTGTGCTCATCGACCTCGAACTCGCCATGGCGCCCAACAGCTGGACCACCTGTTACTACGATCACATCGACTATCTGCTCACGCAAAGTCCCGATAATCCGTACATCAACATCTGGCTCCAAAGCATGATGAACCCCGATTACAAAAATTACTTCATCAACCGCTTCGCCGATCTCATGAACACCAGCTATCTCACCGACACCCTGCTGGCACAGGAGCAGTCGTTCTACGATAAAATGGTTCCCGAGATGCCCAATCAATATGCACGCTGGGGTGATCCGGGAAATATCGACGGACAGATGGAAACATTTGAAGCCAATCATGAAACCTTCCGTCAGCAACTGGCCTGCCGCACCGAGCGGGTAAGAGACGACATCGAAAAAGGATTCGATCTGGAGAAACAGGTGACCGTACACCTAAAGGTGTATCCCGACTCTGCCGGCACCATCCAGTTAAACACCATTCAGCCCACACAATATCCGTGGTCGGGTATTTATTTTGATGGTGTGCCCATTCAGCTCACCGCGATAGCCGATACCGGTTATGTCTTTTCACACTGGATGCCCAACGTGTTCATCAGCGACACGCTGAATCCATCGTTCGAAGAAAACATCGTGCTCGACTCCACCACCTTCACGGCCGTCTTCGAGCGCCTCCCCGATCCCGATGGGCCTGCGATCGATTTCACGGTATATCCTTCACCGGCCACCAACCTCATCACCATCGCCCACGACAACCCCACCCTGGCCGCCGGCACCTCCTTCCACATTTTCGACATCCAGGGCCGCTCCATCGCCACCGGCCCCATCACCCCCGACAACACCACCTCCATCGACATCTCCACCCTCAACGCAGCCCTATACTACATCCGCATCAACCGCAGCGGAGAAATACTGGAGACGCTATCGTTCGTTAAGCTATAAAAAGGAACCTGCCTGAAATACGGCAGGCAGGCACGGATCCCGATAGCTATCGGGACGGATCTAAACGGATAGGGACAGATCATGAATTCTAAAGAACTTCACCCTTCTTCGAAACATTCAGCCATAGTAACTTTGCATATCAATCTCCCTTCACTTCCATCCGCCGCAGCGGACACACCCACGCACCCACGCACTTACGCACCTACGCACCTCAACACGAACACATGAACACCCGAACACATCTCACCACCATCTACAACTGCTCACTAGAACGCGCATTCAAAACACCCATGCTCTGTGATGTTACAAAAGTGCACACCGGCTATGGACTGATGCCGAAGATCACAGCGGTATCTGATGATGCGAACTGGGGGCAGCCGGGCAGCACTAAAAAAGTGTATGCCGACAAATCTATTTCCTTCAAAGGCGGATATGTATCCATGGATAAAGTGGTCGAGCGCAGGGACAATGCATATTGGAAAATTGAGGTGAGTGATTTTCAGTCGTGGATGCTGGGGTTCACGCATTTTACAGGTGAGTGGCAAACGACCGAATTATCGCCCAACGTGATTCAGATCGACTACACCTACACCCTGCACGCCGGCATGCCGTTATTATATCCCCTCCAGTGGCTGTTCACCCGCCTCTTCTGGAGATCCTACATGCGCCAGGCCCTCGAGAACGTTCGCCAACTCGCCTACAACGAAGAGCCGTACATGTACCCTTGAGGAAAAACCCCTTGTCATTGTCTGACATTGGGGTATCAGCAGATTACACTTTCTAGCCACAAGGGCGCAAGGACGCAATGGATGCACTAAGAAAACGCATCGACACCCTTTGCGAACCATCGCGTCTTCGCGCCTTAGTGGCGAAAAAATGCCAAACAACAGAATACCGTAATTTCGTGAGGTCAGTATTATTACACATGAACTCCACCCTCCCACTCGAACGCCTGCTGCAGAAAATGCGGTTTGGGAAGGTGGTGCAGTATCTGGAGGGCGAGGTGCTGGATTTTGGCGGTAAACAATCCTTATTACATGATTATTTGTTAAAGTTCAATCTGAATGGCAATAAGTAATAGGACAATCAACAAAACGAAAAGCAACTGCCGAAAAGTCAACGTATAGGAGAATTTACCAGAAACTGTTTTGAATTAAATAACCAGGGAGTGGCCTGAACGGTACCGAAGGTTAAAAAAACAAGACCCGACACTAACGTGTAACCACACCAAGTGTCAGGCCTGCTTAATGAAAACATGCACAATTTTTACTAACCTTAATCATAATCAACATTCCTCCAAAACTAATCAACCGCTTTTGCCAAACAATATACAAATGCTAATAAATTGATCACAATAGTGACCTCCGCCCAAATTTAGGACTGTTCTAAAATCAAGTTTTTCGGCTTATTAGCTGCTTCGATTATTTCAATGGGAGTCATGTCATTTAAAGAGCTGTGGGTCCTGAAATGATTGTATTCCCATCTCTATGATTCGACTCTTTCTACTGCATCATCCAAGGATAAGAACCAATTCACACTTAACCACTCACCTCTGAATTTCCCATTGAAGGATTCTATAAATGGGTTGTCAGTGGGTTTTCCGGGTCTCGAGAGGTCTAGGATCACCTTGTTGTCATATGCCCATTTAACCAGCGCCTTGGATATAAACTCACTTCCATTATCCACCTGAATGCGATCGGGTCACCTTTGTTCTACAAGTTTAATTTGTTCTAATGAAGCTACCACGTCTTCTCCTTTAAGACTTTGCCCAACACCCAGATGCAGACATTTCCAGCTATAGTTATCGACTATCGTTAATATCCTGAATCTCCTGCCATCGAAAAGCTGGTCCGCCACAAAGTCCATGCACCAGCACTGGTGTATTTTATGCAAATCCAGCCTTTCTAACCGGTGTGCTCCAGATCTGCTTCTCCTCGGCCGTTTGCTCCTTAAATTCAGGCCTTCATTGCGATACAACCTGTACAAGCGTTTGTGATTGTCGGTAAACCCCTCTCTGCGCATGAGTATAGAGATCCTCCATAATCCATAACGCACTCTGGTCATTGCAATCTCCTTCATGCGTTGTATGGCTGCAGATTCATCCCGTTTATGTGGCTGGTAATACCAGACAGGTTTCTGCAGCACCAATTTGCAACTCCTGCGTATGGATACGCAATAATTGTTTGTCAATTCTTCGGCCATTGCTTTACGCTGCACCGGCCTTAAAGCTTTTTTTTCAATACATCCTGCAGCATTTGTTTGTCAAGACTCAGATCGGCTAGCAGTTTCTTCAGCTGCTGATTTTCTTCCTCCAGCTGCCGCAATCTTCTTAACTCAGATACCCCTATACCACCTTATTTCTTCTTCCAGTTAAAGAACGTTGGCTCACTGATGCCCATTTTTCTGCAGACCCCACTCACCTTTACACCACCTTCAGCTTGTTTCAAAGCAAATGCGATCTGCTGCTCTGTAAACTTCGATTTTTTCATGCTTTTTCGGTTTATACTGTTATGAAATTACCGAAAAAACTCTAATTTAGAACGATTCGGTTTTTGGGGAGGGGAGGTCAGGGGGGCAATTCTATGCGATTCAATCTAATGAAATCTTTAGTGTTGTCCATGCAGGTAAGTTCCTTACAAGTATGATGAATTAAAAACATTCACGGCTTTGTTAACATCTTTCTCTACTTCCTACTTAATCTAATTTTTGAGGAATGCTATCAGCGCTGATAGGCAAATAAAACCAATTTCACTATTTTCTTCAAGTAGCTTACATCAAATACTTTTGACCAGATTTTGTCATTATTGAGCGTCACTGTTCTGATACATTATTTCAATTAAAAACATCCAACATGCAAATTGGGGAATGAAAAACCTGGGTATATTGAACTAAAATATCGTATGGAGTATTCCGCACCATTTTTGGATGTTTTTTGAATATTTATTTGCAATGTATCCTTCGATGAAAGTAGCCCCTTCTTTTTTTTGCCGCATGAAAATATGGCCTGCAACTCAAAGACCAAAGCTAACCTGTTCAGCAAAATGCCAACCTTCATTGTGCTATTTGAAGTTTTTATAAATCAAACTGTTCAGCGTAGTATTCCACATGTAGCCATGCAAAGACTGAGGACCTGTGATGATATAGATGCTTTTAATTAGGTGTTTTACTGAATCAAATCGCTCTCAAAGGATTTATTTACAAGCCTCTTCATTTAGTAATACATCAGCATACACTTTGGAAATATATTCAAGAATATCATTTCTGAAGCGCAAAATGCTACCTGATTCGGCTAATTATTGTGTTACTGTCAGCGGTAGTTGCGTAAAGCAAATTACCAATGAAATATTGGTGGCAATGCCAATTTGAGCGCTCAATACCAATGCCTACCTATTGAATAAAATTTTCATTTGGTTTCTATCATTCATACAAAAAGATTTTACGTAGTAAGCGCTGTATTCTTTCGTCCAGGCCAATGCACCTGTTGATGTGCTAAATGCAAGATCTAACACGTTGATATCACCTGACTTCATGTATCTATTCAGACAGTGTGTCTGCAAGAAATTTTACTCCAAACGGATATAATCAACTCCAACGAAGGGAT
Source organism: Chitinophagales bacterium (assembly GCA_036734545.1). Taxonomy (GTDB): domain Bacteria; phylum Bacteroidota; class Bacteroidia; order Chitinophagales; family BACL12; genus UBA7236. The sequence continues at coordinate 6,515 of DAIMYJ010000119.1, forward strand.
CCATCTTACAGAATAAATCAAATGCAATTTCGTAATTCGAAGCCCTAACACGTGCCTCACCGAACCAATATATGTTTGACTTAGGGGTTGAAATCTGTGATAAATTGATTGTTTTGCTTGTTTGGCCAAATAAATTAGGGGAGATGGCCAGTGTAAGAAAGAAAATATCACAACCTCAACTCATAATTTCATGTCGCTAGTTAGTTATTTAATGCGCTATAACAAAGCATACAGGCCAAAGATGAATTTAAGGCAATATGAAGATGAATCATGATGCTGTAATTCTGACTGCATAAGCCCTTCCCGCATAACTCGGCGATATCCGGAAATAAGTAAATCGTCCCGCATTCCTTGCGGAATGCGGGACGATACAACGACCATCTTTTAACCCTAATTACTTCTGGATCATCAGCTGTTTCGTATATTCTTTATCTGCCACGAGCACTTTCACGATATACATCCCTGAAGGCGTAGTGTCATCCAGGAAGATCGACTGATAGATCGTTCCATTGTCGACACCTACCGTTCCGGCATAAACCTGAGCGCCTACCATGTTCAGGATGATCACCTGGGCGTCGCGCTCGGTGGTGTTCAGTTCCATATCCAGCATGAACTCGCTTTCTGCAGGGTTCGGATACAGCTCGAAACTTTCCTGCACCGCTGCCGTCGTTTCCTCACCTTCCTTACAAGCAGTCACCGTAATGGTAGCTGTTGTGCGTGAGCAACCGAAGGCGTTGGTGATGGTGCAGCTGTAGGTGCCCGGCGTGGTCGGGAAGTACAGGTAGCCGGTAGCACCCGGGATAGGCACACCGCCATTGCGCCATTGCCATGTAAATGTAGGATCATAGCTGGCCTTCAGTTTTACCGTGGTACACAGGCTGGTACCGTTTGGTGCGCTGATGTTGGCGTTCGGGTTCGGATTTACCTCTACGGCGGTGGGTGACGACAAGGCGAAGCAGCCTTCCGGTGTATTCACCTGCACCTGATAGTAGGCCGGTTTGGTCACATTATACACAGATGTTGTTGCACCCGGTATCAGATTACCATTCTTGAACCACTGATAAGTGTAGCCCACACCTGTATTGGCGTTTAGCGGCGTTGGAACGTTGCGGCAGATCGTGATGGTGCCGGAAGGTGTAACTGTAGCCGTTACCGTACCTTCGTTGATCTCACCATCGCAATCATTATCAAAAGCATCGCAAATTTCCGGTGCACCCGGATATACGGTGCTCTGCGTATCATCGCAATCGGTATTGCTGGCCACGTAACCCACAGGTACGCCAGCGCAGGAAGTGGTGGACGTAAAGGCATCACCAAATCCATCCGCGTCAGCATCCGCATAATATGTAGTGAACGTCAGGCCGTCATCGGCTATACCGTC
>DAIMYJ010000120.1:0-7862 GCA_036734545.1 Chitinophagales bacterium
ACCACCTGCACCACTACGATACTTACCTCGTAGAGCATCCAGAGGGGGAGGGCTACCAGAAAGAGACTGAAGGCGTCGCCGGAAGGGGTGATGATGGCGGCGAGGACAAGGGAGAATACGCTCGCAAATTTGCGGTTGTTGGCGAGGAAGGCGCGGCCCAGCAGGCCCATCTTGGCCAGGAAATACGCGATCATGGGTATCTCGAAGATCAGACCGGTCCATAATACCATGCCGGTGAGGATGCCCAGATAGGAATCGAAGGTGAACTGGTTCTCGATCTGCTCGCTCAGCGTGAACTGCGCGAGGAAGTTGATGGAGAACGGCGCCAGCAGAAAATAGCCGAACAGCGCACCGATATAGAACAACAGCGTGGCGATCAGGATCACGCCGCCCAGATTACTCTTCTCCTTATCAAGGAGGGCCGGCTTCACAAAACGCCAGATCTCCCACAGGATATACGGGAACGCGAAGATGACACCCGCCATGAAGGCGATCTTGATGTATAAAAAGAAGGGCGACGACAGGTTCAGGTAGAACAATTTGTAATCGAGGGTCTCGATGCACAAACTGTCCATCTCCAGCCACCGGCCCAGATCACAGAACAGCCGGTAGGTGATAAAGTCGGGGTTCTTGGGCGCCAGGATGATCTTGTCGAAAACGAACTGCGGATAGACCAGGAAGACGATCGACAGCGCCAGCACCACCAGGACGATACGGACGATATGCCAACGGAGATCCTCCAGATGCTCCATGAAGGTCATCTCATCCGGATTCTTTTTAATGGCTGCCATGCGAATTGGAGCGCAAAATTACCATTATTTCTGATCGATCAGCTGGTAAAGTGCGTCCAGATTCGGACTGAGGATGATCTCGGTGCGACGGTTGCGGGCCTTGCCTTCCACGGTGCCGTTGTCGGCCACCGGGTAAAACTCACCCCTGCCCTCGGCGATCACGCGCTTCGCATCCACACCGTTCTCCTGGGTCAGGATCTTCACGATGCTGGTGGCACGCAATACCGACAGGTCCCAGTTGTCTTTCGGGAAATTATTGCTCTTGAGCGGCACATTGTCGGTATGACCCTCGATCTCCACGGTGATGTCAGGGTTGGCCCTTAACACTTCGGCGAGTTTCTTGAGGGCGTCCTTGCCCTTGGGATCCACAATGGTGCTGCCGGAAGCGAATAACAGCTTCTCGCTGAGCGACACATATACCTTGCCGTTCTTGCGCTCTACCGTGAGGTCGCTGCTGCTGAAGCCCGACAGGGCCTTGTCAATGGTATTCTTCAGGTCGGTAACGGTCTTCTCCTGCTGGTTGAGGACGGACTCCAGCTCGGCCACACGCTTCGAACGGGCTTCGAGATCTGCCGTGAGCTGTTCTATGCTTTTCTGCTGGTCGGCGAGGGTGGAGGCCTTGGTGTTCAGCTCCTTCTCCTTGGCCAGCAACTCATCGGATTTCTTCTGCAGGTCTTCACGCAACTGCTGATTCTCGTTGGCCGACAGCGCCAGCAACTGATTGATGCGGTTGTTGAGCATGTCCTCAATGGCGCGCAGCTCCTGGTTGGCTTTCACCATCTGGTCGTAACGGCTGTGAATATCCACCGAATCCTTGCGCATCAGGTTCATGGAGGCATACATGGCATCCAGCTGCTTGGTGAGGGATTCCACCTCTTCGTTGCGCATGCGCAGCTGACTGCGCAGTACGGAGGTATCCTGCATGCAGGCGTCGCGCTGGGCAACGGCATCCTGATATTGACGTTGAGGCACACATCCGGCTAAAGCGATGGCGCACATGACCGGTATAATGAGTTTTTTCATAGCTTTTGAATTTACGGAACGAAATAAACGGTTTTTGTCGACTTGATGGTATACGTTATCAACGCTTGCTGAGCATACCGAGCAATCCACGCTCCAGCACCTTGAACACGGTGCGCGTGATCTGGTTCTGTGTTGTCTTGTTCAGCAGCGGCTTCTCTTTGGTGCGTGTGCGGCCTTCCGACTTCTCGCGCACTTTTCGCTCGCGCTCTTCCATCTGCAAACGCTTCTCTTCCTCCTTCAATTGTTTTTCGCGCTCGGCAGCGGCGGAATAGGCTTCCAGTTTTTTATTCAATATCTCATACGCACTCTCGCGGTCGATCTGCTCATTGTATTTGCGCACGAGCGTGGAATTATTATTGATCTGCTGCATCTCATCCGGCGTGAGCACATCCATGCGCGATTGCGGTGCCACCAGCAAGGTATGCGCCAGCGGTGCCGGTGCGCCTTTTTCATTCAGCGCCGTTACAATGGCCTCGCCGATACCGAGATGCGTGAGCAGGTCTTCGGTCTTATAGAAATCGGTGAGCGGATAATTCTCTGCGGTCAATTTAATAGCCTTGCGGTCGTTGGCGGTGAAGGCGCGGAGGGCGTGCTGCACTTTTAATCCGAGCTGCGACAACACCTCTGCGGGAATATCCGTAGGCAGCTGCGTGCAGAAGAAAATACCCACGCCTTTCGACCGTATGAGCTTTACAATGGTGGTGATCTGCTCGAGCAGATTTTTACTTGCTTCCTTGAAGATCAGATGCGCCTCATCGATGATGATCACCAGCTTGGGATCTTCCTTGTCGCCGATCTCGGGGAAGGTGCTGTACACCTCCGCCAGCAAACACAGCATGAATGTACTGAAGAGCTTGGGCTTACTCTGGATATCGGTCAGGCGGAGGATATTGATATAAGCCTGGCCGCGGTCGTTCATCCTGCAGAGATCCTCCACATCAAAACTCTTTTCTCCGAAAAACATATCGGCACCCTGTTCCTCTATCTCTATCACCTTCCGCAATATCGTGCCCGCACTCGATGTGCTGATCTTGCCGTACTCTTTTTCTATCTCTGCCTTGCCCTCGGTGGTAAGATAATTCAGCGTCTTGCGAAAATCCTTGAGGTCGAGCAGCGGAATGTGATTGTCGTCGCAATATTTAAATACGAGCGACACCACGCCTTCCTGAATATCATTCAGCTCTAAAATTTTGGAAAATAATACCGGACCGAATTCCGATACCGTAGCGCGCAAACGCACACCGGATTCCTGACTGATGCTCATCAGCTCCACCGGATATCCCGTGGCCTTCCACTCCTTGCCGATCTTCTGCATGCGCTCGTCGATCTTCGGATTGGACGTGCCGGGCATGGCAATACCGCTCACGTCGCCCTTGATGTCCATGATGAGCACACCCACGCCGTTGTCGCTGAGCTGCTCCACGATGCCCTGCAGGGTTTTCGTTTTACCGGTACCCGTGGCGCCGGCAACGAGGCCGTGACGGTTCATCATGCGCAGGGGCACTTTTACATGCGTTTGCGGCAGCGGGGCATTGTCGAGAATGGCCGTGCCCAGCACGATGGAAGTACCCTGGAAATTATAGCCATCGTTTATCGCCTGGCGAAATTGTTCGGTGCGGTCCACAAAAAATGATTTAATTTGCGTCAAAGATACGCTATATCGGGCGTGTCGTGCGCGTATGGCCAACAAAGCAAAAACAGCCTTTTTCTGTCAGAACTGCGGGTTTGAATCTTCCAAATGGCTGGGAAAATGCCCCTCCTGCAATCAGTGGAACACCTTCACCGAAGAGGTGATCGAACGCCCCGCCGAAGCGGCCGTGTGGAAGGAAGAAAAAACCGATAAACGCATCCAGGGCCCCGTGCCCATCGACGAGATACGCGCCGGCGATACGCACCGCATCCCCACGAGCGACCTCGAACTGAACCGCACCCTCGGCGGCGGCATCGTACCGGGCAGCCTGGTGCTGGTGGGTGGCGAACCGGGCATCGGAAAATCGACACTGCTGCTGCAACTCGCACTCGAACTCAAAGACCTCAAGGTACTTTACGTGTCGGGCGAAGAAAGCGAACAGCAGATCAAAATGCGCGCCGAACGCCTCAAAGGCAAGAACAAACAACTGTTCATCTCCACCGAAATCTCCGTCGGTAAATTATTCACGCAGATCAAACAACTGCAACCGCAACTCGTCATCATCGACTCCATACAAACCGTCGTTTCCGATTTTGTGGATTCCACCGCGGGCAGTATCGCGCAGATAAAAGAATGCGCCGGACAACTCATGCGCTACGCCAAGGAAAGCAATGTGCCGGTGTTCATCATCGGTCATATCAATAAGGAAGGCTATATCGCGGGACCGAAAATTCTCGAACACATGGTGGATACCGTTCTGCAGTTCGAGGGCGACCGCAATTATACGCATCGCATTTTGCGCACCATTAAAAACCGATTTGGCAGTACGAGCGAGATCGGTATTTATAAAATGGAAGGCGACGGCTTACAGCAGGTGAACAATCCCAGCGAACTGCTCATCACCGAAAAGGAAGAACCGCTGCCGGGTGTGGCCGTGGCCGCTACCATGGAAGGCATGCGACCCATGCTCATCGAAGTGCAGGCGCTGGTGAGTCCGGCAGTTTACGGAAACCCCCAGCGCACCGCCACCGGCTTCGACCTGCGCCGCCTCAACATGCTCCTGGCCGTTCTTGAAAAACGCGGCGGATTTGCATACGGGAATAAAGATGTGTTCCTGAATATTGCGGGCGGACTCCGCGTGGAAGACCCCGCCATCGACCTCAGCATCGCGTGTGCACTGCTGTCGTCACTCACCGATATGCCGCTGCCCATGAACGCGTGCTTCGCGGCAGAGATCGGACTGAGCGGCGAACTGCGCGGCGTGGCACGTATCGACCAGCGCATCACCGAAGCAGAAAAACTCGGCTTCGACCGCATCTACATCGCCAAACACAACATGAAATCCCTCAAGCAGCAGAAATATAACATCGAACTGCGCGCGGCGGGAAAACTCGAAGAGATCTACAAGCAACTCTTTGTGTGACGCCGGTGGGTCGGGATATCCTGCCTGCCGTGCAAAAAAAATTTCCACATGCCTCTGCATTTTGCTTTCAAACTAATTGAGGGAATAAAGTTGCATACACGATTAAAAGCGTGTTAATCAACATTCAGCATGCGCAGGTGCTCTGCGTTCTCTTTTTTGGGGGATAAATTGAAGGCCATGTTACCGATAAAACTGGTTCGCGGGGTGGCCGATCTCTTCTATCCGCGCTTGTGTGCGGCCTGTCAATCGCCGCTCCTATGGCATGAACGCATCATTTGCATCCGGTGCAGGATAGCGCTGCCGAGAACGGATTTCGGCATGTACCCCGACAATCCCGTGGCCAGAAAATTCTGGGGCAAGCTGCCGGTGGAAGGCGCCGTGGCCATGCTGCATTTTCATAAAGGCTCCAAAGTGCAGTCGCTCATGCACGCACTGAAATATCACGACCGCAAAGATGTGGGCATACTGCTCGGACAACTGCTCGGCTACTACATGCATCAGCACCGGCTGTTCACCCGCGCCGACTGCATCAGCATCGTGCCCCTGCATGCCGATAAATTAAAAGCACGCGGTTATAATCAGTGTGCTGTCATCGGTGAAGGATTATCGCAGGTGTTACAGATACCGCTCCTCACCGATCTCATCGAACGCACGGCCTTCACCTCCACGCAAACACGCAAATCGCGGATGGAAAGATGGAATAATGTGAAAGATGTATTCACTATCTGCGCACCGGAACGCGTGCATGATAAACACGTACTGCTCATCGACGATGTCATCACCACCGGCTCCACACTCGAAGCCTGTGCGGCGCAACTCATAACACTGCCGGGCACGAAAGTGAGCATCGCCGCCGTGGCGTATGCCGAAAGTTGAAATGCAAGGTCAGGATCTGCTCACCACCGCAAAAGGCACGGCCACACCGCCGAAACCCTGATAATAACGGGCGAGTCCGGGCTGCATGGAACCCTCGAAATCGAACAGCAACCCGGAGGCCGCATACGACTGAAAAATATGATCTATGAGAAAGGTCATGGCGTGCAATTTCTTGCCGGTCTCTGTAGAGACCGCAGATAAATAGATCAATTTACCGTTGCTGTTCAGCAGGAATACCACCGACTGCACATCACCATTCGGGCCGGCCGCCGCGAGCACACGCCCTTTTCCGCGACGGATACATTCGTTGATGAGGGCACCCAGCCGCTGTGTGTCATCCTCCTTCTGTCGCCCCTGACGGATCACATCCGCGAGTTCCTTCCTGCGCATGGCCAGCAACATCGACGCATCCGGTAATTCCAACACCTGCCACGGATGCTGACGCGCACGCTTCAGGTTGCGGTGGGTCTGCGTGGAATAGGCACGCTCCAGATCGGCATAACTGCCGGAGAGCTGCACGTGATGCGTGCGCCGCATCTGCACATGAAAAACGGAAGCATCCACCGTATTGCCGGTGTTGAGATGCAATCGCCAACGGCGGAAACGGCGCGATACTTCTTCCAGACAGGCGGTCAGCCACTGCGCATCATCCGTATGCTGATAGAACAGGCCGAGCTGCTGCGTGAAGAACGGCTCATAGGCCTTGCGCACGAAAAAGCGCCGGGTCACCGGTATGGGGAACACCGCGCGGTAGTCATCCACCACCAAAGCATCCCAGCTGTTGCCGCTCACGATATCGAGATACCACGCATAAGCGTAGGGCATAGCGTTCACCGCCGCATCGATGCAGGCATCCCATTGGGCGCGGTCTATGTCGCTGTGCTGAACGTACCGGATCATGCGTGTGTTATCTGAATATCGCCGTGCAGTAGTGGTGTATCGCTTACCTTTGCACCTGCCATTCCGGCAAATATACCTCTTACAGGCCTTCATGTCGCATAAGCCCACCATAAAACCCAACGAAACGGAACGCTGTATCCTCGTGGGACTGGTCACCAAAGACCAAACCCTGGAACAGCTGAACGAATACCTCGACGAACTGCAGTTCCTGGCCGAGACCGCCGGCGCCGTGACCGTCGAGAAATTCTACCAGAAACTCCCCCACCCCGACACCCGCAGTTATGTGGGCAAGGGCAAGCTGGAAGAGATACGCGCTTTCGTGGAAGCGGAAGAGATAGACATCGTGATCTTCGACGACGAGATCACCCCTTCGCAACTGCGCAACATCGAAGAATACCTCAAGGTGAAAGTGCTGGACCGCTCCATGCTTATCCTCGACATCTTCGCCACCCGCGCACAAACGGTGCAGGCCAAAACACAGGTGGAGCTTGCCCAAACGCAATACATGCTCCCGCGCCTCAAAGGTTTGTGGAGCCACCTCGACCGTATCAAAGGGGGTATCGGTATGCGCGGTGCCGGTGAAAAGGAGATCGAGACCGACCGCCGTGTGGCACAACAGCGCATCGCCCTGCTGAAAGCCCAGCTGAAGAAGATCGGTCAGCAGAACGAAACACAACGCAAGAACCGCGGCGAGCTCATACGCGTTTCGCTGGTGGGCTATACCAACGTAGGCAAGAGCACCCTCATGAACCTGCTGAGCAAAAGCGAGGTGTTCGCCGAAAATAAACTGTTCGCCACGCTCGACACCACAGTCCGCAAGGTCGTGCTCGACCGCACGCCCTTCCTGCTGAGCGACACCGTTGGTTTCATCCGCAAACTGCCCCACCACCTGATCGAAAGTTTTAAATCCACCCTCGACGAAGTGCGCGAGAGCGATGTGCTCCTGCATGTGGTGGACATCTCCCACCCGGCCTTCGAAGACCATATCCGCGTGGTGAACGAAACCCTGAAAGAACTCGAAGCGCTGGACAAACCCACCATCCTCATCTTCAACAAGATGGACCTCTACGAGGAGCGCTACTTCGACAAATACCTCACCTCAGAAGTAAAGCGCGACATCCTCACCGAACTCGAGAACACCTGGATGCAGCGCTCCAACGCCCACTGCGTCTTCATCTCCGCCGCCCAACGCACCAACATCGAACGCCTGCGCACGATG
>DAIMYJ010000121.1:0-7731 GCA_036734545.1 Chitinophagales bacterium
TTCATCTTCTCATAAATCTCCAACATACTATTCGCCGCCGCCAGTTGCTTCCAGGCTTTGCGTGCTTCTACTGCCGGAGCGCCCCAGTAGGTTTTGCCGGGAGCGAGATCTTTGTCTACACCGCTTTTTGCCAGAACCGTCACGTTGTCGCCGATGGTCAGAGTTTTGGAAACACCTACCTGTCCCCACAGTGTCACCTGATTGCCGATGATGGTCTTTCCGCCGATCATTACGCCGGCGGCGAACAGGCACATCTCGCCGATCACCACGCCGTGGCCGATGTGGATGTGGTTGTCGAGTTTCGTACAGCGTCCGATCACCGTGTCGCCGCTCACGCCTTTATCAATGGTGCAGTTTGCGCCGATCTCCACATCGTCGTGGATGATCACGCGCCCGCAGCTTTCGAGTTTATCCCACATAGTGGGACGCTTCTTGAAATAAAAGGCGTCGGCACCAACAGTGGTGTTGGCGTGGATGATCACATTATCTCCGATGACCGCTTTGTCATAGATCACCACATTGGGATGCAGGATACAGTTTTTGCCGATGATCACATCGTTGCCGATATATACGCCCGGGAACAGCAGGGTGCCTTCGCCGATAACGGCGTTGTCCGAAACGTTTTTCAGGGAGGGGTTGAAAGGCGAAAAGTGCTTCACGAGGCGCACATAATCGCGGAAGGGGTCGTCGCTGAACAGGAGGCCTTTGCCGGCGGGACAGGGCACTTCCTTGTTGATGATCACAAAAGTGGCGGCTGAGCCGAGGGCCTTGTCGTAGTATTTGGGGTGGTCAACGAACGAGATATCGCCGGGGGTAACCTTGTGGATCTCATTGATGCCGGTGACCGGAGTGCCCGGGTCGCCGAGTATGCGTGCGCCGATGATGCCGGCTATCTGTTCGAGGGTGTAGGCCTGTTTGAGCTGCATGGTGCAAAGGTCTGAAACAAACGGCAATCTATATGCCGGACGGACGGGTAATTCCTCTGCCAAACCGTATCTTTGCGCTCGCTTTAACAAAAAACAGATGCAGCAGACAGCCCTCACCAGCCTCCACAGGCAGCTTGGCGCCAAGATGGCCGAGTTCGCCGGGTACGAGATGCCCATCAACTATTCCTCACAGGTAGAGGAGCACCACACCGTGCGCAATGGCGTGGGCGTTTTCGACGTGAGCCACATGGGCGAGTTCGTGCTGAAAGGCCCCGGTGCCGCGGCACTCATCCAGAAGGTGACCTCCAACGATGTGTATGCACTGACACCCGGAAAGGCTCAGTACAGCTGCATGCCCAACGAGAACGGCGGCATCGTGGATGACCTGCTGGTATACCACCTCGAGGACGGCAACTATATGCTGGTGGTGAATGCTTCCAACATCGAAAAGGACTGGAACCACATTCAGAAGTACAATACCGAGAACGTGGAGATGCACAACATCTCCGACAAGACCAGCCTGCTGGCCGTGCAGGGGCCGAAGGCGATCGATGCGCTGCAGCCGCTGACGGATGTAGACCTGAAAAGCATCGCTTACTACACCTTCACCAAGCACCGCTTTGCCGGCGTGGATAATGTGATCATCTCCGCTACCGGTTACACCGGTGCCGGCGGTTTTGAGATCTATTTTCCGGCAGAACATTCCGTGGAGATTTGGAACAGGGTATTCGAAGCAGGTGCCCCCTTCGGCATCAAGCCCATCGGCCTCGCCGCCCGCGACACCCTGCGTCTGGAAATGGGATTCTGCCTCTACGGCAACGATATCGATGATACCACCTCACCCCTGGAAGCAGGCCTGGGCTGGATCACTAAGCTGAAAGCTGCCAACAATGAGTTCGTGGGTAAGGATAAGATCGTGGCCGGCAAGGAAGCCGGTCTCACCCGCAAACTGGTAGGCTTTAAGATGCTCGATCGCGGTATCCCGCGCCATGATTATCCCATCGTGAACGCCGAAGGCCGCGTGATCGGCAAGGTGACCAGCGGTACCCAAAGCCCCAGCCTGAACAAGGCGATAGGACTTGGTTATGTAGAGAATGCCTATACCGCCCCGGATTCAGAAATTTTTATAGATATTCGCCAGAAGCCCGTGAAAGCCAAAGTGGTTAAGATCCCGTTCCTGCAGCAATAAGGAACCGTCAAACCATGATCGCTATATGACGAACACACAGGACAATCGCCCCGTAATAGAAGTATGCCTCACGCCTGCCTTATGGTATCAGCATGATGCGAAGGATAAGAACGTGGTGGTGATCGATATCATCCGCGCTACATCCACCATCACCTCTGCCCTCCATCACGGCGTGGCGAAAATGATACCGGTGCAAACGGTGGAAGAAGCCAACGCCTATCTGGAAAAAGGCTACCTCGTGGCCGGTGAGCGCGATGGCGTCAAGATCCCGCATTTTCAGTTCGGCAATTCACCGTTCGAATTCATGGGTGATGATGTGAAGGGTAAGACCATCATTCACACCACCACCAACGGCACGCGCTGTGTGCTGATGAGCAAGGGCGCGCACAAGATCGTGGCCGGTTCGTTCCTGAATCAGGAAGCCATCTTCAACTGGATACGCAAAGAGAACCGCGATACGATCTTATTTTGCGCGGGATGGAAAGATCACTACGTGATGGATGATGCACTCTTCGCCGGCGCCGTAGTGCGTGAACTGGCCGAAGACTTCCGCATCATCGACGACAGCACACTCAGCGCTAAATTATTATACCGCTACGTGCGCGAGAACATGCTCCGCTCCATTAAACAGGCCACCCACTTCAAACGCCTGCAACGCCTCGGCATCGAACAGGATATCAAATTCTGCATGAGCAATCCGCACTTCGATGTGGTGCCCATTTTTGATGGTGAGGGGTTTGTAAAGGGATAGTGTGGAATTGTGCAAGTAGATTTCAATTATTATATTCTTTATCGTTCACACCTTTGCGTGCACACCTGCATTGCTTAAAGAAACCCTTCAGTAGAACGCGATTAATACCGGGTATAACAGTCGATATTTAGGCGCATAGTATGTTGTAGGTGTTGAGTTGAACAGCTTCATTCTCGAAATCATGTCAATATAAGTCTCCTTCCTTCGGGCTGTTTTAAATAAATATTGCCTATATTTATAGTGACTTTCTACTATGAAGGCAATCGTAGGCATATTATTGGTTTTATGTCAATGGGCTAGCGTAGTTTATGCCCAGGACTGGGATCCATATGTGCTTAACCAGAAGTCATATTATATTGCACATGACACTAGCACTATGATAGAAGTGCTTGCAGATCTGGAAACGGGCACGCCGGACAGACGGGAATTGCATTTTTACACCTTGCCTTTTTACAATGACACAATAGCATGCATTAATGGCATTGACTCGATAAACCGGTTAGAGGATTGGGTGTTTGGCCAAGACAGTGTAGTGGTTTTGCCAGATACCATATTCATTTTTAGCACCACAAGTCCTGAAGAACCATTTTATTTACTTAAAAACGCTCCGATTGGTGCATCATGGGATGTGCCAATTACATATGAATACGCTGATATTGATCTTATAACAGTTTCATTTGATTCAACCGGAGTCATCGATCTGCTCGGTGTAACAGATAGTGTAAGGTATTATTCATTGCATACCACTGACCCTCAGGATAATCCACTGTCGTTGGATCATGTTCGCATAACACTGAGTAAGCAGCATGGATTTGTTGAGATAGTGCCGATTCAGACCCTGCTTAAGGGAAGAAATGAGTATTTTCATGAATATGGAGTATACCAATTAGCTGGATTTATTGCTGATGCAGATACATTTGGCTTGCACATAACCCGATGGGAGGATTTTATCCAGTTGCAGCCAGGAGATATTCTGAAGTATCGGAAGGAAAATACTTATGGCACTTCATATGAAGTAAGATATATTCAGTCTGTACTAAGAGAGACAGATAGAATAGTTGTTCACTATATCAGCGGCGGTTATGATGGATATATGATTTATTATACACAATCTTTAAAATGGTCATGGCTTAGTCGTGGAGACATATATGTAGTTGCGCCTTATGATTATGAAAGCGATACAGATTATTATGATCTTGATCAGTCTGTTGCCAAGCTTGATGATTGGATGTGCAATAAAGATTATGCGATAGATAAGATAAGTATAACCAAGTGGTATAATATAGGATATGCAATTGATCTGTCATTTGGCTGTCGGGTTTCGGAAATGATGGGATACAGTTCCGGCTATATGTTAAATTCAATAGTAGGGATGGTGAGTTATGGTGAGGGTGACTATGATTATTTTCAAAGTGAAGAGCTTGTGGGTTCGGTTATTGATGGATATGCCTATGGAGATTATTGGGAGGTAGATGTGCATGATGCGAAGAACACATCCATAGAGGTTTACCCAAATCCTGCCCAATCCTCAATTTCGATTACTGCGAAACAATGCGGCTTTGATTATAAGGTCTTTTCGTTTGCGGGTATTCTGGTCAATGCAGGATTTGCTAGTGCCAATCTAGTAGATGTTTCGGATTTGGATGCAGGTTTGTATTTACTTGAAATACGGCAAAACAAGGAAATATATGTGGCAAAATTTGTTAAAGAATAGACCCGCTCGTGCCCTTCTAAACCAACGTTGACTGCAAAAGAGTTGAAGTGTTGTTTTGTCAATGTGAAGATTATAGCATGGCTTCTGCGGCTTATTCTGATCCCTTTATGCAATCTATTGCGATTTGTAGGCACATAGGCTTCTAACAATCAGCAATCTGGTTCGGAAGGTAAAAAAAGGTGTCTTTGGTATGACATCTGTTTTTCCGTTTTGATTAACTTTATTCTGTTGTAAACCGCATGAGATATGTTTTCATGATATTGTTTGCTGCACTCTGTGCTGAGTGTTACGCGCAGAATTGGTCGATGTTCCCGCCCGGGCGAAGGCTATTCTATCAGCCGGAGGGAACAATGAACCTGATCGAACTGAGGCAGGATTCTGTCTATTGGAATGGTGCCGATTCGGTATTTCTCTTTAATGCTAAAGCACCCATTGCCGACTGGCAGACCTGTTACAATGCCATGTGGTCGCCTGACAACTGGTATGGTAATCAGCGCATGTATTTTACCGGTTCGCATACTGATATGCAATTGTATCAGGATCCTTTAACGACAGACCCCTTGTACTTTTCCCTTTCGGCAACGGTGGGAAGTTCGTGGAGTATTGCGGTTACGGATCCTTTTTCACCGTGGGATGAGGTGGTGTTCACTTTGGATTCAGTGGGTCAGATGGAGATCTATGGTGAGCAGGACAGCGTTCGATATTACTCGCTGTCCGTTGAGCCGGCTGCTGCAGGAGCGGCGGCGATCGACGACGTGCGGATACGGCTGTCGAAACATCATGGTCTGCTTACTTTGTATAACTGGGCCGACATAGCGCAAGGACTGAACTGCGGTAATTGTTTTACGGAAACCACACAGGTGGGATATATTCAGGAAGCAGATACAGCCGGCGTGGTCATTCCCGACTGGTCGGCGTATTTTCAGCTGCAGCCAGGTGACGTATTAGAATTCTCAACGTATGGGTATATGGGTTTGGGGGCATTCACACGGGTGATCACCGGAGTAGAGCGATCTGCGGATTCAGTAGTGTTGCATTACACCGATGACGGTGTTCCGGAAAGGCAAGTGTTTTACCGCGAAGTGATAGAGGCCATGCTCGAAGGCGCTGATCGGCAGATGCACTACGGAAATGGTTTTGCGAATCAATCTACACTCAGCACGGCATCCGATGAAACAATGCTCCATACCGCCTATGCTATTTCCATCGTCATTGACGATACGTTGCTGTCGGGCCAAACGCTCATCAGAAAAGTATTTTCCGGTGAAGATCAGATAGACACGGTGTTGTGCAATGTGCAGTTGGCCGAGCTCGAATCCATCGGATATACGTTTACTACATGGCTGGGCTTAACAAGCTCGTATTATTGTTATCCGCCGTACGGTTGCACCGGATATTATCTGGCGGATGTGATCCTGCATTCGGAAACAGATACTTCCGATGATGCAGCGGGGAATACAGCGCACATTATCGTATGGCCAAACCCGGCTACACGTATCATTGTATTGCCGGCTGCCGAAGGCGGGCAGGACCGCTACTCGATCTTTAATACGGCAGGCCAACTTGTACAGCAAGGCGAAACCGATGCCGGCACCATAGACATAGGAGGTATACGGAATGGTCTATATATCATTCAGCTTGAACACGAAGGAAACTTGCTGCGGGGTAAGTTTGTGAAAACAGGCGGGTAATGCACCGATCTGCTAATTTGCTGCTGCGTCGAGTAAAACAATCGGTGTTCTATCGAACCAAGGTGCCCTGATAAATTTTTCAAGCCTGCATTTTCCACGGCCGTCCCACTACCCACTACTCACTACCCTACACCCATTTATTCGTAATGGAATGCCTTAAGTGCTTTTGCTCTGAGAGATGTAACGCCAACGATCAGGAGTGTTACCGTTCCGCCAAATACCACAGAAGGTACTGTTCCCATTAATCGTGCAGCCAATCCGCTTTCGAATGCGCCCAACTCATTACTGCTGCCGATGAACATGGTATTTACAGCACTCACGCGACCGCGCATGGCATCAGGGGTTTGGATCTGAATGATGTTGGCGCGTATCACCACACTGACACTGTCGAAAGCGCCGTTGAGGAACAACAGGAACAGCGAGAGATAAAAATTTGTGCTCAATCCGAACAGAATGATGGTCACCCCAAATCCGGCCACTGCCCACAACAGTGTAGTGCCGACGCGTCCCGGAATTTTTTTCCAACCGATATAACTCAGTGTCACCACTGCACCCAGCGATGGCATCGCACGCAATATGCCGAGACCCTGTGGACCGCATTGTAAGATCTCATCTGCGAACACGGGTAGTAAGGCTACCGCTCCTCCGAATAAAACGGAGAACATATCGAGGCTCAGTGCATGAAGGATGATCTTGTTATCGAAAACGAAACGGATACCGGCTTTCAATCGTTGCAGTACCGGCTCATCATGTGCTGGCTGCGGAGGGGTGGAGGGCACCCGGCTCAGCATGGCGATCCCTAAAACAATACAAACGAGCACCGTGATCATGGATCCTGTCATGCCTATCCACCCGTACAAAAATCCACCCAATGCCGGCCCGATGATCGCACTCATTTGCCATACCGTTGAGTTGGTGGTGGATGCTTTGATCAGTGTTTGATTGTGGATGCGTGATGATTCACCATCCTGCATATCTTCCTCATCCAGCGCATCCAGTGCGGCGATCTTTTTTGCGCTTCGGTGTGGCAATACGATCTGTGCAATGATCGCTGTAGCTGTGGGGCCATAGAATCCGCGTGCCAGTCCGGTGGTAAAGATGAACAGATACATCAGCCATACCGTGGTGGTATCACTGTTGATGCTGCGCATCTGATCAGAGGTGAAAATGGCCAACCCGAGCGATGAAAGAAACATCCCCACCAATGCTGCGATGAGCAGGTTGCGTTTGTTGCTGATGTCGGCGAGGTGGCCGGCATATAAAGCAATGCCGATGGCAGGAATGGCCTCTGCCAGTCCGATGAGTCCCAGACTGAAAGGGTCTTTCGTAATGGAGTAGATCTCCCATCCGGCCACAACGTATTGAATGAGGAATGCGAACGTGATGAACACGCGCATGCTCAAAAAATACCGGAACGCTCCGTTGTGGAGAGGATTCATTGCGGCAAAGTTACGTTACGG
>DAIMYJ010000122.1:0-7555 GCA_036734545.1 Chitinophagales bacterium
CCGGCAACGATATCGGCACGCACGCTGTCCATCTTTTTAGTAGTAGACACCAGGTTGATGTTGGTCACGGGCGGCATGATCAGGATATGCTTCAAACAGGCCTTATCTCCCTGGCGGCTTTCCATTTTGATGATATGATAACCGAACTGTGTTTCCACCACCTCGCTGATCTCACCCGGTTGCAGGCGGAAGGCAGCAGCAGAAAATTCAGTTACGAAGGTCTCACGCGTCTGACATCCGAGGTCCCCGCAATTATCCTTGGAACCGTCGCCGGAATAGATGCTCGCCAGCTTGCAAAAATCTTCTCCGCCGCGGATACGCTTCAGGATGTCCTCGGCTTTGTCTTTCGCGATCTGCTTTTGTTCGGCATTGGCCTTGGGCACCATTACGATCTGTGAATATTCCACTTCCGCGTTGATGAAAGGCAGTGAATCGGCAGGGATGGTATTGTAAAATTCCTTCACTTCATTCGGCGATACCGACATCACCCCGAAAATGGTGCCGCGCATTTTATCTACCAGCAGCATGTTCTTCACCTCCTCGCGGAATTCTTCCTTGATCTCCTGCACCGATTTACCATAGAACTCCTCCATCTTCTCCTGTGAGCCGAACATGGATTCGAAATAGCGTATGCGGTTGTCGATGTTGCTTTCCACTTCGTCGTCGGTCACTTCCACACTATCCTTCTGTGCCTGAATGAGCATGAGTTTCTGGGAGATGAGTTCCTGCAGAATGAGGCAGCGATAATCCTCGGGCACGTCGCCGCGTTGCAGGGCGTCGAAATAATACGACTCCACTTCGCTCATCAGGATGATCTTATCACCCACCTGGGCAACGATCTTATCCACCACCGGCTGCGCCTGTATTATCAGCGGCAGCAACAACAAACCTATACCGATCAGTTTCTTCATTCTTCTTCTTTTATGATCTCTGCATTGTCGCGTTTCAGGCCTTCCGAATAAATACGCTGATAGGTATTGTCCAGCAGTTCCTTCTTGCGCTTATTGATGATGATCTCACGGATATCATCTTTGAAATAGGCGAAAGGACCCAGGGTCCCTTCGGTATAATAATCTTCCACCAATACAAAATACCGGTTCACGGTATCGCTGTAACTCACCGGCGCCTTGGTGCGAAAACGGCCGCCGGCATACATATCGTAAGGCAGCAGGTTGAACAGGTCGTTCTCGTTGAGCCAGATATCGGTATTCAGCGAGAAACGGTCACTGTGGTTCACACAATAACGCTCCAACGGATAGCGGTATTTTCCCAGTCCGCGCGAAAACCAGTAAGAAACCGAATCGGCGGTCTTATCGGCTTTCGGCACAACGGCATAGGCGAGGCGGTAAATATCGGAACGCAGTAAAAAATTCTCCTGATAGCGCTCGTAATACGCCTGGATCGAATCGTCCGACACCAGCGTGTCGAGGTTCTCGGCGAGGAACTGCCGTTCATAGGCATACAGGATAAGCGACTCCTTGTATTCCTCTGTCTGCTCGTTGATCTTGGCCATGGCGGTCTGGAGGTTGTCCTCGGCCACACGCAGGATCAGGTTCTGCCGTATCCAGTTGTCGATATAATCCTCCACCAGCCGCGCACTGTCCTCCGGTGCCGTTCCTTCCGGCACGAGGCGCGCAACATCGGAGCGATACAGGTATTTATCGTACACACGTGCTATCGGCTCTTCGTCTCTTTCCGGTTTGCTCTTGCGGCAACCGAACAACGTAAGCAACACCAATAGTACTATGGATACATTCCTGTTGATCAACTTGTCAGCGTACCATTGAATTGAACACTTGCTTGTCTACCGAAACCGGATACTTCTTATGCAGCTCCTCGATCCACTCCTTCTCCAGTTGATCCTGGTAAGCAGAGATCACATAGCCGCGCGCTTCATCCAGCGATTTCGGTGTGGGCGGGATGACTTTGTTCAACTTCACGAACTGGATAGAACCGTCGGCATTCAGCATGTCTTCGCCGATACCGGGAGTCTTGTTCAGTTTGTCTACATTGCTGTCCTGTCCGGGCAGATACAAAGCGGTCTTCACGGTCACCAGCTGCACGCTGTCCTTGTTGAACTTCGCCATGATATCCTTATCACTCACGTTCTTGCCGGCGAGTTTGCGCACCGCTTTAGCTGTTTTGCTGTCCTTGCAGATATAGGTGGTCGCTTCTACGCGCTCTTCCCACATATATTCCGTTTTGTGGATCTCGTAATACGCGCGCAGTCCGGCCGTATCCGTAGATCCGCGGCTCCAGATCTTGCGCTCCAGCATGGCAAACAGCGGAAGGCCGTCGCGATACTCCTGCAGCAACCTGCGGAAATCAACATTGCGCTCGCTGAGGTCATACTCGATCACGGTCTGCTCCAGTGCCTGTGCGTAGAGCTTGTTGTATTTTTCTTCGATATTCTTGTCGCGGGTAATGCGCTGATTGATCTCCAGATAGGAGGCCATATCTGACTGCGTGAATTGCTTGTTGCCGATACTGAACATCACCTTGTTCATCCCTTTCGCCTGCTGCATGCTCCAGGTGTTCTTCACGAACGCTGAATCTAACGTGGCCAGCATTTCTTTCTTGGCATCGGTATTCTCGGTGAATGCATAACGCTGCTTGGCCTTGTTCACGAAATCGGCACGCAGGTCTTTGTATTCCGGACTGCGCTCGATCTTGCCTTTCAGTTCATCCTTCATTTCAGCGTAAGTGCCCATAGGCTTCTTCTCGATCAGGCGGATGATATGCCAGCCGTAAGATGTTTGCACGGGTGCGGAAATATCACCGGGATTCTTCAGCGCAAAAGCTGCTTCCTGGAACGGCAATACCATTTTACCGGTAGTGAACGGTTCCAGTTTACCGCCGTTGGCAGCGGTGGATTTATCATCGGAAAGTTTCGTTGCCAGCTCCTCAAAAGTGGCGGCATCGGTCTTCAATAAATTATAGATGCTGTCGATCTTGCTCTTCGCTTTGGCGATGTCTTCCGGCTTTGCTTCCTTCGGTGTTTTCACCAGGATATGCGCAGCGGTAACGGTGCCCTGTGCAGGGCGCTCCTTGGTCACGCGAATGATGTGGTATCCGTACTTGGTCTTGATCACAGGCGACACACCGCCAACAGCTGTTTCAAATACGGCATTCTCAAAGGTTGGATCGGGGATCTGTCCGGCGATCACCCAGCCAACCAGTCCCGGATCATTCGGGGAGGTTTTATCGGTGCTCAGCTCTTTCGCGATCTTACTGAAATCTTCACCTTTCACAATGCGCTCGCGGGCGCCGTTCAATTTGGTGATGGCTGCCAGTGTATCGGCACCGGGTGCTTTGGTATCCACGCCGATCATGATGTGATAAACCATGCGCTCGGTTTGCATGCGGCCGTACATTTTCTGCGCCGCCTGCTCCAGCACTTCCTTATCGAAATTCGACTTGATCAGCTGATCGCCGTACTTCTGCAGTTCCTCACGTACTTTCTCAGTAGTGTCGATACGCTCGGCACGGGCCTCGGTCACTTTCAGTTTGAAGTTGATGTAGAGGTCCAGATACTCCTGCAAACTTTCCTTGCTGTAATCATTTTGTTTGTCGGGGTTGTTTTTTCTGTACACATACAGGAACTCCTCTTTGGTCACCGGCTGACCGGCAACGGTAAACAGCACTTCATCTTTGGTCACGGTTTGTGCCTGTGCGGTAAAAAAGGTCAAAACAGCTGTCAGCAGCATGATTGACCTGAACATGTTCATTTTCATATGTGGAATGGTCTTTTGTATGGTTTGTCCCGTATTTCAGGGGATGCAAAGCTAATCAATAATGGGTATCCGGCAAGGCGGTGCCCACCCCCCGGCGGGGACCCTGAAGTCCCCTGAACCCGCCACCTGACAGCAAAAATCGTGCAGGTACCGGGCGATTTTCTCCGTATCTTTGTGCCATTAACAAATTTTAAAGCATGTCTATTGCAAAGAACAAGGTTGTTTCTCTCACGTATGAGTTGCGTGAAGACAACGTTACAGGCGACCTGATCGAGGTAGTGAAGGCCGACCAGCCTTTTGTATTCCTCTTCGGTGCCGGCGGGCTGTTGCCTGAGTTTGAGAGCAACCTTGAGGGCAAGGTGATCGGCTCCACCTTCGCATTCCAGATCCTGGCCGCCAATGCCTACGGCGAATTCGACGAATCAGCACTGGAATACGTGCCCAAAGAGATCTTCATGATCGACGGCAAACTGGCCGATGACCTGCTGCAACCCGACCGCCTCATCAATCTCCGCGACCAGGAAGGCCGCCTCGTGCGCGCCCGTGTGGCTGAGGTAGGCGAGACCGAGGTGCTGCTCGACTTCAACCATCCCCTTGCCGGCGTGAACCTCCATTTCTCCGGCGAGATCCTCGACATCCGCGAAGCCTCAGAAGAAGAGATCGCCCACGGTCACGTTCACGGCCCCGGCGGACATCATCATTGATCTGGCTACCATTGGTAGTGAGTAGTAGGTATTGAGTAGTGAGACAATACAGGTTTTGTGTGGAAGCATCGTTTCCACCGGTTGGTCTCGTGTCCTTTGATCAAAGCGGATACGCTGCTGTGGTCAGTTAAGCATATGATTTAGTCACCTATCAGGGCAACACCGTTTCCCACGCATTTGTGTTGTCCCACTACCCACTACTCACTACCCACTACCAAACCTCCGGCAATTTCATTAAAGGCTCGGAGTTCTCCCCCCATCCACCGGCAGATTGATGCCGTTGATGTAAGCCGCCTGCGGACTGGCCAGGAAGGTGATGGCTGCGGCTATCTCGGAAGGGTCGGCGAAGCGGCGCAGGGGTATCTCCTCCAGCATCTTATGTTCCACGGCTGCCACATCGGCACCGCTGCGCGCGGCATTGGCGCTGATGATACCGCTCAAACGCTCTGTGCGCGTGGCTCCGGGCAGCACATTGTTCACCGTGATCCCGTAGGCACCCAGCTCATTGGCCATCGTTTTGGCCCAGTTGGCCACCGCCGCCCGCACCGTATTGGAAACCCCCAGATTCGGCAGCGGCGCCTTCACGGAGGTGCTGATCACATTGATGATACGTCCGTAACCCGCCGCCCGCATACCCGGGATACACGCCGTGGCGAGCACATGATTGCCGATCAAATGCTGGCGGAAGGCCGCCATGAACTGCTCCTCGGTAGCTTCGGACACTTTCCCCGATGCGGGACCGCCGGTATTGTTGATGAGAATGTTGATGTTGGCGTCTAAGCCGTTGATCAGTCCCTCCACCTTTTCTTTAAGCTCATCGGGACGGCTGAAATCAGCAGTCAGGTATTGGTGCTGCAGGCTGTGCGGATTGGGCAGCGCATCGAGCGTAGCCACCAGCTTGCTTTCGTCGCGCGCAGCGAGGATGACGCGTGCACCGGCCGCCGCGAGCGACATCGCCGTGGCGCGACCTATGCCCTGCGTACTGCCGCACACCAGAGCCGTATAAGGATGTAAATGGATATGCATGATTCTGCGTAAATTTACCTCCATTGTAACGACAAATCAAAAACCCTGAATTATGGCCATAGCAGCACCCATCAACCTCAAAAAATGGATAGACGAGAACCGGCATTTACTGAAACCGCCCGTGGGCAATCAGCAGGTGTACAAACTGAATGAGGACTTCATCGTGATGGTGGTGGGCGGACCGAATGCGCGCAAGGATTTTCATTTTGAAGATGGCGAAGAGCTGTTCTATCAGGTGGAAGGGGATATCACGGTATCCATCCAGGAAGACGGCAAGCGCCGCGATATAGAGATCAGGGAAGGCGAGATGTTCCTCCTGCCGCCGCGCGTACCGCACAGCCCGAAGCGCCCGGCCAATACGGTGGGATTGGTGATCGAGCGGTATCGCACGGAAAAGGAATATGATTCCTGTATGTGGTTCTGCGAGCAGTGCAACCACAAACTGCACGAAGAAACCTTCCCGCTCAAAGACATCGTGAACCAGCTGCCCCAGATCATGGGCAAATTCTACGCCGACCTCAACCTCCGCACCTGCAAAGCCTGCGGCCACATCATGGAACCGCCGAAGTAAATACAATAGCACGCTGACCCCTGCGGGGCACTGATTGTGCTGATTATCGCTGATGAAATTGTGATGTTGATTATGAGAGATAGCAATTATTTACACAGTCACCTGACTGATCAGATCATCCGGGCATTTTATAATGTCTACAATCAATTAGGATTTGGCTTTTTAGAAAAAGTTTATGAAAATGCCATGATCGTTGAACTCGTTGAAATGGGGCTGATCGTTGAACAGCAAAAAAAGGTAGATGTATATTACAAAGACAACAATGTAGGCCACTATTTAAGCGACCTGATCGTCGAAAACACAGTGATCATTGAGGTCAAGGCAGCAGAAAATATTTGCCCCGAACATGAATGTCAGTTGATCAACTACCTAAAAGCATCAGACAAGGAAGTCGGTGTATTATTGAATTTCGGGAAGCATCCCGGTGTCAAAAGAAAAATATTCACTAACAACCGAAAATAAATCAGCGACCATCAGCGCCCGCAAGGGTCAGTGTCATCTGTGTGCTACCATCATGCTTAAAATAGACATCCACACCCACATCATCCCCGAACACCTCCCGAAGTGGAGTGAGAAATTTTTGGATAACCGCTACATCCATCTCGACCATCACTGCCCCGGCTGCGCCAAAATGATGCAGGGCGATAAATTCTTCCGCGAGATAAAAAGCAACTGCTGGGACGGCACCGTGCGCATCGAAGACTGCGACGCCACCGGCGTTAACGTACAGGTCCTCAGCGCCATTCCCGTGATGTTCCACTACTGGGAAAAAAATGCCGCCTACGCCCTCGAAACATCCCGGTTCCAAAATGATTTCATCGCCGAGGTCGTTTCACGCCACCCGAAACGCTTCATCGGGTTAGGCACCGTTCCATTACAAGATCCCGAACTCAGTATTCAGGAAATGGAACGCTGCGTAAAAGAACTCGGACTCGCCGGTGTCGAGATCGGCTCACATGTGAACGACTGGAACCTCAATGCCGAAGAACTTTTCCCCTTCTTCGAAGCCGCCGAAAAACTCGGCGCCGCCATTTTTGTGCACCCCTGGGATATGATGGGCAAAGACAAAATGAATAAATACTGGCTGCCCTGGCTCGTAGGCATGCCCGCAGAAACAAGTCTTGCTATTTGTTCCATGATATTCGGCGGTGTATTTGAACGACTGCCGAATTTACGCGTGGCCTTCGCACACGGCGGCGGCAGCTTCCCCTCCACCATCGGCCGCATAGAACACGGCTTCAACGTGCGCCCCGATCTCGTGGCTGTCGACAACAACGTAAACCCCCGCACCTACCTCGATAAATTCTATCTCGACACCCTCGTGCACGACGACCAGATGCTCAATTATCTGCTCGACCTCTTCGGCCCGAAACAATTAGCCCTCGGCAGCGACTACCCCTTCCCCCTCGGCGAACACCACCCCGGCAAACTCATCGAAAGCATGCCCTACGACGACACCATCAATGCACGACTCCTCCACGGCACCGCTTTGGAATGGCTGAACTTGGAGAAGAAGAATT
>DAIMYJ010000123.1:0-7481 GCA_036734545.1 Chitinophagales bacterium
CCCTCCATGTCCTCCACGTGAAACCTCATTTTTCATTTCTCATTCTTCATCCTTTTAACTTTTCCTTAAGTAACATTCCCCCATCTCATCCGACTTATCCCTGTAAAAACAACACTAAACATATTGTATATGAAAACCGTATTTCTGATCATCGCTATGGCTTTGACTGCCGGGCAGAGCAAGGCCGCATTCCTGGTGGAAATGGACAACAGCCTGCTGTGTGCCGAGGACCCGCTGCAGCAGAACATCATTGAGCTGGTATCGCACCAGACACCCTTCAACGAATTCGACCTCGAAGGTGTAGTTACCATCACCTTCCTCGTCGACGACGACGGTCGCATCCACATCCGCCACGTCTCCTCCGGCAACATCTTCCTCGCCGACCACGTCCTCGCCACCCTCCAAAACCGCCAGGTCAACTGCGACTGCGTGGATGCAGGGGTGATGTATACGATGCGGCTGAAGTATGTGCAGTATTCGTGAGTGGGTGAGTAATGTGCTGGGTGAAACATGAATTGCATTCTTTTTAATATTTGATCCGCGCAAATCCGTTAGATCCGTCCCGAGTACTCGGGATCCGTGTTCCTTTGTATTTAATGGGCTCCACTCCCACCATTTCCGTATTTTTGCCCCGTGACCGCGCGAACAAAAAAGATACTGCTTATTGTCCTGGTGGCACTGCTTGTGCTCGGTGGAGCCGCTGCCGTGATCGGCTGGAGCATGTATCAAAAAGTGATGTCGCCCAACGTGGCCACGAACGAAGCGGCACATATTTACATCCACGCCGGTGATGACCTGGACGATGTGCTACAGCAGTTCAGCGACAAGCTCATCCTGCGCGACCACGACGGATTTTCCTGGTGGGCCAGGCGGCAGGGTATGGGCAACAACCTCAAGCGCGGCCATTATCTCATCACACCCGGTATGAGCAATCGCGAGATCGTGAACCTCATCATGAGCGGTCGCCAAACCCCTGTGAACGTCACCTTTAACAACATGCGCACCAGGGCCGACTTTGCCGGCCGCATTGCCCAACAGCTCGAACCGGATTCGGCTTCTCTGCTGGCGTACCTCGACACCTGTGCACTGTTCCGCAAGCGCGGATTCACGCAGGAAAATTACATGACCGTATTCCTGCCCAACACCTACGAGTTCTATTGGACCTCCACACCCGCTCAGTTCGCTGAACGCATGCTGAAGGAACATGATAAATTCTGGAACGATGTGCGCAAAAACAAAGCAGAGAAGATCGGACTTACTCCTGAGCAGGTATATATTCTCGCTTCTATCGTATACTCAGAAAATGAAAAAGCCGCCGATGAAGCACCGCGCATCGCCGGCGTATATATGAATCGCATCAACAGCGGCATGAAACTCGAAGCGGATCCCACCGTTAAATACGCCATCGGTGATTTCAGCATCAAGCGCATTTTATTTGCCGACCTCGAGATCGATTCGCCCTATAATACGTATAAATATCACGGCCTCCCGCCCGGCCCGATACACATGCCGCCGGTTGCGTATATCGATGCCGTACTCGACTACGAAAAACACGACTACATCTTCATGTGCGCCCGCGGCGACGGCTCCGGCTACCACCTCTTCGCCAAAACCCTCGCCGAACACAACCGCAACCGCGATGTCTATATCCAGACGTTGAATAAACAGGGGATAAGAAGGTAGTGCGTGAAAGATTCGAAGATTCGAAGGTTTGAAGATTCGAAGGGTTTACTGATTAAGAAATTTAGGTTATCACTTAATTTCCCGCTCCTTTGCGCCTTCCCGTCTTCCCGGCCTGAACTAAGAATTTGCAGGTGCAGCATTTCGTTTAATCGTACTTTTTCAGTTCGTCCTTACATCTGAAGGATTTTGAGACCATGAACCATGTTGTGCAAATCCTTCGTGCACCATCGCGTCCTCGCGTCTTTGTGGCAAGGTGACTGATCGTTTCATACAATGAATTCCTGTGTGGAATGGGCATACTTCAGTTCGCCACTAAGGCGCAAAGGCGCTAGGGTACGCAAAGTGCATCAAGAATAAGAAACAGGATCACCTACTATTAAGAAGAAGCTTCCTAAGTACCCGGGGCGGGACTTGAACCCGCACGGACATTACTGCCCACAGGATTTTAAGTCCTGCGTGTCTACCGATTCCACCACCCGGGCAACCTAAAAAAGTGCAGCACGGCGGGTGGGCCGTGCTGTGCAGAAGAGCGAGAGACGAGATTCGAACCCGCGACCCCAACCTTGGCAAGGTTGTGCTCTACCAGCTGAGCTACTCTCGCATTTCCCCTTTCGGGAGTGCAAATATATAGCCATTCACCCCATCCCTGCAAGTATCGCGGAAAAAAATTGTACCTGAAGCGGCATCACACGGTCATTCCCCCCACCATCGTCATTGTTGTAACTCCGCACTATACCTATATTTGAGCAAAATTGCGCTATGCGACAGATCATTGAATGTGTGCCGAATTTCAGCGAAGGCCGCGATATGTCCGTTATCCGCCAGATCACGGATGCCATTTCCTCAGTAGAAGGGATCACCCTCCTCGATGTAGACCCCGGAAAGGCCACCAATAGGACGGTGGTGACCTTTGTAGGCGATGCCGACAGTGTGGTGGAAGCGGCTTTCCGCGGTATCCAAAAGGCCGCCGAGGTGATCGACATGCGCAAACATACCGGTGAGCACCCACGCATGGGCGCTACCGATGTATGCCCCTTCGTGCCTGTTGCCAACGCCACCATGGACGACTGTATCGCCTGTGCCCGGAAGCTGGGCGAAAGGGTAGGGCGGGAGTTGAATATCCCTGTATATCTCTACGAGAGCGCTGCCACCAAACCCGCACGCAAGAACCTCGCTACCATCCGCGCCGGCGAGTACGAAGGCATCGAAAAGAAACTGAAAGACCCGGAATGGCAACCGGATTTCGGTCCCGCCACATTCAACCCGCTTACCGGCAACTGCATCATCGGCGCCCGCGATTTTCTGGTGGCCTTCAACGTGAACCTCAACACCACCAGCGTCCGACGCGCCAACAGCATCGCTTTTGATGTCCGCGAGAACGGTCGGGTAGACCCCTCAGGTGCCAAAGACGCACAGGGTGAGCCGCTGCGTGTGCCGGGCATGTGCAAGAGCGTGAAAGCGATAGGCTGGTACATCGAAGAATATGGCATCGCCCAGGTGTCGATGAACCTTACCAATATCCGGGAAACACCCGTACACAAGGCTTTTGATGCCTGCGTGACCAGCGCTGCCAACAGAGGTATGCGCGTTACGGGCAGTGAACTGGTGGGCCTCATTCCGCTGGAATGCCTGCTGGATGCCGGACGGTATTTTTTAGAGAAGCAACAGCGCAGCACCGGCGTGAGCGAGGAGGAACTGATACGCATCGCCGTAAAAAGCATGGGCCTCGACGACCTGGCGCCGTTCAACCCCGAAGACAAGATCATCGAATATAAACTCGGTCGCCGCAAAGGCAAACTCGTAGGCATGGATCTCCGCGATTTTGCCAATGAGACCGCCTCCGAAAGTCCCGCACCGGGCGGTGGCAGTATTGCCGCGTATTGCGGTGCACTGGGCGTATCGCTCGCTACCATGGTGGCCAATTTATCCTCACACAAAAAAGGATGGGATGCGCGCTGGAAAGAATTCTCTGAACATGCACAAACAGGACAGCGATTGAAAGATCAGTTGTTGTATCTCGTGGATGAGGATACCGCAGCCTTCAATCGCATCATGGATGCCTTTGGATTGCCGAAAGCAACAGCCGAAGAAAAAGCAGCCCGCAAAAAAGCGATACAGGATGCTACCGTTTACGCAATAGAAGTACCCTTCAGGGTCATGCAGTTGAGCTTCGAAAGTATGACACTTATCAAAGCCATGGCCGAGACCGGAAATCCGAATTCCGTGAGCGATGCCGGCGTGGGTGCATTATGCGCACGCACAGCGGTATTCGGTGCCTTTCTGAATGTGCAGATCAACGCATCGGGACTCGATGACAAGCAACTGGCTGCAGAAAAGATCGCGGCAGGACAACGCATTGCGGATGCTGCGCAGCAATTGGAAAATGAGATCCTGCAGATCGTAGCGTCGAAGATAAACGCCTGACCTTATTATCGTGTGCACAGGGCACCGAATAAGGTGTCGCCACCTGATGCGGAATATTGAAAATAGCGTGTTTCCTGCACGGTAAGTCCGAAGGTGTTGCGCAGCCATTCCACCTGATCTTCATTCTCATCGCGGTATACACTGCAGGTGAGGTACACCAGCTTACCGCCCGGTAATAATTTCGGTATGGCTCCCTGTAAAATGGTACGTTGCAATGCAGAGAAACGCTGCAGATCTTCCGCCGAAAAAAAACTCAGTCGCTCCGGTGTGCGCGCCCAGGTGCCGGAACCACTGCAGGGAACGTCGGCAATGATGCCCTGCATATCGGGGATACCGTTGAGCATGCGCGTGTCGGCCTGTCCGAGATCGGCGAGGATAGCTGCATACTGGCGGATGCCCGCACGCTGAAAACGGTCCTGTAGATTGTGCAGGATGCTCTCGCGCGAGTCGCTCACGAACAGTTGGAGCTGACGTTCCTCTTCCAGCAACAACAAACTTTTACCACCGCTGCCGGCACAGCAATCCCACCAGGCTTCATTTTTTTGCGGGTGCATCAGTGCGCGTGTCGACTGCGATGCGATATCCTGTATCTCGAACCAGCCGTTCGCGAACGCCTGCATATCCTGCAATGGATAATTTTGGTTGAATCGTATAGCCACGCCATCGCGCTCAAAAGCATATTGCAGTTTTTCGAGTTCATCCAATACTGCGCGCACGTGATCCTTTTTACATCGTATCCATACGGCAGGTTGCTGATGAATGCTATTGATGAGCGCTGTTGTATCCACCGCCGCAGAAAGATGCGACCACAGCGGGAAATATTCAGCCGGTTCGGCTTGTGGCGGTGCTTTCAGTTGCGTATTCCAGTATTGATGAAACGGATGCAGTGCAGGTTCATGTTCCGATGCCGAGACCAGATAGCCGTCGTCATGCGCACGCATCCCCTTGGCGCGATAATAACCGAATGCCAGCTGCGTATACATTTTCCGGTCGCGGCTGCCCATTTCCTTGTGGGTGCGGAAATAATTCTTCAGATGCACCTGCAAAGGCTGTACACCATCATACGTATGTATGATCTCCCGGATCTTTTGCATCTGTACGATCTCACGCATGGCCGGTCATTCGCTGAGGTCAATATTGCGCACGTAAGACAGTGCCCCTGAAGGGCATTTTTCCACCTGGGCGATGATCTCTTCCGTGGTAGCGCCTTCCGGGTTTATCCAGGGGCGTTCGCGGTTATTGAAAACAGCGGGTAGTCCGCGCACACAATTCGCAGAGTGTGAGCACAGGTTGGGTTTCCAGATAATGGTGACCTCACCGTTCGTGTAGGTATGCGTTTCTATTCCCATGATTTGGATTTTGTGCGTACAAGATACCGTATAATCGTGTATGTCCATAACCTGCCTGCAGCACAATCCTTAAATTGATTTAATTTGCATGCAAATACAGCGGCCATGCAAAAGATCACGGAGCAGCCCTCGCATTACCGGCATTTAGAGAACATGACCACACAGGAGATACTCACCAATATCAACCGTGAGGATGCCACCGTGCCCACCGCCGTGCAGCGGGTGATACCCAACATCAGTGCGCTGGTGGATGTGATCGCCGATAAGATGCTCGCCGGCGGACGACTATTTTATATGGGTGCCGGCACTTCAGGAAGGTTGGGCATTGTGGATGCCAGCGAGTGTCCGCCTACCTACGGCGTACCGCAGGGTCTGGTGATCGGCCTGATCGCGGGTGGCGATGCAGCGATCCGCAAGGCCGTGGAACATGCCGAGGATGACACCGAACAGGGATGGAAGGATCTGCAGGCGCATGCGGTGTCGCCGAGTGATGTGGTGATCGGCATTGCCGCCAGCGGAACCACACCTTATGTGATCGGCGCCCTGCGCACCTGCCGCGCCAATGGCATCATCACCGCCTCCATCACCTGCAACCCCGGCTCACCCGTTGCCGCCCATGCCGATCATCCTATTGAAGTGATCGTAGGACCTGAGTTCGTGACCGGAAGCACGCGCATGAAAAGCGGCACCGCCCAAAAATTGGTGCTCAATATGATCTCTACCGCAGTCATGATCCGACTGGGCCGCGTGGAAGACAATAAAATGGTGAACATGCAGCTCACCAACGATAAACTCATCGACCGCGGCACTAAAATGTTGTCGGAATTACTCGATATCCCCTACGAAGAAGCGAAACAGATACTGCTCAGAGAAGGCAGTGTAAAGAAAGCGGTGCAGAATTATAACAAGTAATTTCCGCACCAATTTGTTCCCAAAAAATGGCCGGGAAAGTATTTTTTTCTTTTTACAATACACTTTAATTTGGTGGCGTTGTAATGTAGAAATGGCCGACCTGACCTCACCCGGGCCCTCTCCTTTCAACAGGTGCTTTGCACCTGTTGAGGGCGAGGGCGAGCATGTATCGCTTCGGGTGGTGAGTGGGGTTTACATGAACTATATTAATAGCGTGGCTAGGGGCAGTTGGGAGTCAAGAATCAAGAGCCAGGAATCAGGAACCAGGAACCAGGAATCAGGAATCAGGATGCATTCACCTACGCATCCGCCGCGGCGGAAACACATGAACACATAAAGATGCAAGAGATCGAACCCTTTTACAACTGGCGTGAGTATTACGTTTCCGAGGAAGACGACATGAGTCCTTTCTTTGGCCGGGAGTATAGTGAGTTCGAGTTCACGAATACGATCTATAATTTTTTTATTCATCCGCAGTGGGATGAATTCGGATCGGCCACTTTGTATATCAAGATCCTATATGCCGATTATGAGCAGGGTGTGGCTATCATAGAGATGCTGGGGGAGTGGAACGACTGCTTGTATAACGATATCATGTTCCTCAAGCGCGAGGTGATCGATGAGTTGACCTACGCGGGTATCAGCAAGTTCATCCTCATCGGCGAGAACGTGTTGAATTTCCATGCCGGCGATGATGATTATTACGAGGAGTGGTTCGATGAGATCGAAGACGGCTGGATCGCCTGTATCAACTTCCGCGAGCATGTAGAATACGAAATGATCCGCGCCCATATCGATCGCTACTTCCTGCTGGGCCCGCCCTTCAATCACCTGAACTGGCGCAAATACAAACCGCAGGCATTGTATCTGCTGATAGAACAATACATGCAAAAACGCATCGGCGCCTGAGGGTGGTTTTATTGAAATGTGTACTGGTGAGGGCAGTTGGCTGTTAATGGGCTAACCGGAGGGTTGGTATCGAGTAGTGAGTATCGAGTATCGAGACGAATGCAGTATCCGGGAATCAGGATGGGGTCGCCCATGCATCCGCCGCTGCGGAAACACACGAACACCCCGAAGTAGAAAATTTTTCCGCTGCGCTCCAAAATTTAC
>DAIMYJ010000124.1:0-7446 GCA_036734545.1 Chitinophagales bacterium
GGAGCGATTCAAATTTTTGGTGAGCACCACTTCGGGAAGTGCCCTGTTTTATGACGTTCCTGCCGCCGACAACAGCGAATATGCAGGTATCGCTATTGTTAATCAGGCGCCATCTGAAATAATTGATATCAGTCATCAGGTTGGCAGATCAAGACAATACATGGTGATCGATTCCCAGCATATCCTGAGAAATAAAGGTGCCCTTGAAGACATGCTGTCGATCGATTACGGACAAACAGCCATACTGTTTAAACCCAACAGTTTGCCGCAATTCGAGTGGGAAATAGGAGACGATATACGCTGGTGGTGTTCAGTAGAACCGCATACATTCTCTCATGCTTTATCAGATTGCCTTCGAACGAAATTGTCTGATCCGCCCTATGATTCGGTTGCGGAACTCAATAACATGCTTCGTTTAGAGTCATTGCTGATGAGCGGCATTAATACGTGGTCTGCCGGCATGGCATATACTACACTAAAAGAGAACCTCGGTGAATATGCCGGGCAGATAATAGAACAACTGGATCCGGAGCGGTTCAGAAAGGATCAAATGTGGGAATTTGAGCGACAGCAGTCTTCCCTTAAATGGTCAAAGGAACAAGAGCTGCTCAAACAACAAAAACATGAGGAGCTAAAAGCAGCGCTCAAGAAGTTTAAAGCCGGATGAATGTATAGAAGGAATAGTGTTGTGTTAAATAGTTCAGGCACTGTTCACACCTTACTGATTTGTTATCTATATTTGATCATATAAACAAACTACCATGCACCCATCATTCAAACTCCTCCTCCCCGCATGGATCACACTCACGGTATTCTATGGCTGTCAGCAGCCCGAGATCATTACGGAAACGCTCACCCAGGCGGCGCCTGAGGCGGATTACCGGCTTATGACCCCGGCGTATTACCGCGACAGCGAAGACGGCAAATCCATTCAGGTGCGCTTTTATGAGTCGCCCCGCATTTATGACCTGTCTGAATCCCATGCCCGCTTCGCCACCATCAAGGCCCTGATCGACCAGGCCATCCCAGGCAAACAGCCTATCCGCGTGTTCACCGCAGGGGCTATAACGCCCTATGCTATTCTGGATGACGCCGACCAGGCTTCCGTGCAGGAACTGGAACTCAACGCCGAAAAGTATGCGGTCGTTCCTGAAGTGGGACTGCCGAAGAAAGCCGTGCCTTCCATGGCGGCGCTCAACACGGTGTTCGACTACTGCGCGGCACAGGGATGCGCTACGGGAACGGCTGTGATCGACTATTGCATTCCTTTTCAATATGTGGTCGACGGCTGCTATGCGCGTGCACATAAAATGCGCCAGATCATGATCGAGAATTATAACCTGAGCTGCGAGAAAGTATTCAGCTATGAAGGGGCAACCGGTTCATTAGCGGTTGACGCAGGCGATTGCTGTGTATACTGGTGGTACCACGTTGCACCGCTCGTTTCAGTAAAAGCGCCGGGCGGCGGATTTACAAAGTGGGTGGTTGACCCGAGTATGTTCAGCGATCCGGTTTCGATCGACACGTGGACATCGGCACAGGAAAATACTTCCTGCTCGCCTTCTGCCAATTTTGGATATTATGAGATCACACCGGGTTATATCTATACGCCGGGCGGTGGTACGGATAACACGTATTTCTTTACCAACTGGACACTCCAGGCTTATGCCAATCTGGAGACATGTGACTGATCATTGAACAGATAAAACATATAAAAATGATCCGGCAGTTTTCTGTTGGGTCATTTTTATTTAGGACCACTCAGTGGAAATAGCAACAGCATTATTTACAACACAAACAGAACGCATCATCGCGTTCGTCGCCGGCGCCATCATCTGGTCTGCACAGATCATGCTGATCAGAGATGTATGGCGACAGGCGATACATATCAGCATCCTGTCGTGGGTCGGCTGGGGTTTGCTCATGGGTACCGGCGTGCTGTCGCAGATCGTGGAATCGGGATGGGAGTGGAATCAGATGGGACTGCTGTTGTCGGCCTTCGGGTGTTTTTGCATTGCCGGCGCGGCCGTTTGGAAATGGCATTTTCGACTGGAGCGCGCTGACAGATGGTATCTTATACTGGGCCTGTTATGCATGATAGTATACATCACCAGTAAGGATCCATGGATAACTACGGTGTTTGCCATACTCGCAGATTTTATCGTGGGTGTACCCACGCTCATCGCTGCATATCAGCATCCCGCATCGCAAAGAACACATGCGTGGATGGTCGGCGGCATATCATGGACGCTCACACTGCTTGTATGCATCGGCCATGACTGGCTGTATGCACTTTTCCCGATCTATTTATGGATGTATAACTGGGCGATGGTGGTGCTCACCCGCCGGAGAGCCTAAAAGATCATTTGATCTCCGCCTTGCCTTTTCCCACGGCAGAAAATACCAGGTCCTTCAGAAAGTCGATCACTGCGTGTTCGTTTTTTGTTTGTCCGAAATCGGTGAGCGACGGCAGGTGATTCTTGAAATAATTCTGAAAATGCGCCATCTCCACAATGGTGCTCGCGAGAGAACGCGGATAGGGGTAATTGGGATCACACTCGTTGATCATCAACCCGATGGAAGCACAGAGATTTTTATACGGTTGGAATAGCTTCTGTTTGTTGTCGTCCTCCACATGTTTCGTTAAATACGCCTTGGAACCGTCCTCAATGATGATCTGATGTAAAAGACTCTCATTCACATGCAGGGTATGCTCATCATCCTGTACCGGCGCAGCCAGCAGGGCGATCACTTTTTCCAGCTTGAGGTAGGGATTGGTAATGTTGTTGGTCTCGAATACGATCTGAAACTCCAGCCACCCCCAGTACCAGGCGGTCAGATATAACAGCAGCTTGTGCTTGTTCTCAAAATAGCGGTAAACCCCCGCCTCCGTGGTGCCGATATGCTCAGCCAGCTTGCGGAAGGTGAAGGCCTCAAAGCCGTGCCGATGGATGAGCTCGATGCTGTACTTGACGATCTTCCTACCCAGTTCGGAGCTCTCCGGGTTGCGGAGGAACAGGGCTTCATTCATGGCAATAAGCGGCTGTGGCTTCATTTTTCGGTGTATGCTATGGTTCGGCAAAGGTAAAAAAATATGGTTACAATTATTTATGGTAGCACTACTATCATTTGTAAACATTTTTCTATCTTTGTTGTTCATAACCGTTATGAAAACCATGTTCAAACATTTGAAGAACGACCTTCCGGCCAGTCTTGTGGTATTTTTCGTGGCCGTACCGCTCTGTCTGGGTATTGCCCTGGCCTCAGGAGCGCCCCTGTTCTCCGGTATCATAGCCGGTATCGTTGGTGGTATCGTGGTTGGTGCCCTCAGCGGCTCCGCCCTCGGTGTCAGCGGCCCGGCCGCCGGTTTGGCCGTGATCGTACTCAACTCCATCGCCTCTTTGGGCGGGGTTTGGGAAATGTTCCTGCTGGCCGTTGTGCTGGCGGGTGTCATCCAGTTGGCGCTGGGCTTCGCCAAAGCGGGTTTCATCGCTTACTTCTTCCCATCCTCTGTGATCAAGGGTATGCTTACCGGTATCGGTATCCTCATTATCCTGAAGCAGATACCGCATGCGGTGGGCTGGGATAAGGACTATGAAGGCGACGACTCCTTCTGGCAAATGGACGGAAAGAACACCTTTACGGAGATCACCGCCGCTCTTGGCAACATTTCACCGGGTGCAGTGCTCATCGCCGTGATATCCCTCGCAATTCTGATCTTTTGGGAAAAAGTACTGTCCAAGCGCTCCAAAGTGTTCAGCATCCTGAACGGACCGCTGGTTGTTGTATTCTTCGGTATTCTGATGACCTGGTTGTTCCAGGGCGGTATATTGCCATTCTCGCTGCGCACCGACCAGCTCGTGAGCATTCCTGTTCCCGCAACACTGGGCGATTTCTTTGGCCAGTTCACCTTCCCCGATTTTAGTGCTATTACCAATGCAGAAGTATGGAAGATCGCCGCTGTCATGGCAGTGGTGGCCAGCCTGGAAACATTATTGAGCGTGGAGGCTACCGATAAACTCGATCCGGATAAGCGCATCACACCCACCAACCGCGAATTGAAAGCGCAGGGTGTAGGTAACATCGTTTCCGGCCTCATCGGCGGTCTGCCGGTTACACAAGTGATCGTGCGCAGCTCGGCCAACATCGCCTTCGGTGCAAAGAGCAAAATGTCTGCTATCATGCATGGTATTTTCCTGCTCATCAGCGCCATCACCATCGCCGGCCTGCTCAACATGATCCCACTCGCCGCTCTGGCTGCCGTGTTGTTCATGGTAGGTTATAAACTGGCAAAACCTTCGCTCTTCAAACAGATGTATAAACTGGGTGCACAACAATTCGTGCCCTTCGCCGTGACCATCGTGGCCATTATATTCACCGACCTCCTCATCGGGATCCTTTCCGGTATGGTGGTAGGCATCTTCTTCACGCTGCTCGCCAGCTATAAGAATTCACATTATATGCATGATGTGGTTACTACCGAAGAAGGCCATCCGGTGCACCATCTGGTTCTTGCTGAAGAAGTATCCTTCTTCAATAAGGCAAACGTGATGCGCGCACTCGACGCTATCCCGGCGAATTCAAAAGTGATCATCGATGGCAGCAATAGCGTAGTGATCGATCATGATGTGTTGGAACTGATCAACGATTACGAGACCAACGCCAAAACAAAGAACATTACCGTAGAGAAAATTCATTTGGAAGAATACAAAAGCATTAACCAGTAATGAGAACACTGACAAAAGAAATGCAGCAGGCAATTACGCCTGCCATGGCGCTCGACCTGCTTAAGGAAGGTAACAAGCGCTTTATGAACAACCTGAAGATCAACCGCAACCTGTTGCAGCAGGCCAACGAAACTTCCGACGGCCAGCACCCGTTTGCCGTGATCCTGAGTTGTATCGACAGCCGTACATCTGCAGAGCTGATCTTCGACCAGGGACTGGGCGATGTTTTCAGCGTGCGTATCGCAGGCAATATCCTGAATGAAGACATCCTCGGCAGCATGGAATTCGGCTGCAAGGTAGCCGGCGCTAAAATGATCGTCGTACTTGGACATTCCAAGTGCGGTGCCGTGAAAGGCGCCTGCGATCATGTGGAGATGGGTAACCTCACCGCCCTGCTCACCAAGATCCGCCCGGCAGTCGACGACGAGACCTCTACTAAGGAGAACCGCAACTCACAGAATGCCGTTTTCGTGGAGAACGTGGCCGCACTTAACGTGAAAAGGACCGTGCGCGATATCCTCGCACGCAGCCCCATCCTTCGCGATATGGTGGAGTCGGGTTCTATCGGCATCGCCGGCGGCATGCATGATATCACCACCGGTCATGTCTCCTTCTTCGAAGACACCATTACTACGCGCTAAACTGTTTAATCTTCATAGTAACCAGGCACCCATTCGTGGGTGCTTTTTTTTTGCCCGCACGTTTACGCTGATACGCCCGGAAAAGTTCCCATTGCCGATGTAACAAAAGTAACTGAACGGCGTTACGGCGCATGCGATCTTTGCATCGCATTCAGGGAAGAGCTGACGGTCGTGTAAGCACACCGCACCGAATGCCCGAACAACAAAAAACAGATAATATGATCATAGAACAGATCTACACCGGCTGCCTCGCACAGGGCGCCTACTACATCGAAAGCAATGGCGAAGCCGCCATCGTTGACCCGCTGCGTGAAGTGCAGCCGTACATCGATATGGCTGAAAAACGCGGAGCAAAGATCAAGTACATCTTCGAAACACATTTTCATGCCGACTTCGTATCGGGCCATGTAGACCTCGCGAAAAAAACCGGTGCCACCATCGTATATGGTCCCACCACGATGCCACTGGGATTTGATGCGCACATCGGCGCCGACAATGAAGTGTTCACCCTGGGCGATGCAAAAATACGTTTGATGCATACGCCCGGACATACGCTTGAAAGCAGTTGTTATCTGCTCAGCGATGAACAGGGAAAGGAGAAGGCGCTGTTCACCGGCGATACCTTATTCATCGGTGATGTGGGCCGTCCCGACCTGGCGCAGCATGTGGTTGCTGATCTCACACAGGAGAAACTGGCAGCCATGATGTACGAATCACTGCACACGAAGATCCTTCCGCTGGCTGATGACATCATCGTATATCCTGCGCACGGTGCCGGAAGTGCATGCGGAAAAAATATGAGCAAGGAAACTTCCGACACGCTGGGCAATCAGAAGAAAGTGAATTACGCCCTGCGTACCGATATGTCCAAAGAAGAATTCATCCGTGAATTGATCACCGGTCTCACCGCACCGCCGGCGTATTTCCCGAAGAACGTGATGATGAACATCCAGGGCTATGATGCGATCGACGAAGTGTTACACCGCGGCAAACGTGCACTCGATCCCGATGCGTTCGAACTGGTGGCGAATGAGACACACGCGCTCATCCTCGACACGCGTAAGGCCTCAGCATTTGCCAAGGCATTTATTCCCAACGCCATCAATATCGGCATCAACGGCGCCTTTGCAGTTTGGGTGGGCACGCTCATCCCCGACATCCGTCAGGAGATCCTCATTGTGGCCGATCCCGGTAAGGAAGAGGAAGTGATCACACGCCTCGCACGCGTCGGTTACGATCACGCTATCGGTTATTTGGCGGGAGGAATGGATGCGTGGATCAGATCAGGCAAAGAAACCGATGCCCTCCGCTCTGTTTCCGTGCAGGAATTTGCGGCTGCACAGGAGCATGATCCTGCTCTACTGATCCTCGATGTGCGTAAGAAAAGTGAATACGACAGCGAACACATCATGAACGCCGTGAATGCACCGCTCGACACGATCAACGACAGCATGGCCATGATCGACAGGAGTAAAACGTATTATGTGCAATGTGCCGGCGGCTATCGTTCCATGATCTTTGCCTCCATATTAAAAGCGCGCGGGTTTGATAACCTGATCGATGTGGATGGCGGATTTTCTGCGATCAAAGCATCCGGAAAATTTCAGGTGACCGATTATGTATGTCCCACAACCCTTTTGTAATATGTCACTGATCAGAAAATATGGATTGGCCATCGCAGGGCTTGTAGTAGGCAGCATCGGCGGATACCTGTATTATCAATACGTGGGTTGCGCAGGTAATACCTGCCCGATCACCTCCCGCCCGCTGAACTCCACGATCTATGGCGCCGTGATGGGTGTATTACTTTTCACCGCTTTTCAAAACAACAAAAAAACAGAATAACATATGAGCAACAAGACCATTATCGATGTGCGCACGCCCGCAGAATTCATGGGCGGCCACGTAAACGGAAGCATCAACATTCCACTCAATGAGATCCCGGCCAAAGTGAACGAGATCCGTCAGATGGAACAACCCATCGTACTGTGCTGCGCCAGCGGAAACCGCAGCGGCCAGGCCATGATGTATCTCAAAGGCCTGGGCATCGAATGCACCAACGGCGGCAGCTGGCTGGC
>DAIMYJ010000125.1:0-7192 GCA_036734545.1 Chitinophagales bacterium
ATTTAAAGAAATGGCCGGCAGAAATTTTTGCTCTACTTAATGAAATCAATGGGCTACGAGCACAAGGCAGAGATATTTTGATCTCAGGTGTGCGCATGTATGTTCTCCTGAGCGAATTAATTTAAGATGAAGATCATGGCCGGACTGATCCGTCCCGATCAGGGGCATGTGTATTTCGACAATCGCAATTTTTATGTCCTCAGCCGCAACGAACGAAAAGACCTGCGCAGAGAGAAATTTTCTACTTCAGGCCGTAGGTGGGTGAGTGGAGAGTGGCGAAATTATATTGAACGGTCGGGGGATTAGTCAAAATTGATCTGACAGCATACTTGCTATTCATCACACCTCATTCCACATGCTGTATTTAATGGACTTCCCCGATATTGCCCTATGCATTGCCCGTAGCAAGTTTGCTCCCTTACTTATACAATCCCACCGATGTTGAAAATACCTGTCCGCTATACTCCATGGCAACAATATATAGTCCTGATGGCAATGAAGTATGGATGATTGTGGCATGGCTTGCAAGTTGTTGTTCGAACACCAGATGGCCGAACATATCAAACACCTTGCAGTACCATTCAGAGGGTTCACCTGCATCCAACAGGATATGTAACTGATCGCCATATGTATAAACAGTTACCGGCATTTCTGCTTCCGGTTCATCTTCGGCCATGCGGCAGGAGGCGGTGTTAAATGTTTGTGTTTCGGAATACAATGACACCTCGCCATCCAAACAAAAACTACGGATGCGCCATTCATACTCCGTATCGCAGGTAAGTCCTGCCAGTTTCCTGAATGTTTTTATCCCGGCAACCGTTTTAGTGGTCCAGGCTGCTGCTCCAACCGGCCGATATTGCAGTTCAAAATGATCCACGGAGTCAACCGTATTCCATTTCACTTTTGCCGTGGTGCCGGTGATAGCGACGGGAGGGAGCGGTTCAGGCGGATAACACGCGGGAATGAATCCGGCCACTATCGGGTCGCCGGGAGTCGCTTCGTAAGCATAGGCATAGATCTTAACCACCTGAAAGATCCTTGTACCCAAAATCGCTGTCATTTCCACCCATCCGTAATGTGTTTGACCTCCGATCAAAAATTTTACACCCAGATACTTATGCTCTTCAATATCCTGCCATTGTCCGAACTGATAATCCCAGTCAACCCACATATAATCTCCCCACCAATCCGAATATACCTCGCCCCAAGTCCCCCCGTTGTCAAATAGCCGGATGAAACCGTATCCGCTCCAATTGGCATCTACGGAGATTACGGCACCAGCAGGCATTGGCGAGCCGGGAAGCACATCATAGGCGACTGAGCCTAAAAGGTCACTATTAACAAAATCAGCACCTGCTGCATATACCTGGACAGATTGATACGTGAACCCGTAGCACCAGTTGCTGGTTGTAGATGTATCACAATACATATCCTTCCACAGGTTCTGAAAAAACGTGATATCTGTAATGCCATCATCATTAAAGTCCAAATAATAATAGTCGTCAGAGAAAGCCGACAATTGTTCATCCGGGTCAAGGTCGGTATACACCACCTGTCCCTGCATATCTGCAGAAATGATCAGCCCGGCGGCCATGGCCGAATATTTGGTCAATCGGATTCCTGAATTTGGGGTTTGCATATGTGTATATTGAACAGTAAATATCCGGCAAGCGCATGTGCCGTGCAAAGGGAAATGTATGAATGCACCCTCAGGGCGGGTGAAATGACTATCCTAATGAGGGAAGCAAATGCTCTCTGTCAGGTACAATGCTGAAGGAGGCATATGGATACTACCTGAAATACATGATCACCAGGTCAGCTTAGTGCTCAGTAACTGTATTTTTTATTGATCCACCTCGGCAAAATGATCACGCCGGCGATGAGGTAGGGATAATAGGTGAGCAGTCGCCACAGCAGGGCCATGGTGGCCACTACTGCCGGGTCGGTGAAGTCGCACATCATGGCGCTGAAGGTGAGCTCGGCAATGCCGGCGCCGCCGGGTGAAATGGGCAGCAGCATGAGCATCCAGATGGCGAACATGCGGCTGAAGATCACCGGTGCATCGGCCAGCGAGGGGTCAAAAAAAGCATGGACGATAGTGAGTGGAATGAGAAAAAAGGCCGTCCAAGTGATGCCCGTGGAAGCGAGTGCACGCAACCAGAATCCTATGCCTTTATTTTTTAATTCGGCGGAAGTGAGAATGATATCATCACCGGTATGCAGGGCATCCGGTTTCCACTTGCGCAAAAAAGGCAGGTTGAAAATACCGGCGAGCATACTCTTAAATGCATGTGCATTAACGAATAAGCCGTAGGCGAGTCCGGCGATGATGAGCAGGAACAGAAAATACCCGAAGAAATAGATCGTTTGCATGTTATGGAACATGCCCATCATGGGCAGATCGCTCTGGCTGCGGCACATGACATCACCGGCGAACATCGCATTACCGCCCAGCGTAAAGAACAGCACAGCGCCGCCTATGGCCAGGAATACCTGATCGAGAAATATCGTAAGCATGCTGGTGGCTGCGCTTTTTCCAAGGCTCAGGTTCTCTTTTTTCAAAAACCAGATCGCTACGGCGGCTCCACCTACGGTGGAGGGAGTAACAGATGAAGAGAATTCCCAAAGCGAGATCACATTGAAGGACTGTCGCCACGATAATTTTTTATCGGTGATCAACCGCAGTCGGTACATGTAACCGATATGCCGCACACAAAACAAAACAGCACCCAGGAATA
The DNA here is from genome assembly GCA_036734545.1 of Chitinophagales bacterium. GTDB lineage: Bacteria > Bacteroidota > Bacteroidia > Chitinophagales > BACL12 > UBA7236. Next base: position 2,739 of record DAIMYJ010000125.1, read on the forward strand.
TCCAGATGATGGCATGCATCTCCCAGCTGATATGCCGGAAGGCTTCCAGATCGAATGAAGTATAGATAAGGTAACCGGAAATGAGCAGGCTGACCGCAATGATGATCGCTATGCGGCTGTAAGAAAATTGTTTCTGGATCTTCTGCTCCTGTAACTCAGGCGGCAATTCTTGCAGGTCAGTCATTCTCCTGACCCGAAGTTAACCAGAAATTATTCAATCCCTCACCCACCAGAAGGGTCACTTTCTGGGTGGCGATCAGGTCGAGAATACTCAGGAAACGGAATACGGCCTGGTGTCTGTCGCGACAGGAGTTGAATACTTCCACAAAAGGCACATTCACTTTGCCTTTCACATAGGCCATCACACCGAGGGATTCTTCTTCGATGGAGTAGGTGTACCGCTCGATCACATGTTCAACCACTTTCGGCTGATTGTTATAGCGGTCCATCACTTTCTGGAACACTTTCAGCAGCACGAAGAGATTCACGCTGCTGAGTTCCATCTCATTGCTGTGCTTCTTGGCCAGAATATCGTGTTCTACCGGGATATTTCCGCGGTGGATACGCAGCTGACGGTCGTCTTCCAGTTCAGAAAGATGCCCGATCACTTCTTTATAGCGCTTGTATTCGAGGAGTCGGTCTACCAGTTCCTTACGCGGGGCGATCTCATAACCGAACTCATCCAGCTCCTTACGCGGCAGCAGCATCTTGGCCTTGATACGCATCAGTGTAGCGGCCACCAGGATGAATTCGCTGGCCACCTCTATGTTGAGCTGGGTCATCGAATGGATATAGGTAAGGAAGTCCTTCGTGATCTTGGAGATCGGAATATCATGAATATCCAGCTCGTCGCGTTCAATAAAGAACAACAGCAGGTCAAAGGGCCCCTCGAACTGGGGAAGCTTTATTTCAAATGTTGGTTGTTGCATGTTCCGTTATCGATCACCAAAGGTAAATACTTTATGGGCGAAAAACGAGCCTCCGCAGCCTGCGGGCCGCTCGTTCAGGCCGTTGGCGGCCAGTTGCCGTCAGTTCGCCATCTCCGACATGAACTTGATATGCAGCAGGCGCACCTCCTCGAAGCTCAGGCCTTCGTCCTTCAGGTCGCCAAAGGCGGTCTTGAGGTCGAGGCTGCGCATTTCGATGAAATAATCGTGCACTTCTTCCTGCAGCTCAGGTTCAATGATATCATCGAGGTAGTAGCTCAGGTTCAGCTTGGTGCCGGAAGAAACGATGGTCTCGATCTCGTCGATGAAATCGGGAAAGTTGAGACCGATGTTCTTGGCGATATCCGGCAGCGGCACTTTTTTATCGATGAACTGGATGATCTTCACTTTATGTGCCGATTTATTCACCACCTGTTTCATCACGAACTCGGAGGGTTTCTCCACGTCGTTCTCTTCCACGTATTTGGCGATGATATCCAGGAATTTGCGGCCGTACTTTTCAGCCTTGCCGCGGCTCACACCGGCGATCTTGACGATCTCATCCATGGTGGTCGGATACATGGTGGCCATTTCTTCCAGTGAGTTCTCACCGAAGATGACATAGGGCGGCAGTCCGGCATCTTTAGCCACCTTCTCGCGGAGGGCGACCAGTGCATCCATCAGCACGGGATCCAGTACACTCTTTCCACCGGTATTTTCCATCTCCACATCATTGGTATCCGCCTCATAATCATGGTTCAGGGATACCGGGATAGAATGCGGTTTCTTGATGAACGCACGTCCTTTATCCGTGAGCTTGATCAGGCCATATTGTTCAATATCCTTATAAACCAGTTCACTCAGCAGGCACTGGCGCATAAGAGAATTCCAGAAGTGCTCATCTTTTTCCTTACCCACGCCGAATAATTCGAGCTTATCGTGGCGATAATTCTGATTTTCGGTAGTGCGTTTACCTACCAGCAGGTCAACGATGTAGGGGATGTGGTGATTTTCATTCACCTTGTCCACCACCTTGAGTGCGTTCACCACAAAATCCTTTCCTTCTACTTTTTCTTTTGGTTTGAGACAGTTATCGCAACTGCCGCAATTTTCCTGTTTGTATTCTTCACCGAAATAGAACAGCAGGAATTTGCGACGACACACGCTGGTCTCTGCATAAGCGGCTGTTTCTGCCAGCAGTTGCGCGCCCATTTCGCGTTCGGCGAGTGGTTTGTCGCGCATGAATTTTTCCAGTTTCTCGATATCCTTGTAACTGTAAAAAGCGATACAGCGACCTTCCAGTCCGTCGCGGCCTCCGCGGCCTGTTTCCTGGTAATAATTTTCTATGGATTTCGGTATATCGAAATGGATGACATAGCGCACATCCGGTTTATCGATACCCATACCGAACGCGATGGTAGCCACGATCACCTGATAGTCTTCCATCAGGAATTTATCCTGCACCTCTGAGCGGTGGTGGGCTTCCATACCGGCGTGGTAGGCTCCTGCTTTTATTCCGTTGATATTGAGTACGTTGGCGATATCCTCAGTGGATTTGCGGTTGAGGCAATACACGATACCGGATTTGCGTCCGTTCTCTTTGATATACTTCACGATCTGCTTGATCGCCTGTTCGCGTGAGCGCTTCGGGCGGATCTCGTAATACAGGTTGGGCCTGTTGAAGCTCGAAACAAATACGTTCGGTTCTTCGAGGCCGAGGTTCTTCTTGATATCGCTCTGCACTTTGGGCGTTGCGGTAGCCGTGAGTGCGATGATCGGAATATCGTCGTTGATCGCTTCGATCATGCTCTGTATCTGGCGGTATTCCGGGCGGAAGTCGTGCCCCCACTCCGAGATACAATGCGCTTCATCCACGGCTACGAAAGAAACGCGTATGCCCTTGAAGAATTCGATATTTTCCTCCTTGCGCAGGGTTTCCGGCGCCACGTAAAGCATTTTGGTGCGGCCGGCCACGATATCGGCCTTGACCTTTTTGATCTGCTGGCGGTTGAGCGAAGAGTTGAGAAAGTGGGCGATATCGTTGTTGCTGCTGTAGCTGCGCACCAGGTCTACCTGGTTCTTCATGAGCGCGATGAGCGGCGAAACAATGATCGCGGTACCGTCGAGCATCATGGCCGGCAGCTGATAGCACAAGGACTTGCCACCGCCGGTGGGCATGATCACGAAAGTGTCCTGCCCATTGAGCAGACTGGTTATGATAGCTTCCTGATTACCTTTGAACGAGTCGAATCCAAAATACTCCTGTAACGTTTCCCTAAGGGTAGCATGAGATACATCCATCTGAATCACTAAATTTTAATTGACGGGCGATTGGGTATATTTGCGGCACGGTATTACAAAAAGGATAACACTGCCGCTCCCCCGGCACTAGAATCGCCTTTTAAATATAACAAAATTTCTAATTAAAGTTTAATCAGGTAGAATTATACCATCCGCGTCAATGAGTAATGTTTATGTAGTTATCATGGCTGGGGGCATCGGAAGCAGGTTTTGGCCTGAAAGCCGGGTCAAAAAACCGAAGCAGTTCCTCGACATCCTCAATACGGGTGAAACCCTTATCCAGACTACCTATGCCAGATTTTTAAAAATAGCCGACAAAGATAACATTTTTATCGTTACGAATGAACAGTACATCCCCACTTTAAATGAGCAGCTGCCGGAGCTTCCGGCCGCGCAGATACTGGCCGAACCGATGCGCAAAAACACGGCGCCCTGCATCGCTTACGCCTGTCATGTGATCGCCCGCCGTGACCCCGACGCCGTGGTGATCGTGGCCCCCAGCGACCACCTGATGCTGAATACCGACAAATTCCTGCTCACGGCCCTCGAAGCCCTGGAATATGCATCAAAAAATGACGTTTTACTGACTTTGGGCATCAAGCCCACGCGCCCCGACACGGGTTACGGCTATATCCAGTTCGACGAGGGCGTGGTGGCCGGCAACATCCACCGGGTAAAGACCTTCACCGAAAAACCCGATCCAGAGCTGGCCCGCACCTTCCTGAAGAGCGGGGATTTCCTCTGGAATGCCGGCATCTTCGTGTGGAGCGTGAAGAGCATCATGGACGCCTTCGATGAGCACCAGCAGGACATCCACCAGGCCTTCTGGGCCGCCCGGAAATCGCTGGGCACACCGGAGGAGAAGCGGATGATCGAAAAGGCCTACAGCATTTGCCCCAATATCTCCATCGACTATGCCATCATGGAAAAAGCGCACAATGTGTTCGTGATCCCCTCCTCTTTCGGATGGAGCGATCTGGGCACCTGGGCCAGTTTGTACGATAACTACGAAAAAGACTACTACGGCAATGCCGTAAAAGGTGATAACGTGATCATCTACGATGCCACCAATAACATGGTCATGTCGAATGATAAAAAACTGGTGGTGGTGCAGGGACTCGAAGATTACATCATCATCGACACCAACGATGTGCTGCTTATTTGCCGAAAGGATAAAGAGCAGGAGATCAAGGATATCACTTCCGATCTGAAACGGAAGGAGATGGA
>DAIMYJ010000126.1:0-2154 GCA_036734545.1 Chitinophagales bacterium
TGAATATGACCGGTCGGCAAAAGGTGACCATGTATTACGCTTTGGCGACCGTGGTAGTGGATGTTGCCCTGAACCTCATTCTGATACCCATGTATGGGATCATAGGAGCAGCGATCGCAACATCCGTTGCCAGAACTTTATTGAATGTTGGATGTGCCGCACAGATCTATTTTACGATGGGTGTAAGCACGGTATATAACCCCTTCAGTGATATCGCAGCATTGCTTAAAAAGGGAAATAAAGGAAAATCTGCAGATATATGACAGCGCAAAATAAGTGGCCGAATTTCCTGATCGTGGGTACCGCGCGTGCGGGTACTACCTCTTTGCATGAGTATCTGGGAGGGCATCCCGACATTTTCATGCCGCTGCAGAAGGAGCCCTGTTTTTTCACCTTTTATGGTGATCATCCGGTATACAAAGATTCCCGCCATCGCTATCTGACAGAGTCGGCGGATTACCTGGCATTGTTTGCCGGGCGGACTGAACCGGTGATGGGCGAGTCATCGACACCTTACCTTTATTTCTATGATAGGACCATTGCCAACATAGAGCAGTTGGTCCCAAATGCCCGCGAAGAGATGCGTATACTGATCATCTTGCGTGATCCTGCAGAGCGCGCTTACTCGCAATACATGCACAACCGCAGGGATCTCCGTGAGCCGCTGAGTTTTGAGGAAGCTATTGCGGCCGAAAAGCAGCGCATGGCCGATCAGTGGCATTTTGATTATGCGTATGTTGACAAGGGCTTCTATTATCAGCAGGTAAAGGCTTATCTGGATCATTTCCGGCATGTGAAGATCGTATTTTACGATACGCTGGAAAAGAATCCCGACAAGTTGCTCGCTGAGGTATATGCCTTTCTGGGTGTTTCCGATGCGCAGAGCGGCAAGATGGTAAAGCGTAATCAAAGCGGTGAGATGAAGGTGAAGTGGTTCAAACAGATCATCACCACCAGAAAGAATCCGATCCTGAATTTTTTCAGAAAGCTGATGAGCCGTGACACCAAGAAGCGATTAAGGAATTGGATAAAAGATAAGCTATTGCGTTACAACCTGAAGAAAACGGAGATGGCCCCGGCCACCCGGAAACAGCTGGTAGAGTTGTATCGCAGTGATATAGAACAATTACAGCAGTTGGTTCAGAAGGATCTGAGCGACTGGTTACGTGCCTGATCATTATGGAACAGAATTTCGTTTGCATCGGCGCCCAAAAGGCAGGAACGACCACACTCGCAGACATACTGAGTGTGCATCCGGATATTTGTATCCCACCGGTCAAGGAAACGAAGTATTTTCTTTTTCCGGAAGATTACGCGAAGGGGAAGTCATTTTACGATGCCTATTTCTCCAATTATGCCGGGCAGAAGGCGGTAGGCGAGTTCGATCCGGATTATCTGATGTTCCCGGAAACGGCTGCACGGATCAGAGAGACCCTGGGTGATAACATTAAGCTGATCGTGGTGATCCGGCATCCGGCTGACCGCGCCTACTCACATTATTTGATGACGAAGCGCAAAGGCCTGGAGCCCCACGCTTTTGAAGCGGCACTGGCGGCTGAAGCAACGCGTAAGGGTGACCTGAAAACGCGCAAGATATTCGGTTATCTGGAGCGTGGAATGTATGGCCGGCAATTGCAGGCTTTCCTGCAGGTGTTCCCGGCGGCTAATTTTTTATTCCTGGAGTTTGAGCGGGATCTGATCCGGGGTCGTGCTGATATGGTTCAGCGGGTACAGGCATTTCTGGGCGTTCCGCTTGCAGATTTGCCGCTGGACGTGCACAGCAATGAGGCCGGTGAGCCCGTAAGCGACACCGTTAATGAGTTGGTAAGAAAGCCTAATTTTGTAAAACGCGTGTTCAAGGTCATACTGCCGATGCGCGCCATACGGAAATGGCTGCGCAAACGATTCATTCGCAGCAATATGCAAAAAGTAAGTGTTCCACGTCTGGACGAGGATGCACGCAGGGATCTGGTAAACCGCTATTTCCGCGAGGACATCATTCTAACTGAACAATTGACAGGACTGGACCTGTCGGCATGGTATAAATAAGATGGGAATTCTGACATACGAGAAAGGGATCTACAAGGAACCAATGTCCGTCTTTGGTAAGACGATGATATTGATCGTGTTCATCCTGTTCACGACCCGAATTCT
>DAIMYJ010000126.1:2254-7097 GCA_036734545.1 Chitinophagales bacterium
GTGGGTGAGCATACCATTCATACAGTGCCGCCGGGGGATATCGGTATCCTCGGTTCGATCATGACCTATGGTATCCTGGGCTCTATATTGATCTACCTGCAATTCTTTATTGCATTTAGGAGTATTCGTTTTATACGTCGATTCAAGGACGAACCATTTAAGATCGCCGCAACATATTTCCTGATCTTCTGTTTTCTATCGTCCCTGGCCAAAGGATATTTATTTATGCAACCCGGTTCCACCGCCATCTTTATTCTTGTGATCTACGCCTATAAATTACTGGAGGTGCAGATGGACAGGCAGGGCTTGCCGGAGACGTTGGTTTTAAAGAATTCATTTTAATTTTACCATATGGAACTTATCTCTGCAGACAAACGCATTTTGGTCATCGGTTCTTTGAATGCCAATCCGGCCGATCGTGCCATTGACAGGAAGGACATCCGGAGTATGCAGATCATAGATGATCAACAGCGTATCACGCCGGTGGCTTTCTTTAATCAGTGGGGTGAGCTGGGCATGAGCAGCATGTGCTGGCATGAGCGCGATCCCTATACACTGTATCTGGCCAGCAGTTCAGAAGTGTTCCGTTTTTCGCTGCGTGAGAAGCAATACACGAAACTGGATATCCCCAACCTGACCGATATTCATGAGATCTCCATGATCGGAAACAAGGTTTGGATCTCTAACACAAAGCACGATGAGATCGTGAGTTACGATATTGATGCAGACAAAGTGGGTGAGCGTATCAACCTGTCAGACTTTAAATCCAATACCCCGGAAGAGGGTGAAGACGAGGCAGATGTAGAAGTAGTAGACAAGTTTCACTGTAATCTGGTTTTTCAGGGATATGAGGGAGACCTGTATATTCTGGTGCATCACACCTCAGGTCGACAGTTGATGAAGCGTATCGCTCAGAAGTTCATTAAGAGTCAGGGCAATGGCGGCGTGGTGAATATTTCCACCCGTAAACGATACCCTCTTAATTTCAAGGCCCCGCATAGTGTGCGACGGATCAACAACCAGTATTGGGTGTTTGACAGTGGTCACTTTGAATTGAAGGTGTTTGACCGTAACTGGAATTTCCTTCGTACGCTGAATACCAAGGGTTTTGGCCGTGGCGGTGATCTGGATACCGACAAGGGATTGTATTACGGCGGTGTGAGTGAAACACGGAAGCGCTATCTGGGCCTTTTCCCGGGTGGTGAGGCTGTGCCGAATATGGTGCAGGTTTTCAGGACATCTGATTATGCCTTGCTGGGTTCTGTTCAGATCCCGAACATTGAGCAGATCAATAACGTATACTGTCTGGATAAAGAGGTGGCTGAAGCGTTGATGCAGTTCTCATAATGGAAGCGCACAATATCAAATTACCAACTTTCATTGTGGTTGGCGCCAACAAAGGCGGCACGACCTCGATCTATCATTATCTCAAGCAGCATCCCGAGGTATACCTTTCGCCTATCAAGGAGCCGCATTTTTTTTCAAAGGATATTGATGTAGAACAGTTCAAGAAAGAGTTTGCGCAAAACAAGCTGCAGGACATTGAGAAGTATGTAAGCGGTGACATGGAACAGGAGTTTCATGCTGCGTTCGTGCGCGATGCCTCACAGTATCGCAGGCTGTTTAAAAATGTGCACAAGGAAAAGGCCATCGGGGAACTCAGTACATCCTATCTGTATTCGGAGGTGGCCGCAGAAGAGATCAAAAAGATGATCCCGGATTGTAAGATCATCATTTGTCTGCGCAATCCCATTGAGCGTGCATATTCACACTATCGCATGAACCTGTGGACGGGCAACAGCAACGAGTTCGATTTTTACAAGGCCTTGCTGGAAGACTACCAGCATCAGCCAAAAGTGTGGGGTAATGCTCACTTGTATACGGAGATAGGGATGTATTACGCTCAGGTGAAGCGATATCTGGATGTGTTTGGCCGCGATAATGTAAAGATCATTTTCTCAGAAGACCTGAAGCAGAGTACCGCCAGGGTGATCCGGGAACTGTACGCCTTCATTGGTGTGGATCCTGACTATGTGCCGGATACCTCTACTCAATACAATGAAGTATACACACCCAAGTATAAAAATCTGACCTGGTTCCTGAATAAGTCCGGTATCCGGCCGATCATGAAACGGATCAGTCCGAAGTTCCTCAAAAAAGCCTTTATTCGCCTGTTCTACAAGGGGAAATCCGATAAGGGGCAGATGTCGCCTGAGGCCAGGAATTTTCTGATGGAGAAATTGTCACCGGATGTGCAGGCATTATCCGCATTGTTGCAAAAAGATCTTACCGGCTGGTTAAAATAGAGAGAACATGACCCCAAAGGTGTGCATAGTGCTGGTGAACTACAAGACATGGCGCGATACGATCGAGTGCATGGAGAGCATCCTGCGTTCCGATTATCGCAATTATCAGATCGTGGTGGTGGAGAATGGCAGTGGTGATGAGAGTTGGGATCAGATGCTCAGGTGGGCGAGAGGAGAATATCAGCATGAGATCAGTACTGTTAATCCCTTAATGCATCTGTCACATCCACCGGTACATAAGCCCCTCTTGTATTTCCGCGCTGATGCTGCCGAGTCGGCTTCTCTTCGTCTGGGCCCGCTGGATGGTATCATGCCGATATTATTCATCAGAAGTGCCGCCAATCTCGGATTTGCCGGCGGGAACAATGTGGGTATGCGCTATGCCCTGAACAGCGATTTTGATTACGTATGGTTGCTGAATAACGACACGGTCATTGAAAGCGATAGCATCCGCGAGTTGGTTGCTTACAGCGAGGTGAAACGGGAGAAGGGAGATACGGTGGGTATTGTCGGCAGCAAGTTGCTTGTATACCATCAGCCTGACCGCATGCAGGGTGTGGGCGCCATATTCAATAAGTACAGCGGTAAAAGCCGCATCATAGGTGCTCAGGAGATCGACAAAGGTCAGTATGATGAGCAGGAGATCGCCTGTAACTATGTGATCGGTGCGGCGATGTTCGTGAGCAGACCGTTTTTGCTGGATGTAGGACTGATGAGCGAGGAGTATTTTCTGTACAATGAAGAGAATGACTGGAGTGCGCGTGCCAAACTGAAGGACTGGAGGGTGGGGGTAGCCGTAAAGAGTAAGGTATACCACAAGCAGGGCGCCTCCACAGGCAACAGTCCGAAGAAGAGCAAATGGCAGATCACTGCCTTGCATTATAAGTACCGTGGCAAGATCAAATTATATAAGAAATATTACAGCCTGCAGCTGCCATTTTTATACTGGCATCTGATCACCCGCAGCATCAGATATCTGCTGAAACGCAATTTCAGTGAAGCCAAGGTGATCTATCAGGCCATGTTCAATACAAAATTTACACCATGATCATCAGTCATAAATACCGCTACGTTTTTATTGAGCTGCCGCAAACGGCATCCAGCGCTATTGCGCGTGAGCTGAAGGAGAATTACGACGGGCATGAGATATTGTTCAAGCATGCCCTGTATAGCACCGACTTCTTAAAGCAGGCAACACCTGAGGAGAAGCAATACACCCGTGTGAGCGGTTTGCGCAATCCCCTGGATATTTGTGTAAGCAACTATTTTAAATTCAAGACCGACCACGAGAACAGGTATTCCAATCCCCGACTGATGAAGCACGGGTTCCTGCGCAAGTATATCATGCGCTGGTGGAATGTGCGTCAGTATAAGTCCATCGTAGAAAAGGGTGAAGGCTTTGAGAACTTTTTCATGCGGGCGTATACCCTGCCGTATGCGAGCTGGAGCATCATTGAGCACAAGCGGATGGATTATATCATCCGGTTTGAGAACCTGCAGGAGGATTTTTCGCATGCGCTGCAAATGATCGGTGTAGATAAGGTGCGCGACATTCCGGTGGCGAATAAAACAGCGGAAAAAAGTAAGACCTTCTGGGAGTATTACGAATCAGATAAAGCCAAGCGCCGGGCGAAGTTTATCTTCGGCCCGTATCTGAAACGCTGGGGGTATAGCTTCCCCGCCAGCTGGGATCACATTTCCGTGCCGTGGTATTCCTATGTGCTATACCACACCACCAATGTGGCCCGAATCATTTTCTGGAAGTTCTTACGCTGATCCTGACCGGACATGACCAAACAACCTACCTTTCTTATCGTAGGTGCGGTGAAAGCGGGCACCACCTCACTGCATGAATACCTGCAGATGCATCCGGAGGTGTATATGTCGCCGGTAAAAGAAACGAATCATTTCAGTGATGCCGACATGCAGTTCGAGCATTTTAACGTTGATTACCGTCAGGACGTCAATGTGGCACTGGATAAATACCTCGCCGGGCCGATGGATAAGAAGATCCACATTGCCCATGTGCGCACGCCGGAGCAGTATGCTTTATTGTTCAAGCATGTTCGCGACGAGAAGGCGATAGGTGAAGTGAGTAATTCTTATTTGTATTGTCCTTCTACCGCCCGGGCGATACATAACTATAGGTCAGATATGCAGATCGTAATGATCCTGCGCAATCCCATTGACCGTTTGTATTCGCAATTCCTGATGAACCTGAAGCTGGGAAAGATCGTGGAGCGTGACCTGTTGAAGGAGATCGCCGCTGATCAGGCAAAACCGGTGAAAGGGTGGGGGATAAGTCATTTATATCTGGAAGTGGGCAATTACTACGAACAGGTGAAGCGGTATTACGACCTGTTCCCGGCTGAGCAGATCAAAGTGCTGTTCTACGATGATTATAAGCGCAACCCGACGGCGGTGATGCAGGACCTGTTCCGGTTTTTAGGCGTGGATCCCACCTTTGAGCCGGACATGTCGCAACGCTACAACGAGGCTGGCATGCCCCGCTTCGGAAAGCTGAACTACTGGCTTAC
>DAIMYJ010000127.1:0-7035 GCA_036734545.1 Chitinophagales bacterium
CAAACCTTCGAATCTTCGAGTCTTCAAACCTTCGAATCTTCGAGTCTTCAACCCTTCGAATCTTCGAGTCTTCAACCCTACGAATCTTCAAATCTTCATTAAACAACTTCTCCGGTCATCCAAAATTTACCTCTAACTTTAGATCATGAAATTATGGATCGCACTGTGTATGCTCACAACCACGCTGAGCGCACAAATCGGAGAACAGCATTATATCGTTTACAACACCCGCACACAACAGGTCACCGACCTCAATGCCATCATCACGGAGATGGGATCGTATGATGTGCTATTCTTTGGCGAAGAGCATAATGACTCCGTAGGTCATTATCTCGAAGCCCGACTGCTGGAACTCATGCACAAAGCTTATGGCGATAACACCGCACTGTCGATGGAGATGTTCGACCGCGATGTGCAGCCCGTAATGAATGAATACCTCGCCGGCCTGATCCGGGAAAAGCACTTCACCAAGGATGCACGCGTATGGAGCAACTATCGCGATTATCGCCCCATGGTGGAATATGCCAAAGAGCATAAACTGGACGTTGTATGTGCGAACGCAGCAAGCAGATATACCAATATCGCCGTCCGCAAAGGCATGGCCGGATTACGTGAACTGCCGGAGGAAAGCCGCGATCACATCGCCCCCGTTCCTTTCGACACCGCTACCGGACCTTATTTTCAGAAACTGGTGGATGTTTTCAGCGGCCACGATTCCAGCATGACCGCCGCAGTGGTCACTATGCCGGGTATGGATATGATCATGGGACAATCCACCTGGGATGCCACCATGGCCTGGTCCATTGCACAATATTTGAAGTCGAACAAAGAAAGCAAAGTATTCCAGGTGAACGGCCGCTTTCACAGCGACGAACATTATGCCATCGTTACCCAATTAAAAAATTACCGCCCCAAAGCCAAAGCACTGGTGATCAGCAGCGGCTCCGATGATAATTTCCCGAATATCAATTGGGACGATCATAAAAAGAATGGCGACTACATCATCATCACCGATCCCAAAGTGCCCAAAACATATGAGGAATGAAATATGAGAAATGAGTTGAATTAGAGTAATATTAATCTATCGCATTATTTATTCCTCACCACTCACCATTCACCATTCACCATTCAACACTCACCATTCACGATTCACGATTCACCACTCACCACTCACCAAAATAATTCAATAACCGCTTACAAAGTCCTTTAAAAATTTGGACATGCATGCAAAGGTTTTTAGCGTTGCAGTAGTAATTATTGTTTAACCCTTAAATCCTTTGTTATGTATGTGTTCATCCCCGGTCCGACTGTCGGATCCCGGTGTGGTATCGGCAAGCCCGCCATTTGGAAATTATTGCCGCATGTGTTTTCTCTGTTCTGTTGCCTTCTCATCGCTGCGCAGGTGTTTCCGCAAACCGGCGCATATACCCTCTTCAGGGTGGAGGAACGGCGAACGGAATATCTGATCCCCGATTCCCTCTCCGCTTATTTCATGCATGAACGCACAGCGTTGTTACCCAGGATCACACGCGACAGTATGGTGATCAATGTGTATGCCAACAGCGATGTGAAAACTACCACCTTCCATCAGGAGGACAATCAGTTTGAGCCCTGGATGACACGGCCCGCGAAAACCATTAATGATAAAAAGATGATGCGGGTGTTTGATGCGGCGGGCGGACTCATCCTGAGTCAATTGCACAGTGCTGAATACAAAGGGCACCTCACCACACTGAAATCCCATTTGTCATCAACGGGCGCCGATCTGATCCCGGATCATGTGCAGTTGACCAGCGCTTTGCGTACCAGTCTTTTGGCGGAGGGATTTGTGATGACGAACCTCGGCGCGGGCACCTTTCGCTTCGTGAAAGATTCTGTGGAGTTATATTATAACAATAGCCGCAAATTCAATCAGCTCATACTGAAACAGGCCGACGGCTCGATCAGATATTCCATCGAACGCGATTTTCGCGTCAATGCATCCGGACAGACCGTGCCCTGGCTGATACGGGAACAATATCCCGATCCGCGTTTCCCGGCCGGTTGTGTGATGGTGCAGCAAACCGTGACCTATCCGCACTATTCGCGCTCCGCCGGCATACTGCGCACCGATGACCCGGATGAAGTTTCGGTGCCTGAACTCGAAGTATTCCCCAACCCCGCCGCGGCCGATCAGCCCGTAGTCGTTGGCGCGCACGCTGACGACGGGCACCCGCAGGTGTCCGACCGCTTTGCCCGCCTGGCGTCGCAGGAGACGACATCGCCAGAACAGCTGCGGACCTCGGTGCCGTGTGCCGACTGGCAGAGCGGGATCTATACGGTGCAGTGGCTCAATGGAAATGTTCGTCTGCAAACGCGACTCATAATATCACTTTAACCTTTAAAAACAATTTTATGAAACTTCACATGTTCGCATGGTTGTCATGCACAGTCATGTCCGTTGGTGCACAGCTCCCCGATTGTGCACCCGATGTCAAAGGGGCTAACGTGAACTCTACGATCCATGACCATTATAACCCGACTTTGCTGGCGGATGATATATGGGGAGGTCCTGAATTGATGGAAGACCGCATCATCTTTTTTGTCCATGGGCTGGGTGGACAGGGGGATGAAGATGGTACAACGGGTATCAGTTGGATACAGGCTTCACTCTGGTCGGAAGCCGAATACATGGTGAACAGTGTCAGGCCTGATTATAACAATACCTCACTGGAAGCAGCCGCGATGGAGTTAAAAGCGGATATGGAGATGTATGCCGATGCGGATGAAGATGCTTTGGTGATCGCGCACAGTCAGGGTGGTATTATAGCGAGGCGGGTGGATCAGATGTATGCAACCGGTGAGTTTGGCTTCGAACCGCGTACGTTCGGCGGATTGGCAACATTCGGCACCCCTCATCAGGGAGCCATGATACTGAACAACGTAGATGATCTGCAGGCCTGGATCGGAGAGGCCTGCACCGAACTCAGTGCCGGACCTGTGGCTGAAGTAGTGGAAGATAATTTTTTCCTGGATCTCCTACTTGCCCCGGCAGATTATGAGGCATTTACAAACGAATTCTGCAGCACCGTAGAGGAGCAGGTGTTACCGGTGGTCATGGACGATTATCTGGCAGGCACCACCAGCGCCTATTCGGTGGGTGCTGAATACCTGGCTGACCTCAATACATTTGATCCGGAAATTCCGTATGTTTGTTTATGGGGTGTTGAGACCGACCCAGTTCTCTGGAATACGATCGCACACCTCTTCCCGGGCCGTGAACCCAATAATACGGTCACCTATGGGCTGGAACCATTTGGTGCCACTAATGATCAAACCGCAGTGTATTTTGCCGATGCGATGATCGGCAAGTACTGGTCTAAGTATGTAGCATATGAAGACCTGTACAATTATTATAATGACCTTTTAACCGGGTTTGATATGACCACCATCCTGTGTTATCTCGTACCGCTGTGTGCCGGCGACGCCTGGCTTGCCCGCGAAGACGCGGAAGTGCTGCGCGATGCCTATGAACGCGGTTATGATTGGATGGCAGATGCCAATGTGGTTTGGGAACAGATCATCGGCGCACGCACCCTGGTCCCTTCCGGCACAACCTGTACCTGCATGGACTGGGGGCCTTTGGGTGATCTCGAAATGGAAACGTATGATGCCGGCCCGGACGGGATATGCGAAACGGATGACGCAGATACCTATTGCTCAATAACGGTTGAATATGATTGGCTTATAAAAGAAAGTGATGGTGTGGTGCTGAAAGAGTCGGCCTCAGAATGCCTTGGAAATACCAATGCCGGAATACTGTTCAGGCAAATGTATCAAAGCAATCATTTCAGTATGCGAAATGATGTGCAAACAGAATCCAAATTGTCTAATCTGTACGCAGGATATTACAGTCAAAGATTTAGAACCAATAAGCGTTTATGAAACAGTATTTATACATAATCAGCTTGCTATTGGCCTGTTTGTGCGGATGCAAAGAAAAAGAGGTGCTTACCTGGGATCCCTATGTATATCCCGAAGTCCCCGATACACCCTATATCTGGCAGGCAACCCTCACCATTGATACTCAGCGCGCAACAGCCATGCGGCCATTTGTATACGCTGATAGGGTTTTCTGTGCTGCAGGAGGGGGCTTCGAGCCTTTTAAATATTTTTTTGTGAATGCCGATGGCATCAAATTCTGGGTAAGTGATGACGATTTTGAAGAAGATTGTCATGCGCCGCCGATTCCACCAAACCCAAGTATCTATCAATACAATGAACTGTTGATCTATCTGTGCGATAGTGATCCGCGCGCAATGGATATGACCACAGGAAGCATTGTTTGGCACTATGAACTGACGAATGGCGATCAGGGCCCGTTCATGTCTGCCTATGGAGAAAAATTGTTTCACACGTATAACGATGGTCCCAACCCATTCTATAAGAGCTCACTCGTGATCGGCGATATCCAAACGCAACAGTGGGATTCGGTTTTTTACATCGATATGTTCGATAACTGGAGCGTTGATCTCTACCCTCCGGGCGTGCAGGTGCAGGATGATGGAGATACCATTCTGGTGTTTCATTGCCGGATGTGGAACGATGAGCCGGCATATACTGAAAGAACGGACCTCTATGCCTATAATATGACCGCTGATTCCATGGTTTGGGTGACCGAAGACATCGATCCGGCGGGCGGTAGCACCGTATGGTCACCGGTGATCTATAATGATAAGGCCTATTTTCAGGGCGCATATTCACTGTTTTGTATCGATGTGGCCACCGGAAATATTCTGTGGACATGGGATACTCCCGGTTTTGGTGATGATCTGAATATGACCGGTCCCTATATCTACATGAACAAACTATACCTGTGTATGTATTCCGGAAAGATAGTGGCATTAAACCCGGATACCGGAGAGGAATTGTGGCTGAAAGATGATTTTGGATTTAATCCCTCCACCCTCACCGGCTTTGATGGGGTCTTGTATTTTACTTCGGAAGGGTCAGGGAAACTGTATGCGCTAGAATCCACTTCCGGTGCAACGCTCTGGGAATTAGAAAGCCCGAATAGAAATGACCCGGATACCTGGCTGGCGGGATTCACAAACCCGGTCACCATCGATCCGGTTACTCGTCGACTGTACCTGACCGATAAATACTATCTGATGTGTATACCAATTAAATGACCATATATGAAAAAGTGCATCATCCTTCCGGCCCTCATCTCCATGTATGCACTCACGGCGCAAACCGGTGTGCCCTTCAGTCAGTGCCTGCGCGCAGGTGCGCAACTGGGATACACCCTTACACAACAGGAAAACACCTTCTCTGACCTGTCAAATGCCACAGGCTTCGGCGTGGGAATGGATTATTGTATAGGAGGGAAGCATCTGAAATTCGTTGCTTCCCCCTATATTTTTCTCTGGCAGGGAAAGAGCCTGACGGACATGAAAGCGTATTACAAGGAACGGGATTTTACACTCAACAGCTATAATAGCGGCACCTATTATACCTCAGGTGTATTGATGGGTTTGCATTATACATTCAAGCGGGCTGTCCCGGATAAATTTCCGGTGTTCTATACCGCAGTCCAGTATGGTTTCGTCTCCGCGAACTTACCGGCTACAGAAGCACAGTATGATGAAGTCGCACAGGAAGGGGTGGTGCAGCGCACCGATGCTGCCAAAGGCCTGGGCACTGCCCTCCAGTTGTCATTGGGTGCAGAAGTGTTGAAAGCAGGAAATACCACCTATTATGCAGGTTTGAATTTCAGAAGGGAAGCCGCTGACATTCCCTACCTGGCAACATCGAATGTCAATACGCCTGCAACACAACTCTTTTTGTGGCGAACCCAAACGATCCAATTACAGATCGGCGCTACATTTAGTATTGAATGATCAGAAGGCTTCGTTCACGATGCGGCGCATGGCCTCCACATTGCCCATCGTGTAGTAATGGATGCAGGGCACACCGCCGCGGATGAGCGCGCGCGACTGCTCAATGCACCATTCCACACCGGCTTTGCGCACCGCTTCCGGTGTCTGGCATTTTTCAATGGTATCGATCAGCGCCTCCGGAATGTCTACATGAAAGGTGCGCGGAATGCTGTGCACCTGCGAAGCTGCCGTGATGGGCTTGATGCCCGGAATGATAGGCACCGTGATACCCTCTTCGCGACAACGGTCAACGAAAGCAAAATATCTTGCGCTGTCAAAAAACATCTGGGTCACGATATAGTCGGCACCGGCATCTACTTTCTGCTTTAAATATTTGAGATCGCTTTTGATGTTCGGACTTTCAAAATGTTTTTCCGGATACCCGGCTACGCCGATGTTGAAGTCGGTTTTATATCCCTGTATCGAATCTTCCTCCAGATATTTCCCCTGGTTCATGGCCACTACCTGACGCACCAGATCTACCGCATGGGCGTGGCCGCCCGGTTCAGGTATGAAATCGCGCTCATTCTTGGAGGCATCTCCACGCAACAATAAAACATTGTCGATCCCCAGATAACTCAGGTCAATGAGTGCATCCTCCGTTTCTTCCTTCGTGAAACCGCCGCAAATGATATGCGCAACAGAATCTACCTTATACTTGAACTGTATCGCAGCACAAATACCAACGGTGCCGGGACGCTTGCGAATAAATACTTTGTCAAAACGCTCGTCACCGCGCTTTTTATAAATATACTCACTGCGGTGATAGGTCACATTGATGAAAGCCGGCTTGAACTCCATCAAAGGGTCCAGCACATCATAAATGTTCTGCACACTCTTCCCCTTCAACGGCGGCAAGATCTCAAACGATAACAACGCCTTGTCGGCACGCGCAATATGCTCAGTTACTTTCATCGGTCACCTGACTAAGCTGCAAATATACACCCGACTGCCGGCAGTCGTGAGTCGTGAATCGTGAATGGATGCAAACCCGCTTACCAATCATCCTCCCTATAGCTATAGGGACACCTTCTTACCACAGACCCACAGCCCCACAGACCCACTCAACCACAGACCCACAGCCACACACAAACACAGACCCATACACACACAC
>DAIMYJ010000128.1:0-4439 GCA_036734545.1 Chitinophagales bacterium
ACCACAGTGCAGGTCAATCCGAATCCGAACGCCAACATCAGTGCACCGAATGGTACCAGCTTGTGTGCAACAGTTAAATTGAAGGCCAGCTATGATCCTTCATTTACATGGCAATGGCGCAATGGCGGAGTGCCTATCCCGGGTGCTACCGGCTACCTGTACTTCCCGACCATACCGGGAACCTATAGCTGCACCGTCACCAATGCATTCGGTTGTTCTCGCACAACAGCGACCATTACGGTAACTGCATGTAAGGAGGGTGAGGAAACGACCGCGGCGGTACAGGAAACCTTCGAACTGTATCCAAACCCGGCAGAGAGCGAGTTCATGCTGGATATGGAACTGAACACCACCGAGCGCGACGCCCAGGTGATCATCCTGAACATGGTAGGCGCTCAGGTATACGCCGGAACGGTAGGCATCGATAATGGAACGATCTATCAGTCCATCCACCTCGATGACACTACACCATCCGGTATGTATATCGTAAAAGTACTGGTGGCAGATAAAGAATACACGAAGCAACTGGTGATACAGAAATAAACCGGCTTCCGGTAACCATATCGATCCCGCATTCCGCAAGGAGTGCGGGATTTTTTTTGAGGATCGGAACGCCAATTTCCTTTCCTAAGCCCGGCGGGAGAGGTTTGTTTTATTACCTTTATAGGCTAAACAATATCCCGTTATGGCACTCAGGCAAACGATACGCACACTCATTTTGGCGGTTATGGCCATTGGTATACACCTCCATGCCCAGGCTCAGGTGAATCTATTGACACAAGGGTTTGAAACACTCCCATTCCCCCCTGCCGGTTGGTCAAATGTACGAATGACCGGCCCCACCCTCCCGGGCAACTGGTCAAGGATCATGAACGGTATTTATCCCGTGCAAACACCCAAAACCGGTGCCTATCAGATGCGATATAATTCGCACAATTTCCTGGCCGGAACTTCAGGCGAAATGCGCACCTCCATATTGAATTTTACCACGGAAGGAACATATACCGTCAGCTTCTGGATGTATCGCGACAACTGGGTGGCTGCCGATAAACTCGAGGTGTTCGTGAATACTGCACAAACCAGTGTGGGCGGAACACTCCTTGGAACCATCAACCGAGATCGCGCACAATCACCGGCCGTGCCTGCCAACGGATGGTATCAATATACTTTTACCATACCGGGTTCTTTCAATACGGCTACCAACTATATCATATTCAAAGCTACCTCCGCATTCGGTAATGACATTTATGTGGATGATATCTCTGTCGACCGCCTCGCTCCGGCAGCACCCGGCTGTGTGGCAGGCTTTGCACCGGCATCCGGTACAACCGGTGCCTGCGTGAATCAAAGTATTACCTGGGATATCGTGCCGCTGGCTGCAGGATACAAACTGACCATGGGCAACAATGCGCCTAATTATAATAACGTGGCGAATAACATCGATCTGGGTGTGGCGCTGAGTTATTCCACCTTCCTTTCTCCGTCAACTACCTACAACTGGAAGATCACGCCTTATAATATCTATGGGGAAGCCGTTGGTTGTATGTTCAATAATTTCACTACAGGAACTTCTACATGCTATTGTATTCCGGTGTATCTCGATGGCTCCTGCGGATCGGAAGACTTCATTGATGACTTCAGTACCACCGGCGGCGCCACCAATATCACAAACAATAATTCAGGCTGCACCACAGCCCCGAATAATTATAATTTTTTCAGTGCGCAGACAGTAACAGCACAACAGGGCAACAGCTTTAATGTGAGCATGCAGTGTGGCACCGAATTCGCTGAAGGGTTCGCGATCTGGATCGATTGGAATATCGATGGAGATTTTGCCGATGCAGGTGAATATGTATTCAACTCAGGCGTGGCTACACTGGCCGTGGTGAACGGCAGCGTGACCGTGCCCTTTACAGCCGTTCCCGGAACTACCCGCATGCGTGTGCGTTGCGCGTATAATTATGTGCCCACCGCAGAAACATTTTGCACCACCTTCAGTGAAGGTGAAACGGAGGATTATAACATGGTGGTCACACCCTGCCCCGCAGTTACCTATTACGCGGATGCCGATGGCGATAGCTTTGGCAACCCTGGTGCAGCGGTAAGCTCCTGCACCGGAGCACCCGCCGGTTATGTGCTTAACAATACCGATTGTAACGACGCCTCCGCTGTTTCTTATCCCGGCGGTACGGAAGTGTGCAACAGCTTTGATGATGATTGTGATGGGCTTACCGACGAAGGATTGACCTTCCTGAATTATTATGTGGATGCAGATGGAGATGGATTTGGCAGTACAGTTGCCGCCCCGGTAAGCGCATGCGCCGCACCTGTAGGTTTCGTATTGAACAATACCGATTGTAATGATGCCAACGCATCCGTTAAACCCGGTGCACCGGAAGTGTGTAACACACTTGATGATGATTGTGATGGTAGCACCGATGAAGGTATTCCGGTGACCACCTATTATGCTGATGCGGATGGCGACACCTTCGGAAATAATGCCGTGAATACCACCACCTGTGGAGCAGCACCGACCGGTTACGTTGCCAATAACACCGATTGTAACGATGCCAACGCAGCCATCCGCCCGGGTGCTACCGAGATCTGTAACAGCCTGGACGATGATTGCGATGTGACCGTGGATGAAGGCGTTATCATCGCCTCCATATCCGCAGGCGGACCTACAACTTTCTGTAAAGGACTAAATGTGGTCCTGTCGGCCAACACCGGCGCCGGATTTACCTACCAATGGCAGCGTAACGGCGCCAATATCGCCGGTGCTACCAACTCCAGCTTTACAGCCTCTCAAAGTGGTAATTATGCCGTGCGCGTTACCATCCCCGGCGGGTGCTTCAATCTTTCGCCGACCACCGCAGTGACAGTCCTGGCTTCGCCGGCGGCAACGATCACCGCAACGATGGGTACTGACCTGTGCGGGTTTGCCAGTCTGGAACTCCGTGCTAACAATGGTGTGGGATTCAGTTGGCAGTGGATACGCAATGGCGGTGATGTAGCCGGAGCTACGTCACGGTTCTATTATCCAACGCTTACCGGTAACTACCGAGTGCGTGTAACCAATGCCTCCGGCTGTTCCAAGACCTCATCCACCACGGTAATCACTAAAACATGTCGGGAAGGCTCTGTAACGGAGGCTGCCCTCCAACTGTTCCCGAACCCTGCCGGAGATAGGGTAATGCTGCAACTCGATGGTGCAGATGCCGGGCTGACCGTTGCCGATTGCCGTATCATTGATGCGCTGGGCAGGATCGTGTATACCGGCCGGTTTGCGCTTGCATCCGGAAGCCTGGCAGAATCACTGGATGTGCATGACTGGGCGCCCGGAATGTATCAGGTGCAACTGGTGGTAGGAAATACCATATTGACCAGTCAGCTGATGGTGACCCGGTAAACTATAGAAAAACCATACAACGCCGGAGCGGTTCTGTGCATCCTATAGTGCAGAACCGCTTCTGTTTAGGCGCGGTACCTTAACTTTGTAGTCCATTTCAGGCCATTTATATATTATATTTCATGAAAAAACTATCCTTCCCAGGCAAAACACAGTGGCTCATAGCTACGCTGCTCCTTATCCTCACCGCCGGTTCTACCGCGCGTGCTCAGGTAACACTTATCGACCAGCCATTCGACTTTCCGGCTGTTTTTCCGCCGATCGGCTGGCTGAACACTAAAGTGGCCGGCACCGGCGCCCCCGGAACATGGTCGCGCGTCACCACCGGTGGCTCACCCGTTCAGGAACCTTACTCCGACCCGGCTGAGGCAAAGTTCAATTCCTATTTCTATGCCTCCGGTACCGCGGCCGACCTGGTTACGCCTGCCATGGACTTCACCATTGCCGGCACGCATATGGTTTCCTTCTGGATGTACCGCGATCCGGGTGTGGGAACAGATAAAGTGGAAGTATATGTAAATACCACTCCCGCATCTGCCGGTGGTACCCTCATCGGGACCGTGAACAGAAGGCAAACACTTACACCCATAGAAGCGGCTGAAGGTTGGTATAATTATACCTTCGCCATTCCCACCACTTTTAATACAGCCACGAATTATGTGATCTTCAAAGCGATCTCCGGATATGGCTATAATATGTATATCGATAACGTGCTCATCTACCGTGATGCTATCGTGGCCCCGCCATCCTGCCTCGCTACCGTTTCTCCCGTTGATAACGCTGCAGGCGTTTGTCCGAACGTGACACTCAGTTGGGATATCGTGCCGTATGCCACCGGTTATCGTCTGTCACTGGGCGATAACGCCCCGAATTATAACAATGTGGCCAATAACATTGACCTCGGTAACACGCTGAGCTATTCCGCGCTGCTCAATACCGGCTCTACTTATAAATGGAGGTTGAGACCCTATAATGCATCAGGAACCGCCACCGGCTGCGCCAACAATACCTTTACCACTGCCGCAGCACC
>DAIMYJ010000128.1:4539-6989 GCA_036734545.1 Chitinophagales bacterium
TACGATCTGGATCGACTGGAACCGCGACGGTGATTTCGCCGATGCAGATGAAACCGTGTTCAGCTCAGCAGCACCCACCACTGCACTGGTGACCGGCACGATCAACGTACCGGCCACTGCTCCGCTGGGAACTACCAGATTGCGTGTGCGCGCATTCTACAATGATGTGCCCGATGCGAATATGTATTGCGACCTGTGGAACGAAGGCGAAACAGAAGATTATAATATTCAGGTCACCACCTGCACCTTTGTTACCTATTATCAGGATGCCGATGGTGATGGTTTCGGCAATAACGCAGTAACTACCACCAGTTGCACAGGAGTGCCGGCCGGCTATGCAGCGAATAACACCGATTGCAACGATGCAGCCGGAACGATCTATCCCGGAGCACCTGAATTGTGCAACGGTATCGATGAGAACTGTAACGGCCTGATGGATGACAACGCAGCGACAGCCGTGATCACCCCCTCAGGACCAACCACCGTATGTAAGGGAACCAGCCTGATACTCTATGCCAACACCGGCGCCGGATTTACCTATCAGTGGAGGCGCAATGGAGCCAATCTCGCAGGAGCTACGGCATCCTCCTATAACATCACCAAGTCCGGTAACTATTCAGTAGTGGTTACAGTACCCGGAGGATGCAATGCTACCTCGGCTACCACTACCTGTACCGTGAATGCCAATCCTACGGCTACCATCTCCACACCGGAAGGCACTAACCTGTGCGGACTGCCTGATCTGGATCTCGTGGCCAACAATGGTGTGGGCTTCACCTATATCTGGTACAAGAATGGAGTGATCATCCCGGGAGCAACTACACAGATCTATGCGGCCAATTCAATAGGCGACTATCGTGTTAAAGTGACCAACGCCGCAGGCTGCTCCAAAACATCTGCGATCAGAACGGTGACCACAACGTGCAAAACCGGAGAAACCGCGGCCGAGTTCGCCCTCTACCCGAACCCCGCAAACGACCAGGTCACTATCCACCTCACCCTGCAGGATGGCACCAATGAACAGGTATACTGGTATGTTACTGATGTGACCGCTCAGGTGGTGCTCAACGGTATGGCCAATGCAGGTAGCGGAGGATTTACCCAAACCCTCGACATCTCACAACTGGCTGACGGCGTATACCATGTGGTCCTCGATCATGGCGGCAACCGATACCATAAGGAGCTGATCATCATAAAGTGATCTGACCTATCAAAAAAAAAAGGCGGAACTGTAATGGATACAGTTCCGCCTTTTTTATTTAATATGTGACACCAAATTGCGCCCATTTATTTAATGCTTAAGCCTCGTAATCCACTAATTACAATGATTTATGGTGTTTGTTTTATGGTTAAATGTGACATGTTTGGAACGGCTAGTAGGTAACCGTGCATTGTTTTGCCCTGTAGATTGATGTAATATTGGTTGACATATAAAGGCAGCTCCTCGGCCCTTTGATGATTGGATCGCCCCATGAAACAATTGATCAGAACAACCCGCCTTATGGATGCGTGTTACCCGACACGCTTCAGAGGATCACAGCAACCGATGCGGCCAATACGCAATAGGTAGCGAACGTGATCTGAGTGATACATGTCAAACAACTATGTTTGCTGTGTGCTGCCTTTGGAATGCATGGAAAGAATGAACCGATGGCCGCCGATCGAGGTCCAAAAACCACGATACAACGTATATTTAAAAACACGCGTCTTTAGAACTAATCACCAATTAATATTCATTCACTTAAAAATGCGCTTATGAGAAAAATGTACATGATGCTGTCAACGGCATTCCTGATCACGCTCAGTGCGTCGCTCCATGCTCAGTTGTATACATATACAAATGATCTGGGTGGTGCAGCGGCCGGCATTGCAGCTAATGCCACAGGAACAAACCTCGCCAGGGTTAATGGCACGGAAGCAACAGAAGCCTGCCCCGATGGGTTCAATTCTAACCGATGGGCAAAAGCCGGTTTTTATACGAATAACCGACCCTCTGTTGAATTCACCATAACTCCGGATGCAGGATATGAATTGAATGTCACTTCGGTTTCAGCTGATATTCGCATCAATGCGAAAGGACCTCTGCTGTGGCGCTTTGCCTATTCTACTGACGGTGGTGCATCATGGACCAACAACGGTTCTGATATTGCAGTAGCCTCTTCTTTTTGCGATGTGAGCAGCACCCTGACATGGGATATTCCTGACTTCACCGCTACCGGTACTGTTTGGGTGCGCATGGTGGGCTTCGATGCTTATAGCAACCTGAATGGTAAAGCTGTTATCCGCAACGTGGTGCTGGATGGAACAGTGGCTGAAACTGATGCCGATGGTGATGGATTCGGAGTGCTCGTTGATTGTAACGATGCTGATCCTACGATCAATCCGGATGCTGCCGAATTGTGTAATGGTATCGACGAGAACTGTAACGGCGATATCGATGAAGGCCTCAC
>DAIMYJ010000129.1:0-6968 GCA_036734545.1 Chitinophagales bacterium
GTTTTGTCGTTGTAGCCGAGCAGGTGTAATACACCGTGGGCCATGACGCGGTGGAGCTCTTCTTCGAAGGTGGTCTTGTAGGAGGCCGCATTTTCTTTTACGCGGTCAACGCTGATGAAGATGTCGCCGCTGATGTAGTGGCCTTCATTGTAATTGAAGGTGATGATATCGGTATACGTATCATGGGCCAGATACTGCTTGTTCATGGCCAGCAGATAGTCGTCGGAACAGAAAATGAATGTAAGGTTACCGGGGAATTTATGCTTCGTGCCGATCAGGTGTTCGAGCCAGATGGTGATCCGCTCCTTGTCCTTGAGCCGGAATTTGGTTTTGGTGGAGGTGTATTGGATGCCGGTCATAGTGCTCGCAAAGACGCCAAGGCGCAAAGTTGATTATCTATTGAAGGTTCAGCGCAAATCAGTGAGTTCAGTGTCATCCGTGTGCAATTGTATTTACTTTACAGCCTGAACTGTATCTCCACACTACTCCCGTCGTTGCTGAAGATCACCATGTCGCTGAGCTGCTTCATCAGGAACACGCCGCGACCGCCGATATCCTCGATGTGCTCGGGACTCGTTGGGTCGGGGAGGTTGTTGTAGTCGAAGCCGCAGCCCTGGTCCTGCACACAGCAGCAGAGCTTGTTGTGCTCCATACGAATGCGGATGGTCACGTCCTTGCCGGGATCGGCCCGGTTGCCATGCCAGATAGCGTTGTTCACAGCCTCGGTGATGCACACCAGCATATTCCCATATAACTCATCGGCAATGGGCAAACGCCGGCGGAGCTCCTCCACAAAGGGCTCAACAAGTGTGATATTGGCTGGCAGGGACTTTAGACGGAGTTGTTCAGATACGGTATGGTCCGACATGCCGGTTGCGGTTTTTAATAGGTGATGGACCGCAAATATTCTTCTACGAGATTTTTGTAAAAAGGTTTTAGCTCGGGCGAAACAGTTTTATAGAGGTCCAGCTCGGCCGCCCGCTTGCGGAGGTATTCCTCTATGGCCGGGGGCACCGGACGGTTGATCTCCTGGGCGGTATTGCTCTGGCGTTCGTTGTCCTGCTTGCGTTTGCGCTCGCTCTCCTCGGCCTCCAGCAGGCGGGTCAGGATCTCCTCCTGGCGCATGATGGTCTCCTGGGTGATGCGCTTGTTCACGATGTCCTCCTCGGTCTGGTCCATCTGGTCCGCGAGTTTTTGAAGCTCTTTGGCCAATTTGCCGTCTTCGGTATTGCCCCCTCCCAGCTGTTTGGCCATTTCCTGAAGTGCCTGGCGGATGGCGGCCTGCTTTTGCGCCATCTCAGCAAGCTCCTTGCTTGTCCCCTGTTGCCCTCCGGCCTTCTGTCCCTTCTCCATCTGCCCCTTCATTTTCTGGAGTTGCTCATTCAGCTGTTTCTGCATCTCGCTCATGCTGGGCATCTGCGAATCGCTGCTGCCGCCGGGCTTCTGGCACATCTGGCTGCCGGGCATGCTCTTGGCCATCTGCTCCTGCATCTGCTGCATCACCTCGTCGAGCATCAGGGCCAGGTTGTTGTAACCGGTCATCACCTGCTGCTGGTAGAGGTTGCTCTCCTTTACCTGCCGCTCGCCCATCTGCTCCACGCTCTTGTCGAGGTTCTCATTGACGGCGCTCACCTCGCGGGTGATGAAACTGCTGATCTGGAATACCCGCTTGGCGAGGGCGTTCAGACTGTCCTCCACCATGCGCGTGTCTTCCTTGATCTTCTGCTGCTGCGCCATCAGGTCAATGAACTTGGGGTTGGTGCTCTTGATCTGTTTCACCTCTTTCATCAGCGCTTCCTGCTCCACACTCAACATCACGAGGTTATCGATCAGGCGGCGCAGGGCGTTCATGTCTTCCATCTGTTGCTCCATCGAACTCTGCTGCATCGACTGCTCCATTTGCTGGGCCATCTCCTGCATTTTCTGTGCGGCGGATTTCTGATTTTGGCTCGCCTGTTTTTTATTGTTCTTCTGCATCTGCTGACCGGCCTGTTGCATTTGCTGGTCTATCTGCTGTTCCTGTTCCTGCGTGTCGCCGAGATCTTTTTGTTCTTCGAGCTGCTCATTCATCTCGCGCATCTCCTGCATATCCTTTTGTATCTCATCGAATTTTTCGTTCAGCTCGTTTTGCTTTTCGATGTTCTTTTGATTGTCGGCATTCTTCTGATCGGTTTGTTCGGAAAGCTTTTCCTGCTCCTGCGATAATTCGTTCAGCTTCTCGATGGTCTCGTTCATCTTTTGTTCGAGCTCCAGTTGCTTGAAGAGTTCGAGCATGCGATCGAGTTCCTGTTCGAGCTGCTCGTTGTTCATCTGCATTTCCTGCATCTCCTCGACACCTTTCTCGCGGTTGAGTTCCTCCATCAGCTTCTGGATCTCGTCCATGAGCTTTTGCATCTCTTCGGGCAGCACCTCCTCGAGCATTTGCTGCAGCATCTCCTGTTTTTCCAGGATCTGCGGATCCGGCTCCAGATAGTCTTTCTGCATTTCCAGGTTCTTCTGAAAATCCTGTTGCAGCTCTTTTACCTGCTGCTGGATGTTCTGATTCTTCTGCAACAGATTTTCGAGTTGTTTCTTGTCTTCCCAGTTCAATTCCTTTTTGTCGAGGAATTTTTCTTCGAGCTTATCGGTCTGCTTTTGCACATCCTGCAGATCGTCGAGAATGTCGTCCAGTTTATCCTTGATGTTCTCGTTGTTGTCGTCTTTGATATCCTGCAGTTCATCGAGCGTGGGCACCACATATTGCATGGCGGGTGTGCGGGTGGATTTACTGCCGTGCACGCCGTCGTTATCCCACACTTCGAAATAATACGTTACGCGATCGCCGGGCTGCAGATTTTTTGCGCGCAGGTCGAAGGCGTGTGTGAATTTATTTTCTTTCGACAGCGGCATCGCAATGGCCTGTGTGTTTTGTTCGCGTGTGTAGAAATTTTCATCTGCATCGCGTCCTTCTATCGTGTATTGGAAATTCAGTGCGCGGCAACCGTAGTCGTCGGATGTCTGACCGAGGAAGTACAGGAATTTATCATCCGTGCTGTCCACGAATTGTTCGGCGGTGATCTGCGGATGCGCATCCGGGATCACGGTGATGGTATAGGCGATGGTATCTTTCGCATACACCTGTTCGTTGGCGATGCCGATCTTGTACGGTTCGTTTTGCATGGCGCGGCGCTCGGCCGTGTAGCGGTCGCCCCCGTCTTTCGAAGCCTGTATCTTCTGTTCGGCGAAGAACAGCTCGATGCGGTCGGTATTCTCGGTATTGAACACCCACTCCAGGTTCGTTCCCTCCGGCACCAACAGGTCGCCCGTGTTCTCGAGGGTGATGTCGGTGATACCCGTGTAGTCGGGGTAGTTCACGCGGATGTCGAAGTTCAGCAGGGTGGGCTTGGGCACCACGCGGAGGGTGAATTCTTTGGAGGTGAACCCGTTGGCCAGGAAATGGAACTTCGTATCGCCGGCCACTTTGTTGAACACGTAGGAATAGCTGTCGGCTCCGTCTTTCTGCATTGTGTAGGTGCCCGTGGGCGTCACCACCGCCACCAGTTCGGGGAGTACCTGTCCGGACACCTGCATTTTGAGGGTAAAGTCCTCATACTGAACCACTTCCAGCTCATTGTGCAGCACGCGGAACTGGAAGGGCGCCTCCCGTTCAAAATGCATAGTATTTTTTATCAAGCGTATATTGCTGTCTTTCAGCACATTGGGTGCGGCAAAGACAACGAACACCAGCACGGCCAGCGGGGGGAGGGCGTACTTCAGGTATTTGCGATTCCGGCCCAGGTCAATGGCCATGGTGAACGGAATGGGGCGGATCTTTTCTATTTTTTGGGAAATGCCCGCCTCGATAAGAGCGGCATCCCGCTCCGTAAGCGCCTGTTCCCTGAGTTCGAGAATGTTCAGCAGTTTATCCTGGATGTCACCAAAGTGGTCGCCGATGATACGCGCGGCCTCCATATGGCTGATGGTTTTGCCCAGCCGGTAGTATTTCGCCAGCGGCAGGGCGATATAGCGGCCCACGGCATACAGCGTTCCCGCCAGAAACCCCCAGAACAGCACCATCCGCACCCCTGTAGGGAAGTAGAAGCGGTATTCCAGGAAGCTGAAGAGCAGGTAAGCGCTCACCACGCCGGCGGCGGTGAACAGCAGTCCCCGGATGAGCCTGTTCAGGTAATACTTCCTGATAAAGGCATCCAGGCGCGCGATCAGCATGGCATAATTCGAATGGGCGGACATAGCTTAGGATACAATAATAACGAGAATTGTGCCAATAAGATGCGTGGGGTAACGAAATTTAACAAGGATAATTAGCCTATATGCCTACTCAGTGAGAGCGGAGCCCCGATTACGCGGAACTTCGCTTGCGCGAAAGCACATTAAGCTCTTTTAGCTGATGCGTCTTCTGCTTAATTCCCAGCCATTAAACAGCCCGCGCGCTAAGTATTTCAGCCTTATCGCCAAACCGGTTTATAAAACCGGCCAATTCCGGGGATCGTTCGTGATACGGCTGTCCGGACCAACTCTCAGGATCAAGACGCAGAGTAAGGCTAATAACAACCTCATTTTTTCCTTTATTTATGCTTTCTATTTTCTGAGATTTATGGAATTGCAGTTTTTGCATATAACCAGCCGCCCATCCTTTAAATTTAATTTCTATTTTATATATAGGATCGGTTAGTTTATGAACCCAAACGCCAAGTATATGATCAAAACGGCTTGCAATGCGGAATTCTGTTTCCAGTGTGTCGGGATCGAAATACAGAATATTATTTTCATCATCACGCCAGGTATCTACCCTATAATTAAGGATTTGATCGATACGGAAATTTCTTAATTCCTTTTTTTCCGGGTCAAACGCGGTGAGATAATATAATTCGTTGTAAAATCGAATATGTAAAGGCGCCACCGCGTGTAAAGTCAGCCCATCCAATTTTTCTACAGAGGCATAGTTAAATTCGATCATTTCTCTTCGGTTTATATGGCCTAATAACCGTATCGCGAGTGTTATCGTTGATTCTGCATCGATCAAAGTAGCTCCTGATATATATAGAAATGCTTTGCTTTGCATTTCTTCTTCTGAAATCCCAAATGATGCGGGAAGCACCTGCATGATCTTTGATACGGCGGGAATGCTTTCATATTTTTTCAGCAATCCCATTAAAAAAGGTAGCGTGTATCTTTCTTGTTCTTCAAGATCGCCAAATTCGGGTTTGGCTGAGTCTTCTGCCCAGCTATATATTTTACCGGCATAGGTAACTTTAAATAACTTGCATCGTATATTTTCAGGCAGGTCCTGTTTGTCGTGTATGAAATCGCCATTTCTAAGCAATTCAATGACCGATTGGAGTGTGCGAATGGCTATCATGGGCTCGCCCTCATCCGACAGCTTTGCATTCATCCAGGAATGTAAAGCATGAAGTGTACCGCCTCCTTTGTCAAGGAATTTGCACAATATGCGGACGCGTAGCGTGTTTCTATGTCTTTGGTCCATATGGTGAGCTAAATTACCAAATTCTACGCAACGCCGTTGCGCAGCCCCCTGCTAATTTTGATTTTCATCATGTCGAACAACTGGATTCACATACTATTAAAACCGGAAAATGAAGAGGATGCAGTAATGCCAGAGGGCGAAACGTCGCACGCACTTGCGGCCTTGCTGGAATGCACGCGCGAACAGGTATTGATTATAGCCGCCTGTGTAACGCGCACCAAAGTCACCAAAAGTAGTCGATTTCACCAGATTCAGCAACTAGTGCATTCCTATATGGATGATGGGCTTTTCATAAATAGTGTGATCGAGCTCGTCTCTATGGGTTTTTTAGTATTTCAGATGGAGGAAGGCGGAGATGAGGCGCTCTGTATAGGAGTTTCTAATCAGTTATTGGAAATATTACGCACCGGCAGCAAGACGCAGATGAAGAAACATAGGCGTGCACTTGCAAAAGATGACCGTGCGTTATTGCGTATACATGCTGTTGCACTTCTCTTCTTACACAGGCGGGTTACTGTTGATGAATGGCGGCGGACAGCCACTGGTTTTGTGACTAAGCGAAGGCACACTTTAGCGCAAAGAATATCCGCGCTGAGTTCTGATAAACACATTCGATCGGTCATTCTTTTTACTTGTTTGATCCATATGATAGACAGGCAATCGGTAAACCTGATGCGCCTGGCAGATCTTTTTGCATTAAATCGCATTCAGTCTGTGCGTATGTATGAAGAATGGAATGCCCCTGGCTCTCCTCTGCTTGAAGGAGATCTATTAGTAATAGAAGATTCGCCATTCAATGGAAAAGAGTTAGTGTGCAAACTGAGTTTGACGGGAGTAGAGCGGGTTTCTGCCCATCATGGCTATGCGACACCACCGGCTGTGCTCACAACGATCAAATGGGCCGATATTCAAAAAACAAAATTGATTTACAATCGCGATTTACAACAGAAAACAGATGAACTGTTTCAATTATTGACACCGGCTGCGTACACACAATATTCTAATCTCAGGCAATCCGAGCAAAGACCAACCGGCATTGCTGTGCTGTTATCCGGAAACCCGGGAACCGGGAAAACCGAATTGGTAAGACAGCTCGCTAAATACACAGGGCGCGATATACTTATGTTTGAAGTCGCCCAGCAACGAAGCAAATACTTTGGGGATAGTGAAAAGAAAATTCAGCAGCTATTTGACTATTATGCACTAGTAGCCCGAAAAGCGGAACGCGTTCCGATATTGTGTTTTAATGAGGCTGACAGTGTTTTTCAAACACGCGCGGTCGGCGGCAATAACACGACACAGACAGAAAATGCAGTACAAACACTATTATTGAATGAAATGGAGAAATTTAATGGTATTTTAGTTTGTACTACAAATTTTCCGCGGAATTTCGATCCGGCTTATGCACGGCGTTTTTTGTTTCGTATGCAAATTGAATTGGCAGTAGTTGAGGCGAGGGTTGAGTTGCTCGGATATTATTTTC
>DAIMYJ010000130.1:0-6839 GCA_036734545.1 Chitinophagales bacterium
GGCATTGCCGCGAAGCTCCTGGAGCTGCGGGAAACAGGATCCATGGCGCAACTGGAGGAACTGGTGCAGAAAACGCCCCCCGGGCTGCTCGAGGTATTGCGCATCAAGGGCCTCGGCGGCAAGAAGGTGCGGGAGATATGGACCCAGCTGGGGATAGAATCGGTGGGCGAACTGCTGTACGCCTGCTACGAGAACCGCCTCGCCAAGCTCAAGGGCTTTGGGGAAAAGACCCAGCAGTCGGTCATCCAGAGCATAGAATACTATCAGAACAACCTCGGCAAATTCCACTACGCCGCCGTGGCCGATTACGCCGGGGCCATCCTGGACCATCTGCGGCAGGTGACGGGCAGCGACCTGGTGAGCCTGACCGGAGATATCCGCAGGCACTGCAATGTGATCGACAGCCTCGACATCATCGCGGCGCGCTCGGCCGGTGTTGCGAAGCATATCGAGGCCATTCCCGAGCTCATCGTGGAGGAGAACACGTCCGCCGCCATCAGCGGCAAGACCGCCCATGACCTGCGGTTCCGAGTGATGATCGTTGAGGATGCCGATTATGCCCTGCAGCTCTTCACCACCACCGGCTGTGCCGAGCATGTGGCGCTGGTGCTGGAAAAAGCCGGTGCGGGGCCTTTTGCCGATGAACAGGCCATATACGCTGCGGCCGGTATGCCGTACCGACTGCCGGAACTGCGGGAGGTGTTCGGCGAGGAAGAGGCCCTGGGCGCGGAGATCCTCAGCAACTTAGGAGCAGGGTTGGTAGAGCCGGGGGATATCTGCGGAGTGGTGCACAATCACAGCACCTGGAGCGACGGAAAGCATACCATCGCCGAAATGGCCGAAGCCTGCCGTCAGCTCGGCTATACCTATCTCGTCATGAGCGACCACAGCCGCTCCGCTTTCTACGCCGGCGGCCTCACCGAAGAGCAGATCATCGCGCAGCATAAAGAGATCGACGCCCTCAACGCCAAACTGACCGATCTGCACATCTACAAAAGCATCGAATGCGATATCCTCTTCGACGGTCAGCTCGACTATTCCGATGAGGTGCTGAAGACCTTCGATCTCGTGATCGTGAGTGTGCATCAGCATCTGAAGATGGACATCGACAAGGCTACTTCGCGCCTGCTCAAGGCCATCGAGCATCCGTATACCCGCATCCTGGGGCACATGACGGGCAGGCTGCTGCTGAGTCGTCCGGGATATCCCGTGCACCATAAGACCATTATTGACGCCTGTGCGGCCAACGGCGTGGCCATCGAGATCAACGCCAACCCTTACCGCCTCGACATCGACCACACCTGGATACCCTATGCCATGGACCGCGGTGTGCTCATCTCCATTAACCCTGACGCGCACTCCACCGAAGGCATCAAAGACATCCGCTGGGGCGTGGTGTCGGCGAG
Organism: Chitinophagales bacterium; assembly: GCA_036734545.1. Taxonomy (GTDB): domain Bacteria; phylum Bacteroidota; class Bacteroidia; order Chitinophagales; family BACL12; genus UBA7236. Next base: position 1,407 of record DAIMYJ010000130.1, read on the forward strand.
GAAAGGGGGATTGACGAAGGCGTTTACTTTGAATGCGAAGACCAAAATCGAGTTTGATGCGTGGATCGGCGATAAAAAAGCACGCGGATAACGCGGATCTAGCGGATTTACGCGGATTTGAATTGCTTTGCGCCTTTGCGTCTCTGCGTGCAAATTAAGCCGTATTTTTGCCTTGCCGATGAAAAAATACTTCTCGCTCATCACTTTCAGTCACACGGTGTTTGCCCTGCCGTTTGCGCTGATCGGGTTTACTTTGGGGGTTACGCAGCCGGGGGCTTCGTTCAAGTGGTATGACCTGGTGTTCGTGTTATTGTGCATGGTGTTCGCCCGCAGTGCAGCCATGGCCTTTAACCGGTATGTGGATGCGGACATCGACATCCGCAATGCGCGCACGGCCGGTCGCGAGATACCCAGCGGTCAGATCTCCAAACCCCATGCCCTCCGTTTCGTGCTCATCAACTCCGCAGGATTCATCATCTCCGCAGGCCTCCTGAATTCGCTGTGCCTCGTGTTATCGCCCGTGGCCCTGCTGGTGATCCTGGGATATAGTTACACCAAGCGTTTCACCTGGCTCTGCCATTTCATCCTGGGCGTAGGCCTGTCGCTGGCGCCCATCGGGGCGTATATCGCGGTGACGGAGCAGTTCCAGACCCTGCCCATCATCTTTTCGCTGGCCGTGTTCACGTGGGTGGCCGGTTTTGATATCATTTATGCCCTGCAGGACGAGGATTTCGACCGCGAGCAGGAGCTGTACTCCCTTCCCGCCAAACTGGGCAAGACCAATGCCCTCATCGTTTCGGTGATCGTGCATTTCAACACCATACTGCTGCTGTATTACGCCGGTATGTATATCGAGTTCGGCTGGCTGTACTGGACCGGCATGGGGCTGTTCACGGCTGCGCTGGTGTATCAGCACCTCATCGTGAAGCCGAGCGACCTCAGCCGTGTGAACCGCGCCTTCTTCACTTCCAACGGCATCGCCAGTGTGGTCTTTGGAATTTTTGTCATCACAGACCTGTTAGTGTAGCATATGGCCAGGATCGTAGGCATTGATTACGGAACCAAACGTGTGGGTTTTGCCGTTACCGATCCGATGCAGATCATCGCCACCCCGCTCACGACCGTGGATACACAGCAGGCACTGGATTATCTGGTGCAGTATTGCAGTGCCGAGCCGGTGGAGAAGATCCTGATCGGCTATCCCACCGACCTGCGGGGTAACCCCACGGATGCCACGCGCCATGTGGAAGGGTTCATCAAAGCCATCCAGAAGAAACTGCCCGACATGCCGGTGCAGAAGTGGGATGAGACCTACACCAGCAAGATGGCCATGCAGAGCCTCGTGGCCGGCGGCGTGAAAAAAAAGCAGCGCAGGGATAAAAAATTGCTGGATCAGGTGGCTGCTGCCATAATTTTGCAGGAATACTTACAAAACCTCTGATATGATCTTACCCATCGTGGCCTATGGCCATCCGGTATTGAAGAAAGTGGCTAAGCCCATCACGCCGGACTATCCCGGTTTGAAGGAACTGATCGCCAACATGTGGGAGACCATGTACAACGGCCATGGCGTGGGCCTCGCGGCACCGCAGATCGGGCTCGATATCCGGTTGTTCGTGGTGGACAGCGAGCAGTTGAAAGATGACGACGATGAGGAAGATGAGGACAGCAAATTCCGCCTCACCAAAGGCATCCGCAAGGTATTCATCAACCCTGAGATCATCGAGGAGTCGGGTGAGCCGTGGACTTACGAGGAAGGCTGTTTAAGCATCCCGGAGGTGCGCGTGAAGATCGCCCGTAACGAGACCCTGCGCATACGGTATGTGGATGAGCAGTTCAATGAGCATATCGAGATGTACGATGAAATGAATGCACGCATCATCCAGCACGAATACGACCATCTGCAGGGCATCCTGCTCACCGATCATATGACGCCGCTGAAGCGCAGCCTCGTGAAAAAGAAGCTCGACAACATCGCTGCCGGCAAGATCGCCGTGAAGTATAAGATGAAGTTTGCGAAATAATTCGCGACAGGCTATTTCCCGTCATTCTTGAAATCGCCGTTCTTCCAGGCCTCGAAGAACTGCTTCCACGCGAACACATCAAAGATGCGCATCGGCGGATACTGACCGGCGTAGTAGATCTTTTGCTGTAAGGCTTTGGTCTGGTAGTCGGCATTCATATCGGCATCCATGGCCATGGCTTCGCCCATTTCTTTCAGCGCTTCCCTTTCCAGGTTCTTTTTGGCGATGGCATAGTCGTCGTCCGGTATCTCCAGCGCGAGGAAAGCTTCGCGGAATTCCTCCTTTGAAGGCCAGGGGTAGATGAAGGTCTCGGCGAGATATACGGTGTCGCGGGTGAGCAGTTGGATCACGGAATACCGCGGTTCGGTGAGGTCTGTCGGGATCACATACAGCTGTTCCTTGAACCCTACGGCGGTGATGCGTATGCTGTCGCCCTTCCCGGCCACGAACGAGAAGAACCCGTTGTAGTCGCAGGTGGTGGTAAAGTTGCGGCTGATGCTTTGGAGGTTGGCGTACGGCACGGCGGCGAGGGAGTCGCTGGTCATGACGAGGCCGGAGAACTGGATAAGGGTAGAATCGGTCTGTTGCGCCCTAAGTGTAAAGGGGATAAGGAAGATCCATATGGGAATTAGGCGGCGCATCCTGTTCAAACGAACGTCAAAGATAACCTATTGTTCAGGATACGCCGGTGTGTCGACCGATCAGAATTCGCGGTGCTTCGGCTGCTCGGCTGCCAGCGCAGTGGGTTGCATGATGGCTTCCTGCTCGGTGGAGGTGTGCACAGCTGCCGGGAGGATGTTGTTCTCCTGCGGCGCATAGTCATCACTGCTGAAAGTATAGGCTTCCTCAGTGGCTACCAGCAGCCCTACGTGCGTCATCAGGATGGCTGCGAGTATAAAGGGTCCGGTCAGTTTATTCATTGTGGAGTGATTTGGTAATACGAAAATACCGGGTGGAAGCAGGGGGCAACAAATACAAAAACGGAGGGGTTATCACGCGGGTTTTACGGGGGTGCAGGGGACCCGTGAACCGTGGAATGCCCGCGGTACCGTTATTTTCGGTGGGGGTTGGGCAATAATGACAGACAAATTACACGCCTTATCGGAAGAGGCGGTAACGGGCAAGAAAAAAGCCCCTCCGGCTGTCGGAGGAGCTTTGCTTCATTTAACCCCTAATTAAATGCTTATAAGACTTTGATCTTCTTGACAACGGTGTTCTCACCGCTGGTGATGCTCACGAAGTAGATACCTTCCTTCAGACCACTGATGTCGATGGTCATGCTGTTGGAGGTGATCGGGTAGTCACCCATTTCCTGGCCTAACAGGTTCATGACGAGGATGGTTCCGTCGCTGGCGTCAGAAGTTACATAGATGTAATCCTGTGCCGGGTTGGGATATACCTGCGCATTTGCCACGAGGTTGGATTTGTCGGCCTTGATGGTGCCATCGTAGTCGTCGGTGTGGATCTGTTCTTCCACTACGCCGGTGCCGCCGTTCTCGGTGCTGTTATCGGATAGGCCTACCGTTCCTGAAGTAGGTGTCAGATCATCCTCATCGGGCTTGAGTCCGCTCAGGTTGTCGATCTCCGGAAAGCTGGTCTCGTCGGCGCGCTCCCGGTTGCCTGTCTGGGCAAACATCACCGCGGTGGCGGCGAGGCAGAGAAATGTGAGTAATACCTTCTTCATAACTGGCAGGGTTTGGTGAATACTTATACGTATCCCATCAAATATTGTTCTAAAGTAGCGCAAAGTCTTCACCTTTGTTTAAGACAATCCTAAACCTTTATCGGCGCCCATTTTGTAAAATTAGTGAAAAATCAATTTTTTGTTTATTGAAAATCAATGATTTGTAATATTTTAGGGGCCGGATTTTCGACCATTTATCGGACGACAGCATTGTGGATTTCCTGTGGAACAGCGTCCGGATAGTTAAATTTAAGCCCCATTACCCAATGTTTCAGAATAAATCCATTGTCATACTCCGCACCTTCACCAACCAGGAGGTGCGTCAGTTCGATGAGTATCTGCGTTCGCCCCTGTTCAATAAGAACCAGACCATCATCCAGGCTTTCGACATCATCCGGGCCTGGCATCCGGCGTATGAGCATCCGAATCTGGAACGCACGGCCCTGTTCAGCCTCATCTACCCGAAGGAGCCTTACGATGAGCAGAAGCTCCGCTACCTGATGACCGACCTCACCAAGCACATCGAGGAGTTCCTGTGTTACAAGGCGATATCGGATGAACAGATTTTCAAATATCACTTACTGCTGTATACATATCGCCTGCGCCGCCTCGACAAGGCTTTCCTGAACACGCTGAAGCTGGCAGAGAAATCACTCAAGGATCAGCCGCGGCGCGATGTGTCGCACGCTTTCTACGAATACCTCATCGAAGAGGACCGCTACCGCTTCATGAGCGACCGTCGCGAGCACCTGCATGAAACGAATTTGCAGCAGGTGGTCGACAATCTCGATAAATACTACATCCTGAATAAAATGCGCTACAGCGCAGAGATCATCAACAACAAGAACGTGGTGGCCATCAACTACAAGCTGTTCCTGTATGATGAGATCATGAATCATATCCGGCATAATCCGCTGGACTATGTGCCTGCAGCGAAGATCTATTACAACATCATCCTCACGCTCACCGAACCGGAGAACAAGATACACTACACCAACCTGCTGGATCTGCTCAAGGAACATCATCAGCTGTTCAGCAAGGAAGAGATCTTCGAGATGTATGTGTACGCCAAGAATTATTGCATCCGCAAGATCAATCACGGCGACATCGAATACATCCGCGAGCTGTTCGACCTGTATAAGGTGATGCTGAAAGATAAGATCATCTTCAAGGACAACTACCTCTCGCAGTTCGACTATAAGAACATCGTGTATCTGGGTTTGCGCATCGGCGAATTCGACTGGGTGCATCAGTTCATCGTGAAATACAATGAGCTGCTGGATCCCGCCATCCGCGCGAATGCGTATACCTACAACATGGCGTACTTCCACTTCTTCCAGAAGAATTACGACGAGGTGCTCACCCTCCTGCGCTCCGTGGAGTTCACGGATTTCTACTATCACCTCGACAGCAAGTCGCTGCTCCTCAAAACCTATTTCGAACTTGAAGAGACAGAAGCGCTGTTCAGTCTGATAGAGGCATTCAAAGTGTACATCAAACGCAACAACCTGATCCCGGCCTACCAGAAATCCGGCTACACCAACATGATCAAGCTCACGAGCAAGATGTACAAATGGAAACTCAACCCCAAACAAAAGATCGACGACATCGTGGAGGAATTCAACAACACCAAACCGGTAGTAGACGTGATCTGGATCCGCAAAAAGCTGGAAGAGTTACAGACGAAGTCGGATAAGATGAGTGGGAGCTGGAGAAAGTAGTGGG
>DAIMYJ010000131.1:0-6712 GCA_036734545.1 Chitinophagales bacterium
TAACGAAGCATAGTGCTCTCCCCTCTCCATCCCGAGTACTCGGGATGGGGAGGGGGCCGGGTCCAACGGACTCCTTCGGAGGGTGGGGAGAAATGGAGTAGGGGGTAGTTCGATCCTTACCATGAATATTTCATGCACCAGTCTCGATACACTACCGATAGCAATCGGGACTTGATACTCGATATTACTCAGTGATCGTGAATGATCATCAGAGTGCGTATAAAGAACACATAGTCATTCGGCCATAACCCAACATTCTCCATCTTTGCATCATGCCTGAATTACTGCCTCCGCCACTCGAACACTATATCGCCCGGCACACCACCCCCGAGCCGCCATACCTTGCTGCGCTCAACCGCAGCACACACCTCAAGGCCATGCTCCCGCAAATGCTCAGCGGACATGTCCAGGGGCGCGTACTCAGCATGATCAGCCACATGGTGCGACCGATGCGGATACTGGAGATCGGCACCTACACCGGTTACAGTGCATTATGTCTGGCAGAAGGTCTGCAGCCCGGCGGAACACTCATCACCATAGACATCAACGAGGAACTCACCCCTATGGTGCAGCAGGCGATCGCTTCGGCCGGCATGCAGGATCGCATCGACGTGCGGATCGGCAACGCCGCCAATATCATTCCGCAACTCGAGGGTACGTTCGATCTGGTATTCATCGACGCTGATAAGATCCAATATGCGCACTATTTCGATCTGGTGATCGATCGCGTGCCGGTGGGCGGATATATACTGGCGGATAATGTCCTCTGGAGCGGAAAGATCCTTGATGCGCACAAAGACAAAGACACAGCAGCGATCGATGCCTTCAACAAAAAAGTGCATGCCGATCCGCGTGTGGAAACAGTCATCCTCTCGGTGCGCGACGGCATCACCCTGATGCGCAAAGTGTCCTGAAACCTGCTCATTAAAGTGGATTATCGTCCCCGTACAGGTGGAAAATGACCCCGCCAACAGCCTGTTCGGCGGTATACTTTTACATTGGTGCATTACGTTCAGTAAGTGCGCCTAAGGAAAAGTCTGTCAAGTATGAAAAGAAGCAGCACAACCATTCTGTTCCTTTTCCTGTCAGTGTTGGCGCTGGCGGGAGGGCCCAATCAGCAGATACTGGATTATATCGACCGGTATAAGGCCATCGCCGTGCAGGAGATGATCGAGTACCGAATTCCGGCCAGCATTACCATGGCCCAGGGCATCATCGAGAGCGGCGCCGGCAACAGTCAGCTGGCCAAAGAATCGAACAACCATTTTGGTATCAAGTGTCATAGCGACTGGAAAGGCGAGAAGGTGTATCACGATGACGATGAGAAAGGCGAATGTTTCCGCAAGTATGATGATGTGTCAGAGTCGTATCGCGATCACAGCATTTTCCTCTCCACCAAACCGCGCTATGCTTCGCTGTTCGAACTGGATCCGGATGATTACAAGGGCTGGGCAAAAGGTTTGAAAGCGGCCGGCTATGCCACCAATCCGAAGTATGCCGACATGCTCATCAATATGATCGAGGAATATCAGTTGCATACACTCGATAATATGACGCTGGCCGATCTGAAGAAAGCCGAGAAAAAGCACGACGATCAGAAAAAAGAAAAAGAACAAGAACCGGCAAAGACGCAACAGGATAAAGAAACAAATACAGATAAGCGTGCTTTCAGCTGGAATGGCTATTCAGAAGAGGTATATTATTTCAACCGCATTCCCACCATCACGGCAGAAGCCGGTGATACACCCGAATCCGTAGCCAAACAATTTGATATCCGCCTCAGCCTGCTGAAGGATTACAACGACATCGAACAGGGTGGCACATTCGAGCCTGGCAAACCGATCTACCTGCAACCCAAGCGCAAAAAGGGTGAAGAAAAATATCACACCGTAAAACCGGGTGAGACCATGTGGAGTATTTCGCGCGATGAAGGTGTGCGCTTAAGTTATCTCTATAAATACAATCGCCTGCAGCCCGGTCAGGAACCTGCGGCAGGAGAGCAGTTGCACCTTCGCACAAAACGCCGTGAACCCGTGCAGCTCGCGGTGAAGCAGAAGACCAAGACCGTGAAGCCGGCATCCGAAGACAAGCCCGCGCAGGAGCAAAAAGAATTTCGCGATACCAATAATGATGTGTTCATCGATTTCGAGGAAGAAGCACCATCACCACAACCTGAACAGGAGAAAGTGCCGGAGTCGCCAAAACCGCAGGCAAATACCCCCGCTGTTCTAACGCCTGCCGAACAGAATACGCCATCCGCTGCCGCATCGGAAATATTGGTGGAGCAGTATCATACGGTGGAAGCCAAGGAGACACTGTACGGCATTTCCAAAAAATATCAGGTCACGGTAGAGCAGATACAAAAATGGAATAACTTAGCAGACACCGGGATCCGGATCGGTCAGCGCCTGATCGTCGGCTATCAATGATACAACTCCACGACCTCACCTTTCAGCCCTATATCGCCACGGAAGCGATACAACAACGCATCGCTGAACTCGGTGCGCAATTATCTGAACGCTATCGCGATAAGGAACCGGTCTTTCTGGTGGTGATGAAAGGTGCGTTCATGTTCGCCGCTGAATTATTACAACATTTTACACCACACTGCACCCTGCATTTTGTGCGCGTGCAATCGTACGTAGGCACAGAAGCGGGCGCCATCACCGTATTCGAAGGTATGCCCGAAGGGTTAGGGGGAAAGGAAGTGGTCATAGTAGAGGATATTATCGATTCCGGCAATACAGTTTCGTATATACTGACCAAACTGCTGCCGTATTCCCCTGCCTCTGTATATACGGTAGCGCTGCTGCAAAAAGATATTCCGCGAGCGGCCTATGCATCAGCCGACCTCGTGGCCTTTCACATTCCGGATGTGTTCGTGGTAGGTTTTGGTTTGGATTATGACCAGCTGGGACGCAATATCCCGTATATCTGTCAGCGTGTACCCGCCTGACCGCCCGCATCGGTTTTACTTTTTCCGGGCATCATCGCATCGATCACCTTGTGGCGGCTCTTATTCTTTCTCAACGCGAAAACATCAACACCGGTCTTGATCGCCACGAACAGAGCACCGTAACCGATACTGGCAGCACGCGGATGATTCGGGAATAATGTTTCACTGGTATACATTGCCAGAAAGGTGCCTATGACGATCACAACATGCATGGTGATCAACCGCCCGTCGAACGGTGTGGCGAGTTCTACGAGCGAGGTTTCTTTGTAGGTGCCGCTACGTATCCAATTAATGTATTCTATCAGATGCAGGGCTGTAAAGGAAACAAAACACCAGAACACCCACGGCTCGGCAAAAGTGATGGAGCGTGCAAACTCTGTTGTATCCTCGCTCATGGTGCTGACTGCTCCAACGAATACAATGATAAAGACCAGATAGAACATCATGATACCGGTGCGCATGAAGAAATAATGCCTGCGCATCTTTCCCCGGTTGTTGACGTGTTCGGGACTCAGCGTTTTTCCGTTTATCGTATAACCCGGATCAGGTTCGGATGGTTTTTCTGCCCACGACATTTTCAGCCAGCGGAAGATGCTGATGATCACGGTCTCCCACCAGTAGAGATAGAAAAGCGCGAAGAAAGACACTTCATCATACAGGATACCTACGAGCGGAAAAATATTCGCCAGTATCAATGCCGGTAACACCGGTCCGTTGTTTTCTCTGGGATCGTAGATGGGCATGATCAGTTAGTGGTTTTGTCTGCCATGTGCGATGTTTCCAGTATCTGCTCTAAAAAGCGCCAGCCCTCTTCTGTTAATTCCTTGGTCTGCAGGGCGTTGCTGTACATGTAGGCAGCATGCCTGCAATCCGGATCGAGACTGAATTCAATGGAAACGGTATTTTTTGTGCCCGGCGCCACATCGGAATAGAGGAAGAAAATGATCTTACCGTCGTAACCGCATTTCAGCACCGGTGTGTCCTTGTTGCTGATGAAATCCGCAAACTGATTCACGGCAGAACCGTCTGTAAATTCCACGTAGGTATCCGGTTCGTCACCGTTATAAAATACTACCTGTATCCTTTCGGTATTGTTCACCACCTCACTGATCTCCTTGTTGGTTTCACCCACACGAAAGAACATGATCACCATAAAAGTGATGAACACGCCAAGGATGATGTAGAAGATACTGCTGGTAGAAGACCTCACGTAAGCAAAGGTAATAAATGCGTGTTAGGTGCGCAGGTGCTTAGGTGCGTAAGTGCGCAGGGGGATGAAATATGAGGGATCAGGGATGAGGTAGGAGGAATGAGGAATGAGGAATCAATGTGGTTTCCACTGTTATTTAAATATCCCAACTCACGGCTCACCACTCACCACTCGCCACTCACTAAATATACAGTATCTACTTACTGAACATATTATAGTACGACTTCTCGATGCCGTTCTTCGTGACCAGTTCCACTTTATGGCTGATGAGTTTGCCGAGTTCGTCCTCAAGGTCGATGATCTCGATGCCGATAGGTTTTTTGAAGTCCACGATGATCTCCACTGCACTTCCCGACTCGAAGTCGGACTGCAGCACTGAACCGAAAACGCCGATACTGGAAAGGCTGTATTTAGATACCAGGTAGGGTTTGTTTTTGAGGAGTATGTCTCTGATCGATTCGAATGCCTGCATAAATCAAAGGTAAGGATTCCGTTAGTGGCCTGAATTACCTGTAACAACAGTATCTTTGCCCTCTAAGTTCGATTTTACATGATCAATCTCATTCTATTCGGTCCCCCGGGCAGCGGGAAAGGCACGCAGGCAGAGCGTTTGAAGGAACATTTTCAGCTCCTCCACATTTCTACCGGCGACCTGCTCCGCAATGAGATCGCCAATGGAACGCGGCTGGGACTGGAAGCCAAGCAATTCATGGATGCCGGTCAGCTGGTTCCGGATGCCGTGGTGATCGGTATGCTGGGCGGCGCGGTGGACCAGGCCCGAAACATGGGCAAAAAAGGGATCATCTTCGACGGGTTCCCCCGCACCACCGCACAGGCAGAGGCCCTGGAGGCGATGCTGGCCGACAAAGGCACCTCTGTCAGCTGTGTGCTCAGCCTCGTAGTGGATGAGGAAGAACTTACCCAAAGGATACTCAAACGCGGTCTCACCAGCGGCCGCAGCGACGATACTGATATCGATACCATCCGCCGGCGCGTGCAGGAATACCGCACCAAGACCGAGCCGGTAGCGGCCTTTTACGACGACCGCGACCTGCTCGAAGAGATCCCCGGCGTGGGTAGCATCGACAGCATCACGGAGGCCCTCATGCAGGCCGTGAATGCCTTCTCATCAAAACATAGCGACGGCTGAAAGCAGCCGGGGCTGCACCTTTCATGGAGAATAAAAACTTTGTAGACTACGTCAAGATCCATTGCAAAAGCGGCAAAGGCGGCGCCGGCAGTGTGCACTTTCATCGCGATAAGCACACGATCAAAGGCGGGCCCGACGGCGGCGATGGCGGGCGGGGTGGACACATCATTCTGCGCGGCAACGCCCAGCTATGGACCCTCCTGCACCTCAAATACCGCAAGCACGTGATTGCAGGCAATGGTGATTATGGCACCGGCCAGCTTCGCAAAGGCGCCGATGGCGAGGATGTGATCCTGGAAGTGCCGCTGGGCACCGTAGCCAAAGACTTTGAGACCGAGGAAGTGGAAGTGGAGATCGTGGAAGACGGCCAGGAGGTGATCTGGATACCGGGCGGCAGAGGCGGTCTCGGCAACAACCACTTCAAGACCGCCACCCGACAGGCGCCGCGCTTCGCACAACCCGGTGAACCCGCCATCGAATCATGGAAGGTGCTCGAACTGAAAGTGCTGGCCGACGTAGGCCTGGTAGGATTCCCCAACGCCGGAAAATCGACCCTGCTCTCGGTAGTGAGTGCCGCCAAACCCGAGATCGCCAATTACCCGTTCACCACCCTGGTGCCCAACCTGGGCATCGTATCGTATCGCGACCATCGCAGTTTTATCATGGCCGATATTCCCGGTATCATCGAAGGTGCCGCTGAAGGCAAAGGACTCGGACTGCGTTTCCTCCGACACATCGAAAGGAATTCACTCCTGCTCTTCATGGTGAGCTGCGAAGAAAAAAGTATCGCCGATACCTATAAGGTATTGCTGTCGGAACTCAAAAAATACAACCCCGACCTCCTCACCAAAAAACGCATCCTCGCCATCACCAAAAGCGACCTCATCGATGATGAACTGGAGCAGATGCTGAAAAAGGAATTACCTAAAAAAGTACCGGTGATCTTCATCTCTTCCCATACCGGAAAGAACATCACCAAGCTGAAGGATATGATCTGGAAGGGACTCACGGAATAATGTGCAAATGTGTCCGCCGCGGCGGATGCGTAGGTGAATGCAAAACAGTTCTCGATTCGTCCTTCCTCATCATGCTGATCAGATAAATGAACGAAGATGTATTTCTTGTCAGCTTTGGAGAACGTGCATTTGATCCGCGTTTCTCCGTTTCATCCGCGTCCTCCGCGTGCTATTGTATTTCAACCCGTTCATAATAAGCATCACATTCCCATGCAATCGAATTACCCATTTCAACAAGTTTAACTCACCCACTCACCCACTCACCCACTCACCAACACATCAGTACATTTACGTAATTTTACCTTCACACCTCCATTCATCTTCATGCAATATCAGGCCAAACACTGGTTTCTTCTTATCGGGTTAAGTATCATCTGGGG
>DAIMYJ010000132.1:0-6711 GCA_036734545.1 Chitinophagales bacterium
CCGATGTCGGCGATCTGGAGTGTTTCTTCTATGTGGGTGCGGAGTTCCTCGAGCTTGGCTTTTTCGCGTTTTGTGAGTTTGGATAGCTTCTCGGTGAATTTGAGAAAATTGGTGTAGAGCACCTTTACATTATCGCTCAGCGTTTTATTCCGGCGGAGGTATACCTTGAACGCTTCTATGGCACTTTGCAGGGGATCCCATTCATCCAGCTGATAGTAGATCTTGATCTGCATCGTACGTGTATCGAGCGCATAGAAAATGTCCGTGAACTCCACCTGATTGATCAACCGCAGCGCTTCCCCATATTGCCCTTTGTAGAACAATAATGCGCCCATGTTATAGTTGTAGGCATTGGAGCGGAATTTTTCGTTCAGCTGACTGCGGTATTGTTTGATGAACTGCTCAGCCCATTCAAACTCGCCAACACGCAAAGCCGCCACAACGAGATTTTTGTAGGTCCATGGCGACAGGTCTCCGTCAACGGTCAACAAGCCTTTTTCCAACGCCTGTCGGCTTAGCGCAAAATATTCAGGCAGGAACTGTTTCTCTCCGGCATTGATCTTGCGTATGGTATAGTTCTGCGCGTAGGCATACATATCGCGGGCCTCCGTGTTGGGGAATTTATCGGTATGTTCAGTGAGCAGGCGCTTCAGTTTTTCGAAATGCACTTCATTGTCGCCTTCCACAAAGGTCATGAGCACCTGATAATAAATGGCAATGGAGGGATACTCATCATATACATTATCGCGCAGGTGATCAGATATTTCCTTGAGCAGGCGCAGCGTATAGTCAGATGCCACCAGCTTCTGCCGATTGATCAGTTCACAGGAATATTTCAGCTTGGTAGACAGGTAAAACAGATCCAGATAATTGGCCGCCTCCTGTAAACTCACATCGTAGGCGCGCTTCTTTTGCCTGTCGAAATAGGCATTTACTTCGCTTTGCAGCAGGAACGCCTTGTAAAAATGCGGCGCGTTGCGATACGGGTCGGCATGCAGGGTTGCCCTGGCATCACGCAATGTTTGCTCAAAGAATTTATCCGCCTCCCACGAATTATAGGTGTTCAACAGATGTACAAAGCCTTCCATGTCATCTGCCATGTGCTGATTATACCGTATGAAGCCCTCGATATGCTCCACGATATCGCTCATCAGGTAGCCCAGCTTCTTTTCGTTCAGCTCCACGCCGGGGATACCCTTCTCCAGCAAACGCTCCTTTTCCAGGTTGCGCGATTCAAAATCGGGCGCATACCGGCGCAAATACTGATAGAAAGCCACCAATTGCTCGTCCTTATTGAAGAACGGCGACGCGAGATACTCCCCGAATCGGGTGTGTTCCTTCGGACTGAGATGCCGCAGCATCTGGATCATCTTACTTTTATACATACCGCTTGGCTAAAGATAGGACGAAAAAGCGGAAACAAAGGCTGCAGGGAGCAAATTCGAAGGCGCGAATAAAGTCACAAATAATTGATTTTGTTATACTTATAAATTAAACTTCATATAAACCCGATAAAAGTCACCAAAAAAACCATTGGAAAATGCGGAAATTGGGTAAAAGTGTCCTTTTAATGGGTTTAGGAAAGCCGTTTCTTTACATTTAGATATTCTATCGAGGCACATGAAGCGAATTAAACAATACCCTTACACCCGCATCCTGCGGATACTCCCGGTCCTTCTGGTGGTTTTTACCACGAGGCTATCGGCTCAAACCCCACCGGTAGCGGTCAATGACACCCTGCGTTTGTGCGAAGGCACCACCGTACTGGTCGACCTGCTGGCGAACGACGTGGATGCAGATGGTGACGATCTGGAAACAGACATCCTCTCCGGACCCGCATCGGTATTGATCGACTATGATGATGATGGGTTACCGGAAGGTCAATACTGGGTTTCGATCGAATCCGGATTCACGGGTACCGATGTGATGATCTATGAAGTGTGCGGTGATGATGATGACCTCTGCGATATCGCCCTGCTGGTGATCATCGTTGCCGGTACTGATGGTTGTGTGTGGCCGGGTGATGCCAATCAGGACAGCATCTGTAACGTTATCGACCTACTGCCGATTGGTGTGTATTATGGCGTGACCGGACCCGATCGCGAAGACGATGACGGCACCTGGGAGGAATCGTTCTGCGATGAGTGGGATGACCTGCCGGGTATATTCGATGTACCCAATCCCAAATTTGCCGATTGTAATGGCGATGGCGAGATCAACGATGCCGATACTACTATCATTGCCGATAACTACGGATCACTTCGCGGTATATACGTTCCGGAAGCTTTTATCGGCGGTCCGGATGATCCGGCAATCGCACTGGAATTTTTCAGTGACACACTGCCCGCCGGCACAGCGGTGAGTGTTCCCATTTTACTGGGCTCAGATGCCATTCCCGCCGATGACATGTATGGTATCGCCTTCCAGATCGATTACGATGAAACAGTGATCGACGCACCCAGTGTTACGGTGCAATTTGACGGCGGTTGGCTGGGCACGCCGGGTGCGGATGTGCTGTATATGCAGAAGAACGATACCGTGAATGGCATCGTGGAAGTAAGTATCACACGCAATAATCATATATCGCGCACCGGTTCCGGATATTTCGGACAGGTGAGTTTCGTGATGGAAGATAACATCGCCGGTAAAATGCAGGGACAGGTTGCAGTAACAACACAACTGTGTATCTCACAACCGCTGGCGATCAATGCCATTGGCGCCGGACGCCCCTTGCAGACCGGCTGCGATTCAGTGGTGGTCGTGGAATTGACCAACACCATTGATGACTCCTGGATGCACGGCATATCCGTATTCCCGAATCCGGCGAATAACGATCTGCAACTGTATCTTCCGAATTATTGTGCCGACTGCACGATCTCACTGCATTCGATCACCGGACAGATCGTACAACAATGGCCATTCAGCGGTCAGCAGGCGCATCTTTCCACCACGGATATTCCTTCCGGTGCATACTTATTGGAAATTCAATCAACCACAAACACCACCAGTATGCAATGTATCATACAACACTAAACACGCATCTTATGAAAAACCTCTCACTCCTGCTGCTGATCCTCATGAGCAGTATTTTACCGGCCCGGGCAACAGCACCCGGCGCTGATTGTGATGCCGCATTCACCTTCACGGTGGATGGACTCACGGTATCCTTCACCGATGTGAGCACCGCTGATCCGGGCCCCATTCTGGAATGGATGTGGGACTTTGGCGACGGCACCACATCCACCGATCCGAATCCCGTGCACACGTATGCCGAACCCGGTGAATACGATGTATGCCTGACCATTCATGCTGACGGCGCCTGCTGGGATGATGTATGTGAAAGCAATATTCCTGTTGCCGGGGGTGGAGAATGTATGGTGAGTGCCGAATTGGCAGCACTCGACGGTACCTCCGCACAATTCATCGGAGCGGTAACGCCTGCTCCTGACGTCGTAACGTATACGTGGATCTTCGGCGACGGTTCCACATTTACCGAAACAACAGCCGGCACCCCTTCCGATCCGGTGCACACCTACGCAGAACCGGGTGTATATAACGTTTGTGTGGTGATCGAGACCGGTGGCGGTTGTGTAGATGAATATTGCTTTGAAATTGAAATTCCGGGTGGCGGTGGCGATTGCACTGCTGATTTTGAATTTGTTACAGACGGATTTACCGCAAGCTTTTATGAAACAGCCACAGCTACCGGAGATATCATAGAATATTTTTGGGAGTTCGGCGACGGCACGACATCCACTGATCCAAATCCCGAACACACCTATACACTACCAGGCACCTATGAGGTATGCCTGACCATCTTCGTCGCAGGCGGTTGCTCTGACACCTGGTGTGATGTAGTCGTGATCGGCGGCGGTGGCGACTGCGAATCCGATTTTGAATTCGATACCGACGGACTCAGCGTACATTTCTTTGAAACAGCTGATGCCGGCGGCGATGATATCGTATCTTATGCATGGAGTTTTGGCGATGGCACCGGCTCCGACAGTCCCAACCCTGTACATACTTATGCCTCCGACGGCGTCTATCTGGTGTGCCTGACCATTACCACTGCAGACGGATGCACATCTACCTTCTGTGATGAAGTCGTAGTAGAAGGTGACGGCGGCCCCTGTGAAGCTTACTTTGTAGTGACCGATATCACCCTCACCCCTGACGGTTATGTGGTACATTTCAATAATGAATCAGCCGCTCCAGGTGATATCGCGAGCACCTTGTGGTATTTTGGTGATGGCACCAGCGACACAACATTCGATGGCGAACATCTGTATACCGAAAGCGGTGCATATGTGGTATGTCTGGTGATCACCACTGCCGATGGCTGTGTGGATGAATATTGCTTTGAACTCGTTCTGGGTGAAGGTGAAGACTGTGAATCCGATTTCAATGTTGAAGTATCCGGCCTATATGCCTATTTCGAAGAAGATGCGTATGGCGCCGGCGCAGATATTGTTTCCTACTACTGGAGCTTTGGCGATGGCGGCACTTCCGATGCACCCAATCCGGAATATATGTACGCCACGTCCGGCGATTATGAAGTGTGCCTGACCATCACCACCGGCGACGGATGCGTAGATACCTGGTGCGACGTGGTAAGCATTGAAGCACCGGAAGGCGATTGCGAAGCAGATTTTGAGATCGACGATATCACGGAAACCGATGAGGGTTGGCTTGTCGTATTTGACAATGACTCAGATGGCGGCGAGATCTATACTTGGACCTTTGGCGATGGTTCCGGATCAGAAGCGGAGAATCCCGAGCATATTTATGCCGAGTCCGGCGTCTATCTGGTTTGCCTCACCGTAGGTATTGCCGGCACGGATTGCTATGATGAATTCTGCATGGAAGTATATGTGGGCGGTGATGATGATTGTATCTCTGAAGAAATGATCGACAGCACTTACGCCTGCACGGAAGAATACGACCCCGTTTGCGGTTGTGATGGTGTAACCTATTCCAACGCCTGTTATGCGCAATACTACGGCGGCGTGATCTACTGGACAGAAGGTGCTTGCGGCGGAACCGGCATTCAGGAAGAAACCATCATCGGCACACTGCAGGTTTCACCTAATCCAGCCGTGCAGCAGGCGAATATCCAATTCACGGCAAAAACAACAGCTGACGTGCGCATCACTGTACTGAATACGATCGGAGAGGTCATGCTCACACCGATCGAACACAGTGTGGTGACCGGCACTTATGCGGTATCGCTGGATGTGACAACACTGTCGTCAGGCATCTATATCGTACAAGTGAGCGACGGACAGTTCATGCAAACGGCCAAGCTGATGATCACCCGTTAACGGAGATCAAGCATAGAATAAAAAAATGGCTGCTTATTTCGAGCAGCCATTTTTTTATGCATATCATCATCGCTTGCTATGCAGTGCGAAACATAGTTCAATGTTCTTCATGCTTACGCCCTTTCATTTCGCCTGTGCGATAAGCGGCGTCAACCTCTTCCATTTCTTTTAATTCATCTGCTGTCCACGGTCGTAACTCGAGTCCGGTCAGGTTCGGTTTGCCTGCGTTGATCCAGGCGGTCAGCCAAAAGCTGCCCAGGGTAATGATGCTCTCGCGCATCCTGCGTTCCACCATACCATCCAGCAATTCGTTATATCGTGCGGTATATTCTTTAGAATATACACGAACAGTGGATGCACCGCGTGTTTCATAACTGTATTTTCTGTCGGTAGGGAATTCTGTGCTTAACTGCTTCTCAAGACCAAGCACGGAATCCACCATGGCGTTGCTGGCCAGTACGATCTCCCACACTTTGGCATTGATATCGGTAATGAACTCTGCTTTGCCGACAAAATAATCGAATTCCTCGCCCAGCAATTCCGGTATACGCGATTCCCAAAAGCCATGTATGCCCACCTGATTGGTCAGCTGACCGTTATAATTCTCCGTACAATGCAGGGGCACATGCGCATCGGCCACGTAGTGGCCGAGATCGGCAGTAGTTTTTAAAATGTAATTCAGATCCTGATCACGGAAGGCATCGGTGAGACGGTACATCATGCGTTCGATATGCCAGGGCACGATGCCGTGTTCCTGAAGGGTGTCTTCCGAATATTTGATCACCGCATCATTCCAACGGCGCGGTATCTCCGTGAAGGGCGCCTTACCATAATGATCGAGGTCGATATAATGCCTCGGCGCTTCATCCTTGACCGCATACCTGCGCTTATCCGGGTCTACGGCATGCGCACTGATATAATCAACGTGCGGTTTGAAAAAGCCGAACAGGTCTTCCGGCAAGGTGAACAATGCCATTTTATTGATCCGCTGATGTCCCCAGAAACCCCAGGGCATGGGTGCGGATGCATATTGCACGGTGGTGGCGAGCAGCAACAGAAAAAGAATGATCCGGCGCATGGAATAAAGATAGTGGAAATGGGTGAGTGGAGCGGGGAGTGGTGAGTGGTGAGTGGTGAGGGGTGAGTGGTGAGTGGTGAACTTGGGAAATGCAACCTTCGACTCTTCGGGCCTTCAAATCTTCGAATCTTCGAATCTTCAACCCCTGTCAAATCTCATCCAGCACCTGAGTGATGATCGAACACGCTTGGGTGATCTCTTCCGGGGTGATGGTGAGGGGCGGGGCGATGCGGAGGCAGTGGGGGGCGAAGAGGACCCAGTCGATGAGTATACCGTGGTCTATCAGTTTCTTTACAACCGCCATATTGGTTT
>DAIMYJ010000133.1:0-4026 GCA_036734545.1 Chitinophagales bacterium
AGGGGAGGGAGCTTAATTTGAGAGATAAATGGCATTATTGCTTGCGTGCTCTCGATAGATTTTCTTTCAATTTCTGGAGTTGCGACGGCATCCTGATAGCTAGCGGGATCACTATTCACTGCACGCTGACCTCACCCCCCGCCCTCTCCAGTCCGAGCCGATTTCATCGGCCCGAACTGGAGAGGGGGCTATATTGTAGTTTTAAGTATCTAATCGCTTACGTCTATTTATGATCACTCATTTTTCATTACTCATTGGTCATCACTCAGTGCTCACTGCACGCTGACCTCACCCTCCGAAGGAGTCCCTCGGACCCGCCCTCTCCTTGCGGCCCTACGTTCCTCCGGGCAGCAAGGGGAGGGAGCTTAATTTGAGAGATAAATGGCATTATTGCTTGCGTGCTCTCGAGAGAACTTTTTATACAATTTCACGAGTCACGAGTCACGACTGACGACTCACGTGCGATAATTACCTTCTTAAAGAAAACCCAACGCACTCACCACTCACCACTCACCCACTCACCCACTCACCCACTCACGCTACCGGCTTGGTCGTTGTGGCTGAGATGTCGCCTTCATCGTGCACATATAGCACCGATATCGCCGCGCAGATCATGAAGATGCCGCTCATGACGATGGCGTAGATCGCATTGTCGTTGTAAATGGCATGCACGATAGGTCCGCCGAAGATGCCGTTCACGATCTGCGGGAAGGTGATGAAGAAATTGAAGATGCCCATATACACACCCATCTTACCGGGCGGGATACTGCCGGCGAGGATCGCATACGGCATGGCCAGGATACTGGCCCAGGCGATACCTACGCCGATCATGGAGAATAACAGCATCTCCGGACTTTTTGCAAAGAACATGGAGATAAGACCCGCACCGCCGCACAACAGTGACATGGCGTGTGTGGTCTTGCGGCCCATGCGGCGCGCCAGAGTTGGGAGGAAAAGGGCATAGACCGCACTCACCAGATTATATACGCCGAATATGATGCCCACCCAGTTGCCCGCTTCGCGGAAGGTGTCGCTCGAGGTGTCATCAATAGGCAGTCCGTATACATGATGCGCGATCGCCGGGGTGGTGAACACCCACATGCCGAACAGCGCGAACCAGCTGAAGAACTGTACGAGACCGAGCTGACGCATCGTCTTCGGCATCTTGGCGAAATCATTGAATATTTCGCCGAGGCCGTGTTTCTCTTTTAATGCCTTGCCGTGATAGAGCTCATATTCTTTAGGCGGATATTCTTTCGCAAATAATATCGTGACCATGATAGCGCCGAAGAAAACAACAGCGCCGATATAAAAGGAGAAGATCACATTATCTGCCACCTCGCCCTGCGGCGCTGAAGAAGAAACGCCTGCCCAGTTGGCCAACACGTAAGGTAACCAACTGCCTACCACCGCGCCGATGCCGATCAGAAAAGTTTGTACCGAAAATCCGAGTGTGCGTTGTTTGTCGGGCAAGTTGTCGGCAACCAGCGCGCGAAAGGGTTCCATGGCCACGTTGATGCTCGCATCCATGATCATCAGAAATCCCGCACCGATGAACAGCGCCGATTTGCCCGCGAGGAAAGCGCCGGAATTCGGCAGCATCACCAAAGCGATACAGCAGAGTATGGTGCCTATCAAAAAGTAAGGTTTCCTTCGGCCAAGCCGTGTCCACGTGTTGTCGCTGTAATGACCGATGATGGGCTGCACGATCATACCGGTGATGGGCGCCACCAGCCAGAACCAGGAAAGGTGATGCACGTCGGCACCGAAATTCTGCAGGATGGCGGAGGCATTGCCGTTCTGCAGGGCAAATCCGAACTGTATACCTAAAAATCCGAAACTCATGTTCCAGATCTGCCAGAAACTTAAACGCGGTTTTTCCATACGGGTTGCTTCAAATCGTTGGCAATTTAATACTTTTATGAGATTGAAAATCCGCCGGCGGCAAGTGCCGCTTCGTGTTTAAATGATGCTTCCACATGCTTGAGATACAGAAGAAACTGAGTAACGTTTTTTATGCCCTGCTGGCATTACCGGCCACCGCCATGGGCTTTGCCTTGTGTGTACAGATCAGCGCGCTGAGCTGGATACTCTCCACTAAATACGGACTGGCCATCGAGGAGATAGGACTGGTGTGGGCGAGCGGACCGCTGGCCGGACTGATCATGCAGCTGCTGGTGGGGTTGATCTCCGACAATGCGTGGTTCTGGGGCGGACGACGCAGGCCGTTCATACTCATCGGCGGTACCATCGCAGCGCTGATGCTGTTGTGTTTGCCGAATCTCGATGCGATACAGAAATTATTCGGCGCCGAAAGCCTCGTGCCCGTGGCGCTGGCCGTGGCCATGACCCTCGACCTGGCCATCAACCTCGGTTTCAATCCCACGCGCAGCATCATCACCGATGTAACGCCCGACGGTAAAGCACGCACACGCGGATATACCTGGATGCAAACCATCTCCGGCACGCTGGGCGTGTTCGCGTATTTTGTCGGCGCCTGGTTCGGCAATTACACACTCATCTGGGTGGGTGTGGGCATTGTTTTATTGTTCAGCCTGATCCCCGTATTTTTTATTGAAGAACCCAGAGTGCTGCAGGCCGATACCACCGATGCCGATATCAATGCGCTGGATGTACAGGCACATACACAAAAAGCGGAAGTGAATGAACTGGTGAAGATCTATTTAGCGAATGCTTTTTCATGGATCGGCGTGCAAACGATGTTCGTGTTCATGTTCGCGTATGCCGTGCAAATATTATTCAACGCTTCCGATGCGTCGGGACTCACGCAGGAACAAAATGATCAAACCGGCAGAGTTATATCGTATTCATTCCTCATCCTCAACGCGGTGGGTGCAATACTACCCGCTTTTATACTGGAACCGCTCACCAAAAGATTCGGACGCATCGCCGTGCAGTCGACCTGCATACTCATCATGAGCATCGGCTACGCCCTCGTCGTTTTCTTCGGCAAGAATGCCACCATGCTCTATCTGTGCATGGCCGTGTGCGGCATCGGCTGGGCCGCCATCGTGAGCCTGCCGTTCGCCATCATGAGCGAAAAAGTGAACAAGCAGCGCATGGGTCTTTTCATGGGCATCTTCAACATGAGCATCGTTATTCCGCAATTACTCGTAAGCCTGCTTATCGCGCAGTTCGTGGGCGACGCGGCCGACAAAAAGATCATCTTCGAGATCAGCGCCGTGAGCCTGTTCATCAGCTTTGTGATGTGGAGGTGGGTAAAGGAAAAATCGGTGGGAGGGGGCAAACCATCCGCTCCGGTTCCACAACACCATTGAAGCAGCAGCAGTACGGCTGCTATACGGTGACTATGGCCCTTGTTCCATGTGGCTGTGGGTCATACCTTTGCTGAAAACCCGTGTTATGAAAAACATCATGTTCCTTGTCCTCCTCGCATGGAGCACACTCACCCTGCGCGCGCAGGATCGTTCCCAGGCATTGAAGTACGATTTCTTTACACCCGTGGCCGGCTGCTTCGGATTTTCGTATGAAGCCCCGCGCAATGATTTTATCAGCTTCGATTATGATGCCGGATTTATTGGCGTGCAGTTAGGCGATTATTTTGAGCGCGATCAGTTCGCCGGCGCATATGCCGCATTCGGTCCGCGATTGTATTTTAAAAAGGATGCCAGCCAGTTCAACAATCTCCGCGGCTTATATTTCAAGCCGCAGCTCATGGTGAATTTTTTCAGTTTCACCGACAGCGTGGAATATTATGACTGGATGACCGGCTTTTATGAGAATTTTGAAGCCAGTGGCACCGATCTCACCATCAACCTCCTCGCTACGATGGGAACGCAGTGGGTGCTCAGCGACATTGTTGTTTTCGATCTGTGGTTCGGGCTGGGTTATGGCGGAGGCTGGATCAATGATGAGGTCGGTGCTCCTGAGAATGCAGATAACTATGGCTATGATCCCAACTCCTTCTTTAAATACAGCTTCGTGCGCTTCGGCGATTCGCCGCTGATCTTTGACGGCGGATTGTCCATCGGATTCCGATGGTAG
>DAIMYJ010000133.1:4126-6522 GCA_036734545.1 Chitinophagales bacterium
GGCATTATAGTAAGTATGGTGCTGCTGTTCAGCAGCAGGACAGCTGTGGCACAGGCCACGCTGCCCGCCGACCTCCTATGCGCCCAAACGCTCATCAATGGCGATGTCCAGATCACCTGGGGCGCCTCGGCCGAGGGCTGCGGACCTTTTGTGGAATATGAGGTCTGGGCCAGCAACACGGGTATCGCCGGCCCCTACAGCATCATCGGCACCGTTCCGGCCATCGGCACCACCACCTTTACGCATGTGGGGGCAGACGGCACCGCGGTGACCTGGTACTATTATGTGGTGGCCGAATACAATTGCCCGGGATTTACGCAGACACCCAGCGATACCCTCGACAACCTCGATCCCATTGCCCCGCAGCTGGATTATGTGACCGTGGTGGGCGGACTCTCCGAGATCCACTGGCTGCCATCGCCTTCATCCGAAACGAATTCGTACATCATCTATCGCGACATCGGCGGGTTCTCGCCGGTGGCTACGGTGTATGGACGGTTCACCACCGTGTATACGGATATCACGGGCGATCCTACCGCCGGCGTGGAAACATATACCATTGCCGCGCGCGACAGTTGCAATAATCTGGGTCCGTTCAACAATGATGCACACCATACCATTTATCTGACCGTGCAGCAGGTGGACTGTTCCGACGAACTGCAATTATCCTGGAACGAATATGATACCTGGGCGCCCGGTGTCTTTGAATATCAGATCTGGGCCAACCGAAATGGGACAGGTCTTTCTTTTATTGATGATGTGTTGCCGGGCACCACATCGTACACGATGACCGGCATTGATGACGGCGATAATATCTGCATCACCGTATACGCACTGCGTGCCGATGGCACCGCCACCTCCATGTCGAATGAAGTGTGCCTCGATATCAATATCGTAGCGCCATCCAACTATACCGTCATCCGCAACGCTACCGTAAACGCACCCACGCAGATCGTGGTGGAGTGGTATCCGGATAATACCGCCGACCTCGACGCCGTTTCCGTACAGCGCAGTCTGGATAATATCGATTTCATTAACCTCGGCACCACACCCGTGGATATTCCCGTGCCGGTGATCGACACGTATACCGATAACAGCATCGCTACGAATTCGGTGCCGTTCTATTACAAGATCATCACCTTCGACAGCTGCGGCATTGAAATGCCTTCAGGATATGTGAGGACCATCGCCATGCAGGGGAACGACAACGCTAATTTTACCAATTCGCTCAGCTGGAATGCATTTGAGATCACCAACGGTACCGTGCAGGAATATCATTTGTTCCGCGATGACGGCGCCGGATTCAATCTGATCGCCACACTGCCGGCCACCACGCTGAGTTATCTGGATGATGTTTCCGGATTCATCAATCTCGTGGATCAGTTTTGCTATCGCATCGAATGTCAGTACCGTCTTACCGCGCCGGAAAATGGTGCAGATGAAATATTGCTTTCCAACTCCAACGTATTATGCCTCGAGCAGGGCCCGCGCATCTACGTGCCCAACGCGATCGTGCCCGGCGGTGTGAATACCATTTTCAAACCTGTGATCATCTACGGCACAGAGGAAGGCTACAGCATGCAGATCTTCAACCGCTACGGTGAAGTGATCTTCGAAACCCAGGACATCAATGCCGGCTGGGACGGCACCTACGACGGCAGCATCGTGCCCATGGGCACCTACGGCTACGTCATCATCTTCACAGCCAACAACGGAGCCGTGATCACGAAGAAGGGGAATGTGACGGTGGTGAGGTGAGTGGTGCGTAAGTGCGTAGGGGTGCAGGTGCGTAGGTGTACCGTTAGTCATGGTTGAAGGTGAGTAGAGGTGTTTGAATCCAATTGGGTGCGGAGTGTTATGTTTCAGCAGCATCAGTCATTAATCATAGCGGGATTGCTTCGCTACATCACCCTCTGCTTCGCGCCGGGTGATTAGCTCGCAATGACTTTGTTGTATGTAGTTATGTGGTTGCTACGCAACCACTACTCCGCTCAACCACCCGTCATTGCGAGCGAGAGAGGAGCGAACGAGCGAAGCAATCCCATGATGTTACTGGAGTTGCCGATCAAAAGGTAACACGCTCACGGCCATCAGAAGATTGCTTCGCTGCGTCCCGCTCCACTGCGTTGCGCGGGACTTGCTCGCAATGACGTTTTTATTTATTATTATGTGGTTGCTTCGCAACCACAATGTAAATCGCACGATCGTCATTGCGAGCGAGCGACACAAGGAGTGAGCGAAGCAATCACGCCTAATTTCGGGTAGTAATTAACTGACTTGTAAAAATTCCATTTTACATAAACTGTAATTGTCAATACATTTGTCATCAACTTACTCACCACTCACCATTCACCATTCACCATTCACCATTCACCATTCACCACTCACCCACTCAC
>DAIMYJ010000134.1:0-6413 GCA_036734545.1 Chitinophagales bacterium
CTAAGATGGCTATTCTGGCGGCATCTACCATCGCGGCTGTGGTTGGCCTGCAGTGGATCAGATCATCACTGACCAGGTAAAAAAAGGGCAAAAAAAAACAGCAACCATCCCTTTCGAGATGCTTGCTGCTTGTTTATCCCTTAAAAACAGGTCAAATATACATCGGTGACCGCTTTTTTGCAATACCGAAGACGGTTTTTTTGGCGATTGAGACCTCGTTACAATAAGTGTGTTGCATCGTAATGATACAGACGCGTAATATCTTTATTGGTGATGATCCCCACCACTTCATTGCCATCCAGCACAGGAACCGCCTGGAACTTTCCGCTGGATAAAATTTCCAGCACATCCTTCTGTGAGGCCGTTCGCTGCACCGCGATCGGATTGGGGGTCATGACCTGATCGATATGGAAACCGGCCGAGAGCGATTCCTTGCTCACGGGAGATCCCTCGGCAATGGCCGTATCGATATAGCGTAACATATCCTTGATACTGATGATCCCGATCAGATGATTATCTCGGGTGATCGGCAAATGCTGGATCTTGTGATGGGTGAAGAATTCCATGACCTGCTCAAAAGTATTGTGCACTGTGGCCACAATGACCTTGCCGGTCATGAAATCAGAAGCGTAACGTTTATGTATCATACGGGTTGTTTGATGAGAGCACAAACTTACTGGAGTATCAATCGCCGCAAAATGACAATAGTCACCGTTTCGGGTAACTTATGCCTGACGGTCAATGCTCCGGTGTCAAAAATCCATAGGTTTTACCATAATACAGCATTTGCTGCGTGAAATCGTCGGGATAGGTCACCTGAATGTCCACGATCTGACCGCCGTCGCCATACACCGGAACCAACTGCGGATTGATGAACCCTGAATAGGGCGGGATGTTGAATTTTTCCGTGCGTTGCAGCACTTCCTTATGTATCTCTTCATCCACCTGTACTCCATAGGTCTCTACCAGCTTCTTACCGGCTTCAAAATCACCCTCACTCTTGATACGCTGGATCTCACGCAATAACTGACCGAAAAGATCACGCAGGGCATTGTAGTCATTGACCACAAAATAGGTCTTCCCATTTTCATACTTCCGCTCGATCACGTTTTTGCCTTTTCCCTGCTCAAACGCCCATGCGGCAATGAGCTGGCGATTGCGCATATGCGATTCCTCTACGGTCTTACCGGGTTCGATACGGCGCAGCTGTGTCATCAGACCGTTGCGGATGTAACCGTCATATTCAGCCATACCCACCTCGAGCGATGGTATCAGGCCCCATTCTACCAGTTTGGGATCCATGATATAATACAGGGCCACGAGATCGGCACGGGCTTCTTCCAGTGTATTGGCGTAATTCTTCAGCGTTTCCTTGGGTGTGCCCACGCCGGGATTGATCACGCCGCTGGCATGTCCGATCACCTCATGCATAGCGGTATGCATCTTGGCCGCGAGAGAACCATATTTCACAGCACGGTCCATCTCAGCAGGGGTATAACAAAACTCGCCGAGAATACCTGAACTGCCCGCCTGCTCATAGGCATATACAATATTGCCCAGGCTAACAGATTTAGAACCGTAGTCGGCACGTATCCAGTTGGCATTCGGCAAATTCACACCGATCGGTGTGCTGGGAGATGCATCTCCGGCCTCTCCGGCTACATTCACCACATTATAAGTAACGCCTATCACATTGGCCTTTTTGAGGTTCTTCTTGTTGTTCTTCTGATCCTCGATCCACTGTGCGTGTTCTGCCAGTTTTTGCATGCGCTCGCCGTCCTCAAAATCCTTGATCTGCACAATGCTTTCAAATGAGCCCCGGTATCCCAGCGGATCATTGTATACTTCGATGAATGAATTGATATAATCAATATCACCGCGGGTATCTTCCACCCAGGCAATATTATAAGCATCCCAGGTTTTCAGGTCACCGGTCTGATAATAATCTATAAGCAGACTTAAAGCCTTGGCCTGCAGATCGTTCTCGCAATACGGAAGCGCTTTCTTTAGGTTCTCCACGATCTTCCTGATCGCTTCACCATACAGTCCGTCAGCCTTATACACAACCTCCACCAGGCCTGTTGCTGTTTTGATCATGCGCGAGTTCAAACCATGCGAGATCGGTTTCGGGTCATTCACATCCACTCGGGCGGCATAATAGGCTTCCACCTCTTTTTGTGACACATCTGGCGCATAGAAATTGGTGGCAGACGTGAGCAGGAGGTCTGCATTCGGATCCAGATTTACCTTCTTATTGTCAATCGCCGGGTCAAAGATCACGTTGATGATGTCCTGCGATAACTGGGCACCGGTAGATTTCACCAGTTCCAGGAAATAGGACTTGCTGCACGCAGGCACAAACTTATCCATGCTGTAATGATGATGTATACCATTGCTGAACCATACACGTTTCGTATACACCATGAAGTCCTGCCATTCACGTGTCGTGCGGTCACCGCTGTAATTAGATACGATATGCTCCAGCGCCTTGCGGATGGCGAGATTATACCGGTAATTCTGATCCCAGATGATATCCCGGCCGGCATATCCGGCCTCTGTCAGATAATATACGAGAATGCGCTGATTGGGTGTGAGTTTCTCCCATCCAGGTATGGTGTAACGCAAAATGCCTATATCGGCAAACTGTTCGGTTTTCCACTGAAAGCCATCAGCCTGAGGAGCCTCGGACACCTCACTGCCGGCAATCACCTGGCCTGAATTGTTTACTTGTTGTAGTGTTTGTGCATACAGCATGGAACTGCATGCCAGGGAAACCAAAAGAATGTTCAGACGATATTTCATTATACGATGGTATTTGATCTACAAATTTGCACAAAAAGGGTATAATTTAATAACAACGTGCTGTTGCCGGTATTGATCAATAACTGTATATTTACCGTAAAATAGCACATATGCAAAAGAAATTCATGTTCGCCGCACTCGTTGTCGGCACCGGATTGATCCTCACTATCTATTCCTTTGCGTCGCGTCCCCTGACCCAGCCTGAACAAACTACCGTGCCTGCAGAACAAACATCGGCAGCGCCAGCAGGTCATTGTGACCCTTCTGACTGCACACCTGAAAAAGCAGCAGCATGTCCTTACAGCAACTCCACTACCGCGCAGGGAACAAACGACTGCCCGGTAACCAAAGATTGCCCGCCCTCGGCCTGTAAACCGGAAAGCAACAAGGCAACCTTGTAATACGAAATTGGACAGTTTTCCAATGGCAAAGCCGCAGGGGATGACCTTGCGGCTTTTTTATGTGCCGCCGCGTGAACAAAAGTCACCGTAAAAAGATACTACGGTCATCCTTCCCATAGGTAGAAAAGTGTCTATTTGAGGTATCTAATATAAATTGTATGAAAACGCTCAACATATTCGGAATTAGCGCATTGACCGCCGTTCTGATATTCTTCACTTCCTGCAATAAGCTGGATGTAAATGAAGAGTTTGAATTGAAAGCGACCATCGAAGTTCAGGGCAATAATGCCCAGTTCTCCGGTGAAGAACTGTTGGATGCCCTGAGTGAAAGTGATCTGATCGAACAGTATTCTTCTCATATCAAATCCATTGAGGTGATCGAGGTGAGATACCTTGTAACCTATCTGAATGGTTCTGCTACCCAGCAGATCAATGCAGGAACACTGGAAGTGGCCAATGCCGACGGCAGTGATGCCATGGTCATCTCTACCGTTAATAATGTTAACCTGATGCAGGCTATGACCGAAGGCTCATTAGTGTTCGATCAGGCAGCTGTCGATAAACTCGCCGGCTTGATCAAGAGTGAACCGCATCAGGCAATGATATACCTGAGAGGGGATGTCAATGAGACCCCTGTCGATTTTACCGTTGTGGTGAAATTCAAGGTAAAGATGGTTGCAGAGGTTATATAAAGCCCTGCAATTGTTAAATGTTTCATGGGTTTTGAATGACGCCGGTAGCAATACCGGCGTTTTTATTTGCCTGCAGTATCCCGCATACGCCATAAATGTATGCACGCATACGTGCGATACGGCGCCCATTTTTCGGCAATGCGCTCCATGCGCTGCCTGCGCTTCCGTTGATCCTGAACAGGCAAACGATACAAACTGTGCATGGCCTGCTGTATTCCCAGATCATCCGGAGCAAATACGTCTTCACGACCCAGTGCGAACATCAACAGCATCTCCACCGTCCAGTTGCCAACACCCTTGATCTGCGTCAGATAACGCTTTACCTCTGCATCCTCCATACGGTTCAGGATGGCCGGCTGCATGCCATGTTCCAGCTCAAATGCAGCTACATTTTTTACGTAATGCGCTTTGGCCTGAGATAAACCGATACCGCGAAGCACTTCCACAGGCGTTTCGTAGATCTGCTGTGCCGTTGGCCGCCTGACAGGATACAATGCATGAAAGCGCTGTTGCAGCACATCCGCCACACGGGTGGATAATTGCTGACTCATGATGTTATAACAGAGATAGAGATAAATATGCTTTTCCTGTTTAAGGGTGACAGTCTCCTGGCCACGCAATGCAGTAGCCAGCACCGGGTCGGATCGAAGATGTTTCAGGTAAGCAGGTGTTGACATGACCGCACGCAGGTGGTGATGGTCAAATATAGATATATTAGGAAACAACAGCATGCGCTTCATGGCAAGTTGAAACCGGACTGCGCGCATACACGGTAACTACCGGGCTAAAGTGCTGTACATGCCGTAAATTCGCACCATGCCATCCGCCAAAGCGTCCACTACCTCCTCCAGACTGTGGTTTTGGTTTCATTTCCTGCTGGTGGTGCTCGCATGGACAGGACCGTTCCTGTTCGACTGGTATCTGATGGTGACCGCTTATGGCCTCGTTTTGCTGCAGTTCGTGGTGTTCAAGCGCTGCCTGGTAAATGCCAAACACGACCTGGTGGAACAGGACACTGATAATACCTTTTATGCCGAACTGCTGGAATCGGCCGGGATTCACCTCCCTAAAAAACCTCTGAAGTATTTCGTCCGC
This sequence comes from Chitinophagales bacterium, assembly GCA_036734545.1. Classification (GTDB taxonomy): domain Bacteria; phylum Bacteroidota; class Bacteroidia; order Chitinophagales; family BACL12; genus UBA7236. Next base: position 4,991 of record DAIMYJ010000134.1, read on the forward strand.
ACCTGGTTATACGTGATCCTGGGCGCTATAGCCTTTCTGATCCAGGTGTACGGCCAATACACGCCGCCACTGGCATTGTCACTCGGTAAATAACACAATTCATAAAAATTTCTATGTATATCAAGCGAACTGCTTTCGTTGCCCTGTTGATCACGGGCCTCCTGCATGCACAAACCCCTCTTACACCCGAACGACTCTGGTCACTGGGCAGGGTAGGGGCTGAATCACTGACGCCAGACGGTAAACGCTGCATCTATGGCGTTACCTGGTATGATCTGAGCACCGGGAAAGGGGAGCGTAACCTCTATTCGATCGGACTGGATGGTTCTGCGCCGGCTCAGATCACCCAAACACCCGGGGGAGAGGGTGGGGTGATGACACTTCCGGGCGGCAAGATGGGTTTCCTGTACAAAGGACAGATCTGGCAGTCGGAATGGGACGGCAGCAACGCGGTACAGCTGACGAATTATCCGGACGGCCTCTCTAATGTGCGCATCAGCCCCGATGGTCAGTGGATCGCTTTCTCAAAAGATGTACAATTGGAGCAGGTATTGGCATCCGGGAAATATGCGGATCTCACCCAAAGCTCAGCAAGGATCTATGATGACCTGAATTACCGCCATTGGGATACCTGGGAAGATGGTGCCTACAGCCACCTGTTCATCGCCCGCTGGAATAACGGTCAGATCACCGAAGAAAAGGATATCATGGCCGGTCAGAAATTCGATTGTCCCCAAATGCCCTTCGGCGGTATCGAGGACTTCATCTGGCATAACGACAGCAAACACCTGGTCTACGTGACCAAACAGGCCTCCGGTAAGGCCTATACCCTCAGCACCAACACGGATTTGTTCATCTACAACCTGGAATCCGGCGCTACCCGCAACCTCACCACGGGAATGATGGGCTATGACACCCAGCCAGCCTTTAACCCGGATGGCACCCGTCTGGCCTGGCTGAGCATGGAAAGAGATGGCTATGAAGCGGATAAAAATCGCTTGTTCATTGAAGATAAGAAGTTGAAAACCAGCATAGAAGCTATCCCCAGCTACGATGAAACAATAGAAGCTTTCCGTTGGAGCAACGACGGCAATAAGATCTGGATGATCAGCCCGGTGAACGGCACAATGCAGGTGTTTTCGGTGGATGTGCAGAACGTATTTACCAAGGTGGATGGCCGCAAAAAGAACCCGGTGAGTCAGGTGACCTCAGGCGATTTCGATATCACCGCCATCCATGGTGAAACACCGGAAGGCCTGCTGCTGGTGAGCCGCACAGATTTCAACCATGCCGCCGAGATCTGGTCGCTGGATCCCTCCAACGGCACGCTCAAGCCGGTCACCCACGTGAACGACGATGTCTATGCCCAAACCGGGATGAGTAAGGCAGAACGCAAGATGGTAAAGACTTCCGACGGCAAGGA
>DAIMYJ010000135.1:0-6304 GCA_036734545.1 Chitinophagales bacterium
AAAACCCGACCTTTGCACCGATTTTGACTGCCAACCACACGGTGGTGCAACCAAGATCAACCCGTTTTAAGTCTTGATACTCGATACCAGATACTCGATACGCATTCATGATCATCAGAAGCAAAGCCCCGCTCCGCATCGGCCTCGCCGGTGGTGGAACTGACGTAAGCCCTTACAGCGATATTTACGGCGGTTGTATCCTCAACGCCACCATCAATAAATATGCATATGCTACCATCCTGCCCCGCAAGGACGGCAAGATCGTGCTGCATGCCATGGACCGCAACGAGCGCGTGGAACTGGACAGCAGCTCCAAACTCGACATCGATGGTCAACTCGACCTGCTCAAGGGCGTGTATAATCGCATCGTGAAGGACCATAACCATAATGCACCGCTGTCATTCGAACTGAATACCTATGTGGATGCGCCTCCCGGTTCCGGACTGGGTTCTTCATCCACACTGGTGGTGGCCATCGTGGGCGCCTTCACCGAATGGCTCAAACTGCCGCTGGGTGAATATGATATCGCCCACCTCGCTTACGACATCGAACGTAAAGATCTGGCCATGGCCGGCGGGAAGCAGGACCAGTATGCGGCCACCTTTGGCGGATGGAATTTCATGGAGTTCTATAAAGACGACAAAGTGATCGTGAACCCGCTGCGCATCCGTCCCCAGTACCTGCAGGAACTCGAATTCAACATCGTGATGTACTATACCGGCACCAGCCGTTTGTCATCCACCATCATCGAGGCGCAGAGCTCCAACGTGACCAAAAAATCTGATAAATCCATCGAGGCCATGCACAACCTGAAAGAGCAGGCCTACATGATGAAGGAAGCTATCCTGAAAGGTGAACTCAACCGCATCGGCGATATCCTCGATTACGGATGGAAAAATAAAAAAGCGACCGCCTCCGGTGTATCCAGCGAGGTGATCGACAATATCTATGAAAGTGCCATAAAGGCAGGCGCTACCGGCGGAAAGATCTCCGGTGCCGGCGGCGGTGGTTTCATGACCTTCTATTGCCCGGGCAACACCCGCTATAAAGTGATCGACGTACTCAATACGTTCGGCGGCGAAGTGCATAATCTCGAATTCTCTAAATACGGACTTACATCATGGGAAGCCAAGTAGAAAAGATCAAAAGCGTGATCGCCGAGAGCATCCGCGTGAAAACAGAAATCCTCAACAACCCCGAACTCATTGCGAAATGCGCAGAGATCGCTGAACGTATCGCTGATGCATTCCGTCAGGATAAAAAAGTATTGTTCTGCGGCAACGGCGGCAGCGCAGCAGATGCCCAGCACCTCGCAGCAGAATTCAGCGGCCGCTTTTATTTCGACCGCCCGCCACTGGATGCAGAAGCACTGCATGTGAATTCATCTTATGTGACCGCAGTAGGTAACGACTACGGTTACGATCAGGTGTTCAGCCGCGTGCTGAAAGCCAAAGGTCGCCAGGGTGATTTTCTGTTCGGCATCTCCACCTCCGGAAATTCGGAGAACATCCTCAAAGCATTCGACGTGGCCCGCGAACGCGGCATGGTCATCGTAGCCATGACCGGCGCATCCGGCGGAAAGATGAAAGATAATTGCGATTATCTGCTCAACGTACCGTCATCCGATACACCGCGCATCCAGGAAAGCCATATCATGCTCGGCCATATCATTTGTGAACTCGTGGAAGCCAGTTTATTCGAGCGTCCATGATCCGCGAAGCCATAGTGCTGGCAGGAGGATTCGGCACGCGCCTGCAGGCCGTTGTTTCCGAAGTGCCTAAACCCATGGCGCCGGTAGCCGGCAAACCTTTTCTGCAGTACATCCTCGATTATCTTATCGATCAACAGGTAGAACACGCCGTGCTGGCAGTGGGCTATCTGCGTGAAGTGATCATCAACACCTTCGGCGATCAGTATCGCACCCTGCGCATCACTTATTCCATTGAAGCCGATCCGCTGGGCACCGGTGGCGGCATCCTGCAGGCCTGTCAGTATATTCAGGGCAACGAAGCCTTTGTCATTAATGGCGATACTTTTTTTGATGTGCAACTCCATGCTTTGGCTGAACTGCATCATCAGAAGAACGCACTGCTCACGGTAGCGCTCAAGCGCATGGAAAAATTCGACCGCTACGGCACCGTTGAGATCAATGACGAGAACAGGGTCACCGGATTCCTGGAAAAACGTTACCTCGACGAAGGCCTCATCAACGGCGGCGTCTATTGCCTGAGCAAAGCGGTGTTCCCGGCCGGCATCCCCGCAAAGTTTTCCTTCGAAAAAGAGATACTCGAAAAAGAGATCCATAACGGACGTATCTTCGGACTCCGCTCCGATGGCTATTTCATCGACATAGGCATCCCCGAAGACTACACCCGCGCACAAACAGATTTCTTAGATAAATAAACCGTGTAGATCCGTTTTATCCGTCCGATCAGTGTTCCTTTTCCATGACTATACCGTTTAAACATATCGACAGATCCTGGACCCTATTCCTCGACCGCGACGGCGTCATCAACCGCAAGATCGACAACGACTATGTGCGCAACCCTTCGCAGTTCGAATGGCTGCCCGGCGTCCTCGATGCCCTGGCGTATTTCACCACCCGCTTCGGCAGGATCATCATCGTTACCAACCAGCGTGGAGTAGGGAGGGGGTTAATGACCATAGATGACCTGGAAAGCGTGCATCGCGTCCTCCTGAACGAAGCCCAACAGCATAACGGCAACGTAGACGCCATCTACTACTGCACCGACGTCACCGACGAAGGCTCTACCCACCGCAAACCCATGCCCGGCATGGCCTACGACGCACAGGCCGATTTCCCGGAGATCGACTTCAGCCGCTCCATCGTGGCCGGCGACAGCAGTTCCGATATGGCCTTTGGCAAAGCCGTGGGCATGTATACCGTCCTCATCGGCCCCGAACCCAAGCCCCATGCCGATCTGGTGCTGCCTTCCCTCGCTGAACTGGCGCGGCTCCTGCGTGAAAATGCGGCTGACTTAACGGGAAATTAACCGCGTTCGCCCACTTTCTTACACGAATTGAGTATTTTTGCATACGTTAAAAGGCCTCCTCAGCCTTGATCCATGAACCCAACACACATGCAACCTTTTGATGCTCAGTTTCATCAAACGGTAGTCGGACGGAGAACAAAATGGTAAGACGCTACTCACAATTCCTGGAGCTCGTTTACTTCCTGGTAGATATTGTTCTGCTCAATATCTCCTTCCTCATCGCTATATTCATCAGTTTCGACCGCCTGTCCAAGGTGTCCAGCGACCGCAAGTTTGCCATGTTGCTGGTGGCCGTGAACCTGATCTGGTTCCTGGTGACCTCCGTTACCAATTACTATAAATCCGACAAGGAGCGCCGCTCGGGCTACGAGCAGATCGTGTTCCGGTTCATCAAGGTGCTCGCCTTTCAGGTGCTGCTTACCTTCACCTATCTCTTTCTGATCAAAGGCTATCAGTTCAGCCGCGCACAGCTGGCCTACACGTATATTTTCTTCACGGTGATGGACCTGGCCTGGCGTATCGGCTTCGAGACCTACCTCAAGCGCTATCGCGCCCGCGGCGGTAATTACCGCAGGATCATCGTGATCGGTACAACACCGGCTTCACTGCAGTTCGTGAAGGAGATCCAGGAGCACGGCGAATTCGGATACCGCTTCATGGGTTATTTCGACGACCCGGAGACCAGTATGCAGGATGTGCAGGGCAGCCTGCATGAGGTCAAGGAATTCTGCCGCACCAACCACGTGGATGAGGTGTATTTTGCCCTCCATCCTTCCGATATGAGCGATTACGTGGATGATCTGCTGGAATTCTGCAATGATAATCTGATCCGCTTCCGCATGGTGCCGGAATTCAGCAGCTATATCAGCAAGCAATTCAAAAAGGTGAATATTGATTACTACGGTAATACGCCTATCCTCAGTATTCGTCCCGAACCCCTCGATAATATTTACAATCGCCTGCAGAAAAGGCTGTTCGATATCGGCTTTTCCCTGCTGTTCTTTAGCCTGATCGGCTGGTGGTTGTTCCCCATCATCGCCCTATTTGTGAAGTTATCTTCACCCGGTCCGGTGTTCTTTATGCAGAAACGCAGCGGTGAAGGCAACAAAGAATTCCTGTGTTACAAGTTCCGCACCATGAAGGTGAACGCAGAGGCCGATACCAAGCAGGCCACACGCAACGACCCCCGCATCACCCGCGTGGGCGCCTTCCTGCGCAAGACCAACCTCGACGAGCTGCCCCAGTTCATCAATGTGCTGCTGGGCGATATGAGTGTTGTAGGGCCCCGTCCACACATGTTGAAACATACGGAAGAATATTCCAAGATCGTCAATAACTTTATGGTGCGCCATTTCGTGAAGCCCGGAATCACCGGTGCGGCACAGGCCAACGGTTACCGCGGTGATACCACCGATCCGGTGCTGATGGAAAAACGCGTGCAATATGACCTCTGGTATCTCGAGAACTGGAGCTTCTGGCTCGATATCAAGATCGTATTTCTCACGGTGTGGAGCATGCTTAAAGGAAATGAAAATGCGTTTTAATCTTACACTCCTCCTCCTCGGCTGCCTGTCGGTCGCATCCGCGCAGCAAAACAATCTTCCGCTTAACCGCAACATTTATAATTGGTACGAACCCGCGCTCAACGAAAAGGGCGTGCTGTTCCATACTTCCGTGCGTCCCTATCGCATGCAGGAGGTACAGGAGGTGGTCACGTATGATTCCATTTTTAACCTGCGCAGGGTGCCGGGCGACCGCTTCTTCGGTAAAGTCTGGAATTGGATCGGCTACGACACCATCGTGGGCGTAAGCACCGAAGACTTCCGTCTCCGCATCGACCCGGTCGTAAATTTTGCCGGCGGCCTCGACCTTGCCAATAATAACAATGCGGCATGGATCAACACCCGTGGTATCTCTGCCATGGGCGATATCGGTGCTGCACGCAAAGTATCTTTCGCGGCCACCTTCCGCGAAAATCAGGGCGATTTTCCCGCCTACCTCACGCCATGGATACGGTATTACAACATCGTTCCCGGCCAGGGCAAAGTGCGCTCCTTCAAGGGCGATCTGTTCGACTATGCTAATGCCAGCGGATATGTCTCCTATTCGCCATCCCACATCTTTAACTTCCAGCTCGGCCATGACCGCAATTTCATCGGCGACGGCTACCGTAGTATGCTGATGAGCGATAACGCAACGTTCTATCCGTTCTTCAAGATCTCTACTACCGTTTGGAAGATCAAATACGTGAATATCTATACCGAGTTCACCAACGCAAGCAGCCTGCCGCCGGATACCGTGATCGAGGTGACCGGTCTGCCGAGAAAATTCGGTTCATTCCATTACCTGAGTTACGATGTATTTGACTGGCTCCAGGTAGGCCTGTTCGAAGGGATCATCTGGCCGGCCAATGATTCTACACGTTACAGAGGGTTTGACGTGAACTACCTCAATCCCATCATCTTCTTCCGTCCCATTGAATTCGGATTGGGCTCACCCGATAACGCCATGATGGGCGCGAACATCAAGCTCAAACCGGTGGACAATGCGATCATCTATGGCCAGTTCCTGCTCGATGACCTCGATGTGGCTGCCGCAAGGGCAGGGGAGGGCTATTACCGGAATAAATTCGGTATTCAGGCGGGATTCAAGGTATACAACCCCTTCAAGATCAAAAATCTTGTGATCCAGGGCGAAATGAACCAGGCCGCACCTTACACATACGCGCACAAGGAACCCGAGCAGAACTATGTGCATTACAACCAGCCCATTGCCCATCCGCTCGGCGCCAACTTCCGCGAATTCATTGGTATCGTCAACTACCGCTTCTTCGAGCGCTTCTATATGGAAGCTAAACTCCAGAAAGCCACGATCGGCTACGATGATGGTCCTGACGATCACTTCGGCTCCGATCTCTTCACCTCCGACTTCGATATTCCCGGTTTCCCCGATAGCTATGGCAACTTCATCGGCCAGGGCCTGAAGACCGATATCACCAGTGCCGATCTGCGCGGCGGTTTCCTGATCAACCCCAGCATAAACATGAACATCGAGGGCCAGATCTTCATCCGCAATTTCTCCAACGAGAACGAGACCCTGAAGACCACCCTCTTCATGCTGGCGCTGAAAACCGACATCTTTAACCACTACTACGACCTCTGATTGCCGCTATTTCCGTACCTTTGCATCCCCAAAAAGTTCTTTGATCAGGGTCCCGTAGTTCAATGGATAGAATAGAAGTTTCCTAAACTTTTGATACAGGTTCGATTCCTGTCGGGACTACAGGATAT
>DAIMYJ010000136.1:0-6267 GCA_036734545.1 Chitinophagales bacterium
GATACGAAATGGTGCTTGGTCTCGGTATTCTCTTTTGAGGCCGGGAATCCCGATAGCTATCGGGAGAGGATACCGGTAGCTATCGGAATAGGGCCGTCACATCCAACTCGCACAAACCAACGCCCAACACACCCTTTGCGCACCCTTCGCGCACATTGCGACATTGTGGCGGGATGAGGTACGTTTAGCATGGAGTGGAATTCTTTACATAAGCATTTTAGTCGATTAGCCACGAAGGCGCGAGGGACACTATGGTTGCACGAAGGGTGTTTGATAGGAAATGGTGCATGGTCTCCTTATCCTCGTTTATTGCCACGAAGGCGCGAGGGACACTATGGTTGCACGAAGGTGTTTGATATGAAATGGTGCGTAGTCTCGGTATTTCTTTTGAGGCCGGGAAGGCGGGGAGGCGGGAAGGAGCGGGAAGTGGGGAATTCGCTAAATAGTCTCGATACTTGATACTTGATACCCGATACCAAAAGCACCGCCTCTGCCGGTTAAAAGGTATACTTCTGAAAATACAAACGGGCATGTGCTCTAGAACACATGCCCGTTGTTTATTCAGTGGAAAGAACTGTGGATCAGTTCTGTTCTTCTTTGTTGTGCTGCGGACGCGGAGGGCGCTCGAGGAGGACCTTGCGCGACAGTTTGAACTTGCCGGTCTTCGGATCTACTTCGAGCAGTTTCACGCGCACTTTGTCGCCCTTGTTCAGGACGCCGTCGAGGTTCTCGAGACGCTGCCAGCTTACCTCGCTGATGTGCAGGAGGCCTTCTTTGCCGGGCAGGAATTCTACGAAGGCACCGTAAGGCATGATGGACTTCACCGTTGCCTCGTACTCCTCTCCCACTTCGGGGATGGCTACGATGGCGCGGATGCGGGCCAGGGCCTTTTCGATGGATTCCTGGTTCGGTGAGGAGATATCTACGATACCCACTTCACCCACTTCCTCGATGGAGATCTCGGCGCCGCTTTCACGCTGCATTTCCTGAATGATCTTACCACCGGGGCCGATCACCGCACCGATATAATCGCGCGGGATCTGGATCTGTACGATACGCGGTGCATGCGGCTTGTAATCGGCACGCGGCTCGCTGATGGCCTTGCTCATCTCGTTGAGGATGTGCAACCTGCCGGCACGTGCCTGCTCCAGCGCTTCTTTCACCACGCCGAAACTCAGTCCGTCTACCTTGATGTCCATCTGCGTGGCGGTGATACCGTCAACGGTACCGGCCACTTTGAAATCCATATCTCCCAGGTGGTCTTCATCACCCAGGATATCGCTCAATATCGCATAGCGCACCATGTTCTGTTCAGACACGAGGCCCATGGCGATACCGGCAACGGCTTTTTTCACTTTCACACCCGCATCCATCAGGGCCATGCTGCCGGCACATACCGTAGCCATGGATGATGAACCGTTGGATTCGAGGATATCGGATACCACGCGGATGGTGTATACATTGTCTTCGGGCAGCGACCACTTGATGGCGCGCATGGCCAGGTTACCGTGGCCTACCTCGCGACGGCCCAGACCGCGCATCGGCTTGGCCTCACCGGTAGAGAACGGCGGGAAGTTATAGTGGAGCAGGAACTTGCTCTGTCCTTCGTGCACCACACCGTCGATCAGCTGCTCGTCCATCTTGGAACCGAGGGTAACGGTGGTGAGCGACTGTGTTTCACCACGGGTGAAAACGGCAGAGCCGTGGGTAGAAGGCAGGTAGTCGATCTCGCACCAGATGGGGCGGATCTCGTCCATGCGGCGACCGTCGAGGCGCTGGCGGTCGGTGAGGATCATCTCACGCATCGCATGCTTCTCGATGACTTTGTAGTAGCGGTCTATCATGCCGGCCTTTTCGGCGAGTTCTTCCTCGCTGAAGGTGGCTTTGAAATCTTCCTTGATCTTTTTGAAGGCATCGGTGCGCACTTCCTTGGCAGAGGGGGCGTGGGCCACAGCGCTCACCTTGTCGAACAGCTCGCGGTACATGCGGTCCTTCAGGTCCTGGTCGTTCACTTCGTGGCTGTAGGCGCGCTTGGTCTCCTTTCCCACCATGCGGGTGAGTTCGTTGAGGGCGGCGCACTGGTCCTGGATCACCTGGTGTGCCACGCGAATGGCTTCCAGCATATCCTCTTCCTTCACTTCCTTCATCTCGCCTTCCACCATCACCACATCTTTCGCTGAACCGGCCACGATCATGTCGATGTCGGAACGCTCCAGTTCGGAACGGGTGGGGTTGATCACGTATTGTCCGTTCACACGGCCAACGCGCACTTCAGATATCGGTCCGTTGAAGGGGATATCGGAAACGGCCATGGCAGCAGCGGCGGCCAGACCGGCGAGGGCATCGGGGAGTATCTCCTTATCGAGGGAGATAAGCGTTACAAGCACCTGAGTGTCAGCATGATAATCATCCGGGAACATCGGGCGCATGGCGCGGTCGATGAGGCGGCTGATGAGGATCTCGTATTCTGAAGGGCGTGCTTCGCGCTTCAGGAATCCGCCGGGATAGCGTCCGGCAGCGGCGTAGTTCTCGCGGTAGTCAACGGTCAGCGGCATGAAGTCAACGCCTTCTTTTGCCTCCTTGGCCGACACCACGGTAGCCAGCAGCATGGTATTTCCGCAGCGGAGTACCACGGAGCCATCGGCCTGCTTGGCCAGCTTTCCGGTCTCGATGGTCACCGTCCGGCCATTGCTCAGCGGCACCTCGATCGTAATGGGATTTGGTTTCATTTTGGTTTACTGTTCCCTCCTTGAAGGGTGTTTTTGCGGCAGGAGTTTGAAATTTCTTGAGCGGGGATCGCCGGGGTTTTCTTGGGGAAAAAGGACGTATTCAAACTCCGGCCAGGTTATGATTAAAAATACAAGTTCGGGTAATAGGTTATGGATTCGTATGTCGCCCGCATCCGCGCTGTGCGGTAAGTCTCTCAGGAGCGGCTGCTATGCGGCCCGGAAAACAAAAAAGGGCTACGGGAGATCGTGGATTTCCTCATAGCCCATGTATTTTTCCATGCAGGTATTAGCGACGGATATTCAGTTTTTCGATCAGTACGCGGTAGGCGGCGATATCTTTCTTCATCAGGTAGTTGAGGAAGCGGCGGCGCTTACCTACGAGCATCAGGAGGCTGCGCTTGGTGGCGAAGTCCTTCTTGTTGGTCTTCAGGTGCTCGGTGAGGTGATTGATACGGTGGGTAAAGAGAGCGATCTGCGCTTCCACGCTGCCCGTATTGGCTTCGTTTCCGGCATAATCCTTAAAGATCTCTTTCTTCTTTGCGGCGGTTACAACTGGCATTGAAATACTCTTTTGAAAATTTGAAGGGCAAAGATACGAAGTCCCCGCATAAAAAACAAATTTTTACACGGCCTTCAGGAGCAGTGCCGGAACATTCAAAAACGGTCTCCGCGGTGCCGGCAGGGTTGTGGCCCCCGCCCCGCGCCAATCCTTTACCCCGCCACCGCTTCGTTGCGGAAATGCGAGAACAGGCGGGCTACCGTTTCCTTGAGCAGTTTGCGCTCCACGATCAGGTCGAGGAAACCGGTCTCGAGCACGAACTCGGCCGACTGGAATCCTTTGGGCAGGTCTTTCTTGATGGTCTCCTTTACGACGCGCGGACCGGCAAAACCGATGAGGGCTTTGGGTTCGGCTATGTTCACGTCGCCGAGCATGGCGAAGCTGGCCGTTACGCCGCCGGTGGTGGGGTCGGTGCAGAGGCTGATGTAGGGCAGACGGTTCTGCTCCATCAGGGTGAGTTTGGCCGAGGTCTTGGCCATCTGCATGAGCGAAAAGGCGCTTTCCATCATGCGCGCGCCGCCCGATTTGGAGATGATCATAAGGGGCAGGTGATGCGCGATGCAATAGTCGATGGCGCGGGAGATGCGCTCACCCACCACGCTGCCCATACTGCCGCCGATGAACTCGAAATTCATGCAGGCGATAACGGCATCATGCCCGTTGATGGGGCCTGTGCCAACGGTGATGGCGTCGGTGTATTCTGACCGCTTCCAGGCGTCCTTGAGGCGCTCGGAATACGGTTTTAAGTCCTTGAAATTCAATGCATCCTTAGCCTTTACCTCCTCACAGATAACAGTATGTTTCCCCTCGTCGAAGAAGATGCTGAAATACTGTTTGGAGCCGATGCGGCCGTGATACTGACAGTTGGGGCAACACCACAGGTTGGTCTCGTATTCGATGGCGGTGAACGTCTTCTTGCAATCGGGGCACTGCCACCAAACGCCTTCGGGGGTATCGAGTTTTTCATCGGTGGAGGTCTCGATGCCTTTGCGCACGCGCTTGAACCAGCTCGACTTATCGGGTTTCTGATCTGCCATGTTCTACCTGTTTAATAGTGAATAAAAGCGCAACTCCGGACGCACAGCCGAAGCTACGAAATTCGGTTACGCGATGGTAACTTCTTTGGTCAGGTACACATCCTGAATGGCGTTCAGAATGGCCACACCTTCGTTCATGGGGCGCTGGAACGCCTTGCGGCCGGAGATGAGTCCCATACCGCCGGCGCGCTTGTTGATCACGGCTGTGGTCACCGCCTCGGTAAGGTCGGTGGCACCGGAGGAGGCTCCGCCGGAGTTGATGAGGCCGGCGCGGCCCATGAAACAGTTGGCCACCTGGTAGCGGCAGAGGTCTATCGGATGCTCAGAGGTGAGCTCTTCGTATATGCGCTTGTCGTTCTTGCCATACGGATTGTCCTTGCTGTTCAGGGCCAGGAATCCGCCGTTGTTCTCGGGCAGTTTCTGCTTGATGATGTCGGCCTCGATGGTAACACCCAGGTGGTTGGCCTGTCCGGTGAGGTCGGCACTCACGTGATAGTCTTTCTCAGCGGTCTTGAAGGCCGGGTTGCGGAGGTAGCACCACAGGATGGTGGCCATACCCAGCTCGTGGGCATACTGGAAGGCGTCGCTTACTTCCTGCAACTGGCGGGTGGACTCCTCAGAGCCGAAGTAGATGGTGGCACCCACAGCGGCAGCACCCAGTTCCCAGGAGGCTTTGATGGAGGTGAACATCACCTGATCGTAGCGGTTGGGGTAGCTGAGGAATTCGTTGTGGTTGATCTTTACGATGAAGGGGATCTTGTGGGCATACTTGCGCGCTACCACGCCGAGGGCACCGTAGGTGGTAGCCACAGCGTTACAGCCGCCTTCGATACCCAGCTTCACGATATTCTCGGGGTCGAAGTAAATGGGGTTCTTGGCGAAAGAGGCGCCGGCGGAGTGCTCAATGCCCTGGTCTACCGGCAGTATGCTCAGGTAGCCGGTATTGGCCAGACGGCCGTGGCCGAACATGGCTTCCATATTGCGGAGCACCTGCGGATTGCGGTCGCTCTGCATCCATACGCGGTCAACAAAATCGCCGCCGGGCAGGTGGAGGCTGTCGCGGCTGATGGTCTTGGATTCATGGTTCAGGAGATACTCTGCCTTGTCTCCGAGCAGGCTTACAATATTGTTATACGACATGGTCTGATGTATGATTTCGGAATGATTGAGCGGCAAATTTACGGAACGGAGGGGAAATTGATGTGCAGATGTGCGAATGTGCAGATGTGCAGATGTGAATGTAGGCACGCAGAGGCGCAAAGGCGCGTAAGGGTGGGTAGGTGAATCCATCCTGAATCCTGGCTCCTGGCTCCTGGCTCCTGGCTCCTGGTCCCCGGGGCGGTCTCGATACCTGATACTCACTACCCGATACCAAATGCCAATCAAGCTCTTCAGAAAAGGCCTTACCCTACCCCACTAAATCGCCTATACAAACGAAAAAAGCCCCAAAAAGGGGCTCTTTCAGTTGGCCGACTAGGGCTCGAACCTAGACTCTTCTGAACCAAAATCAGACGTGTTGCCAGTTACACCATCAGCCAATATCCAGCCGAAACTGAATGTGGGGGCAAAGTTAAGGAGGGTTCGGGGAATTTGCAAGAGGGGGATTACAGAATAAATTTAAGTCTAGGCTATTCAAGGGTAAACCAATATTAAATAGATAACATGCTATTACTTTTGTCTTTGAAATTATTTGAATATCATGAAACCCAAGGTAAATCCAATCAGGCTTCAACGTTCCCGGCAGCACAAACTACTGTCTCCAAATGATCTTCCAATAGTCTATGTTGGCCGACCCACAAAATGGGGTAATCCATTTACAGAATTAGATATTAAACACAGTCATAATAAAGACATCCGTGAGGAAATTATTTTGTTGTATAAACACTGGCTTTCTGGAAAAATAAAAACAAATAAAACGCCTCCCACTAAAACTGAAATTAAA